>JASMLG010000117.1 GCA_030748805.1 Phycisphaerales bacterium | reverse complement strand
TCTCCCCCAGCCAAATATTTCTCCAGCGCCAATATCTTTTGGAATCATTAGTTGTTGTGCTTCACGTGCTGCAGAAATATCTTGCTCTAATTTGATTTGACGAATTTGCATTTCTAAGCGTCGAAGGTTCGCGTAAGCAAGACCAGCCATTCGACAAAGTGCTTTACAAAAACCCGCAGCATCCGATTGAACTTGACGTTCTTGTTCACGAGCATCAAGGTAAAGGTAAGCAACCAAAACATCATCGACCAAAAGTCCAGCACAAATTGCTGAATGTATGTTTAGGTCAGCTATTGAGTGACCAAAGCCAGCGGTCTCTCCTGAAAGCAAACACGCTACGTCTCCCCTGCATGCGCCTTGTAGAAGTGAACGACTAAAAGTTGTACCAGATGCATCACGCGAATCACCATCAAGGAATGCAACTACTTCAATTTCTCCTTCTTCCCCTGCTGGAATCAACATTGCAGCACGCTGAAAACCAGTTCCGTCTATTGCGGATTTAACTAATAGTTCACCAAGTTCTTTTAAGTTTGATGCTTTATTTATATACTCAGAACAATCGATTAGTAAACTTAGGCGATGTTGAGCCAAATGCCCCAAATCAGATTGAGTCATTCTTTGAACTCGATCTTCAACTTCAACACTATCATCGATCGTTTGCATTGAGACAGGAGAACCCTGCCTTATACTTGTGCGAAAAACCCACTGTCCCATGCGAATCATGTCACCCGAAGATATCGGAACTGCCTTTCCCTTCTGGCACTTGATCTCATTTACAAAGGTGCCAAGACCTCCACCTAGGTCAAGAAGAAAGCAGCCCGCCTCTGATGATTGAAAACGACAGTGTTGTCTTGAAATTGTCGCATCGGGCAACTTAATGTCACAATGTGAACCTCGACCAATTAGTAAATCCTGCTCCGGCTCAAGCCAAAAGCCATCTATGTCTGGACCTAAAACCGGCTCAAACCAAAGTCGTTGAATTGATTGAGTTCCTCTCGTCACAAGGCGTAGAATAGCACAAGTACTAAAAGAAACACTTACAAACCCTCCCACGGGTTTTTTTTGAAGCCTTACTCACCAAATAGCATCGAAAAGTCAAATATACCTCCACCGCCAGAATCACCACCGATGGTGAACTGGGCGTTGAGGGCTTTCTTTATTTTCATTGAAGCGTCAGACAAGTGAGCTCTAGTGTACGCATCTTTCGCCTTCGCATTTTTTAATTGCTTCTGGATGTCTTGCAACTGCATGCGAACCAAACTTTGAATTGTACGACTCGCTGGAGTACCCGCATCCTCTTCTAAACTAAGTTCAATAAGCCGCGAAAGATGTTCGTTTTGTAAATTACGACGCAAACTTGAAATTGCTGGCTCACGGTTTGTTGAATTACTAGGCAAATCACCAAGTTCACTCCAGACCTCATCGGTTACCTCCTGAATAACTTCAGCAACTGTTAACACATCAATAGATGGATCGTTTCGGACTTCAGCATCGTACAAACCCCCAAGCGTACTTGGGTTCATAAGCATCGACAATGCAGATGCCTGCATTCCACCAATCCGAGCATGAATCGGCCATGATGAGTTTGTGTACATCGAACTACCACCGCCAGGACCCCAATTTTTTTCAACGGTCATTTTATGCAGTAATTCACTGTTTAAACCCCATGCCTCATCGCGCATTGTATTTTCTAAAACGATCGCAAGCGCTCTTCGTTGGACTTCTGGTGCAATTTCTTCAATTGGGTCTCGATCACCCGGATCGCCCTTGCGAGCACGGTTATTCAAAGTACCACTCATCCAATCGGCTGCAATTCCAACTGCGGAGAATTGCCTGTTCAGAAGCATTTCATAGCCACTGCGTGCGCGACCCCAACTTTGACCATCTTTAACCATTCTCTCCAGTATCGTTTCACGAAGTTGCTTCACTAAACGGATTTGAGAATCAGAATAATCAAGTGGATTTTTACCCCAGTCAAAACGCCTTGATGAAGGGTCGCTATCAAAAGTGTCTTCGTCAGTTGAATAAGCAAGTTGTGGCTCGTTAACACGTGAAAGAATGTCTGGCAACGCCTCATCATCTGTGGTGTAACCATATTCAATTGCCCACATGTCATAAGGACCAATAGTCATCATCGTAAAGTCACCCTGATCAGGTCCATCCTCAACGTTAATATTGATTGGGGAATAATCCATAACTGAACCGCAAATTGCTTCGGGTTTAAAGTTTTGGTCGTTCATTTCAGAAACATCATAAACAGTCGATGCCTTGAAATTGTGACGAAGACCAAGAGTATGCCCTGTTTCGTGCATGATGATGTCGCGAAGAAGTGGTCCAATAAACCAATCAGGAACACCATCGAGCATATCGCCATCGTAGCCATCACCTTCATCCCCATTATCTCCATCATCATCTCCATCCAACATATTCAAAATATCTGGATGCAACCTTGCCATGGACAATTCAGCCGCTTGGAAAACGGGATACATGCACGCACCATTCATCTGGCTCATTCGATTGCCAAGGCCGTCATATTCGTCATCCCCCACCATTTCAGTATTCTTTGCAAGTGCTGGATGCGAAACCTCTTTTGCAATTTGCATCGCAATCTGTTTTCGCTCTATTGGGTTGGCAAGTCGTATCCGAGGGTCCCAATTTGGATGTGTCTTTAACCATTCACGGGCTTCTGGATCAAAACTTTCCATTGCAATTTCTGGAAGCAATTTGTGCCACGCTTTTGTCCACCCACGAACAAAACCTTCGTCCATCACAATGTCTGCATCAAGAATGCGACCGGTTTCAGGGTCAACCCTGCTTGGTCCAATTGCGAAGCCCATATTTGAGTTGGTCCAAAGAATAAAGTTGTAGCGTGCATCTTCGGGATCTTTTTCCATGTGAGCGCCAGTTGAAGCGTCTTGTTGATAAACCTCTATTGCATTAACAATCCCGACCTGCTCATAAGCCTTGTTCCATTCAAGAACACCATCGCGAACCCATCTGCGGTAACGCACAGGAATTGTGTGTTCCAAATAGAACACGATTGGTTGCTTTGGGGGACTCGTTTTTAGTTTTGGATCTGCCTTCTCAAGGTGCCAACGATTGATGTGACGAACCCATGGCTCATCGTTCGATGGGTCACCTATATCCATGTGTGTAGTGTTGAAATATCCAATTCGATGATCAGCAATTCGTGGCTGATACCCTGTGTCTTTTGGAACTGTTCGTATGGAGTACGAAATCGTTCCGAACTGTCCACCACTAAGTGGTAATTCAAATGATAACTCAACATTCGAAGGAAAACTTTTTGCTTTAGTAAGAGTTGCTAAACCAGTTTGCGCTCCACGAGTGGAATACCCAAAAAAGTTTCCAGAACCGCGAAGGAACAAATTTGTTCCATCGATAACTGGACCACCGTTTGGTCCTTCAGTAATAATTGGAACACTAAGAACTACACGGTCGGTAAAGACGCGGTCGTAACCAAGTTGTGATTGATCGTCACCAGTAGTTCTAGTTTCAAGGTTTGGAGCAATCAGAACAAGTTGGTCGTGGATTCGTGTCCAAAAACCGTACATGTCACCAAGTTGTACTCCTGCCTCACGGGTTCCACTTGCAACCGTATATGCAATTAAAATTGGCTGGCCATCAAAGTCAGCGGGAAGTTCAATCAATAAATTGTCATCTTCATCTCGGTAGAGAGAGTAAAGACCCTGTTGTCCATCTACTGAAGATACAACCGCTTCGTAACCATCGGCAACTTTGTCAAATGGTGGTAGGCCGTCTTCTGACTGATTCATCATCATGCCTCCAAAGTTAGGCATTGCTTCTGGATCTGTAAGACCTGTATCTGGTACAAGTGATAGTGTTAAAACGATAGCAAAATGTGTAAACATAAATCTTCCTTACGAGGGGTACTCCTCTATGGTTCTTAATCGGAAAGACGATTCTAATGTGAATAACGCAGAAAATGCCAGAAGATTATCGGGCTTTTTGCCAAATAACTGCTAATGACACAATAGCAAGGGCAAGAATTGCTAAAACAACGTAAATTATTGGTGTAAATGAGGTTGAGGAGAACTGTAATGAGGTCAATCCAATCATTGGTCCCATCATGTACCCACCGCCAATCAGTGCTTCGTGTTTTCCACCAGCATCAACCTCAGCACGACCCACAGTCATCGCGTAATACAGGGCAGCATAATATGTTACGCCCATTCCACCCCCGAATAATACAAGCCCAACAACGAGCACCGATAACGAATTTGCACTCAAAATGAAAATGAATCCTATCCCCATCGCGCATAACGCTCCCCAAAGGGTTGCCCACTTCCCATGCCATCCCTCAGATTTCCACAATAGTGCCGTTGCAAGAACACGTGAAATCATCCAAATTGAAGCTATTGGTGTCTGCCAGAGAATGTCAATTGCAATCGAAGCAAAAACATAAGGTAAAAGCGGTGCTAGAACGCCATTGACAACATAACTCAGTGGCAACAACACTCTTGCCCCCTTCAGCAATCCAATGTACGAAGCTGGAACATGCTTGGCAGCTGTTTCATCATCATGTTCAGGTGGATTTGAAGGATACCAAGGCAATACACAAATTGCGATTAAATTCATTACTCCAAGACCAACAATCACCATCGAGGCATGCTTGTCCATAAGAGGAGCCATCGCTAGCATCACCCCAGCAACTGCAATCATCCAAACCAAATTCCACCAGCCGATAGCGCGGCGCATTTCTTTGCCATGCCTACCTGCAACTAAATAACTCTCAACAATTGGCCAAAGCCATGCACTGCAAAAGCCCGCAACAGCACCACAAACCCACAGTACAAGGTCGCTTGTGAATAACAATGGCAACGAACAAACTCCTGCAACAGTTAAAAGTAGCAAAGCAATAATTGTTCGCGTTGCAATAAACGGTTTTAAAAAACCAATACATTTTCCTGAAGTTAGCGCCCCAGTAACATACACAAAACCAATTAGTAAATAGAGGGATAAATTCTCACTCTCACTAAAACCATAATCACGTTTCGCGATAAATGGTAACCCGTTCCAAATAACACTTGTGCCAGTGGATGCTAATCCCGTAAGAACGAGTGAGGCAGTTAAAGATGTACGATTACTGCGCAGATGGTTCACTGGCAACTTGGTAGTTTGGCGCCTCTTTAATGATTTGAATATCGTGAGGATGGCTTTCAATCAACGAAGCGCCGCTTACACGAACAAAAGTAGCTTGATTGCGCAAGTCATTGATATTTATTGTTCCGCAATATCCCATAGCAGCACGCAAACCACCAACCATTTGATAAGTGAAATCGTTAAGTTTTCCTCTGTATGGAACTCTGCCCTCTACACCTTCAGGAACGTATTTATTTGTATTCGCTTGACCATATCGATCTGCAGATCCAGAACCCATCGCACCTTCGCTTCCCATTCCTCTGTATGTTTTGAACCTTCGACCTCGGTGCAAAATAAGTTCACCTGGACTCTCATCGAGACCAGCAAAAAGAGAACCAAGCATGACTGAACTCGCTCCAGCTGCAATTGCTTTTCCAATATCCCCACTTTGTCGAATCCCTCCATCTGCTATTACAGGGATATTATGTTTGTTTGCTGCTTCACATACATTTATTATCGCTGTTAGCTGAGGAACACCTACACCACTTACGATTCTTGTTGTACAAATTGAACCAGGACCAATACCAACCTTTACCGCATCAGCACCTGCTTCTATTAGAGCTTCTGCACCTTCTGTGGTTGCTATGTTCCCAGCGATTACATCGATATCCCACCGCTTTTTAATCTCTCTAACGGTATCGATAACATTTTGTGAATGACCATGAGCAGTATCTACAACAACAACATCAACTTCGGCTTCAATTAGTGCTTCAACACGATCATATTGGTTTACACCAACAGCTGCACCAACTCGTAATCTACCTCGACTATCACGACACGCTTGAGGATGATGGCGAATGTTTTCAATATCCCGCATTGTCACCAAGCCACACAATTTATTATCGTCGTCTACTAGAATTAATTTTTCAACTCTAGCGCGAATCATCATCGTCTCGGCTTCTTCCAAGGTTGTATTCACACCACTTGTGACGAGGTCTTTGGATGTCATCAATTCACCAACTAGTTGATTATCAGAATTGACAAATTTCATATCTCGGCGAGTCAAAATCCCAACAACCTCTCCGTCTGCTTCGCCATCAAGCGTAACAGGGAAGCCTGAAACATTTTGCTCGTACATCAACTCATTTGCCTTGCCAGTTAAATCCTCAGGGCTAAGAGTAACTGGATCAGTAATTACCCCATTTTCACTTCTCTTGACCTTCGCAACCTCGCGTGCTTGAACGTTATGAGGCATATTTTTATGAATAAAGCCAATACCACCCTCTTGAGCGAGAGCAATTGCCAATGAGGACTCGGTAACAGTGTCCATTGGTGCAGAAATCAGCGGAATATTCAGTTTTACACGGTTCGTTAGACGAGTTGAGGTATCAGCCAAATCTGGCATTACATCGCTAAATCGAGGAACAAGTAATACATCATCAAACGTGATACCTTCAGATATACGTAACTTTTCCATTGATCAATTTTACTACTTTTGACCTTTATTATCAAGCCGATTTTCAGTAGTAACACCCCTCAATATGATACTCTGCTCAATCATTGTATAAACAGTGCACAGAAACATTAAGAAGAGACAAAATAGTGACTCATATAGAAGAAAATATTACAGCTGATCCAGTACACCACGACATGGGAACTTCACCAGGACAAGGGGTTGCAGAGTTTAGAAAAATGCTCAAAGCAACCATTAGCTTTGAAGCATCAGATCTACACATCAAAGCAGGTACTAAACCACGCATCCGAGTAAGGGGTGTTTTGAGATCTCTTGATGCTGAAGTTAACAGCGAACCGTTATGCTATCAAATCGCTAAGGATATCCTTGACGAAGGTCAATACAATCATTTTCATAAGCATGGACAGATTGATCTCGCTTACGATTACGACGAAGACAGACGGTTCCGTATTAACATGTTTATGGCACGAGGTAAGCCATCCCTTGCTTGCAGGTTAATTACATCAAATATTATGTCGTTTGAACAATTACACCTTTCACCAATTCTAGGAGATGTTGCAATGAGCGCAAATGGGCTCATCCTTTTTGCTGGTGTAACTGGTTCAGGCAAATCAACATCCATTGCTGCGATGCTCAATTACGTTAACGAACGCAAGCGATGCCACATTGTCACAATCGAAGACCCAATTGAATATATCTTCAACGATAAGAAGGCAACTATCAATCAACGCGAAGTGGGGATTGATTGCTTGAGTTTTAATGAAGCGTTACGTGCTCTTGTACGAGAAGATCCAGATGTTGTACTTGTTGGTGAGATGCGTGACAACGAAACATTCGAAGCAGCAATTCGTGCTGCCGAGACAGGACACTTGGTTTTTGGAACAATTCACGCTTCTTCTGCATGGCAAACGTTTGGTCGTATCTACGATTTATTCCCAGAGAATGAACGTCCACAAATACGTAAACTTCTCGCATATAATTTACGTGCGATTGTTTACCAAAAACTTTTACCAACTCTGCATGAAGATACACCACGAATCCCAGCTCTTGAAATTTTACTTGGTACTCCCATTGTTACTAAATATATTCTTGAAGGTCGTGAAGGTGAACTTCTCGACGTTATTATCAAGAGCCATGAAGAAGGAATGGTAGACCTAAACACTGCCCTGCTTCGACTTGTAGAAGCGGAATGGGTTTCACTCAAAATAGCAATGGAAGCAACTCCAAAACCAGAAGATCTAAAAATGAAAATCAAGGGAATTGCATAATGATCACATCGATGTTATCCGACGCAACTCCAGTTTTTTTACTCAGCCCATGGAAACCAATATTGATTTTCTTTGTTTTTATAGCTTGGGGCTGGCTCGTCAGTAAGCATTTAGAAAAAGATGCACGTTCTGCTCATCTAAACTCAATCAAATGGAACAGCTTCCATACATCAGCAGCATTTGTTGGTCTTGCGATAATGCTTTTTGGAGTAAATTTCTACTTTGCATTCCCGATTGGCATCATAGTAATCCTTTCTCCAATTCTTGTGTATTGGAAAGTACGCAACGATGTTGTAGCAGAAGTTCACAAATTCCAAATTGGCACTGGCTCAATCAAAGAAACTCTTGAAAAACGTAAAATTGCCAAGGCTTCTCGTCAAGTAAAAATGAAATTTAATGGCTACAACGGAGCTGTACGAGTTCCTGATAAGGATGATGCACTAATTGACACATATCTAAAAGTTGAAGAACTTATTTCTGAAGCATTAAGCCATAGAGCCAGTAGACTTGATCTCCAACTTACCTCAAGCGGGATGATGGGAGTCTACCTTGTTGACGGAGTACCAACAAAACAAGAATCTATTTCAGCTGATGCGGGAGCAAAAGTTCTCGCGTTTATAAAAGAGACCTCTGGAGCAGACCCATCTGATGTAAGAAGAAGACAAACAGGATCATTCGACGTTTCAACCGATGCAACTAGTGCACATGTCAATTTAACCTCGTCTGGATCCTCGAGTACCCATATTGTTCGTCTTGAATTCGACAGAACAGAAAGTGTACTGAGAACTTGGGAATCAATTGGACTATTACCTAAACAACGCGAATTACTTGATCAACTTAAAGATGATAGTCGTCGTCATGGGATAGTTCTAATTGGTGGAGAAAAACAGAGCGGTATAACAACAACTGGATACTCTATATTAAGCCAGCATGATGCTTATCTATGCAACATAGTAACTCTCGAAAAAGAAGTAATTGCAACTCTTGAGGGAATAACACATAATACTTGTAGTGAAGAATCTGGGGACTATGCAACACAGTTGCAAACCATTATTAGAAGAGATCCAGAGGTTATTCTTGCTACGGACTTAACAGAGGCAAAGGCAGCCAAAACTGCCTCAAAACCTGGTCGAGACGGTCCTTTGATTTTTATAACAATGTCTGCAACTTCTATGTCTGACTTATTGTCAAAATGGGCTGGGATGGTTGCCGACCCTAGACAATCATTCAATTCTTTACAAACTGTTGTATATCAGAAACTGGTAAGGCGCCTTTGTGAAAATTGCAGAGTTAGCTATAAGCCAACGCCCGATTTGGTCAAGCAAGGATTGCCAGTTGATTCTGTTGAACAACTTTATCGTGAGGGTGGAGAAATTGAGCACAAGAACAAGGTTCTGACATGCCCTGTTTGTAATGGGTCAGGATACATGGGTCAAGTAGGTGTCTTTGAAACAATGTTCCTAGATAATGAAACACGAAAACATCTCATTGCAGGTGACTTGAAGGCAGCGATGGCACACGCAAGAAGAAATAAACAATTAATACGTCTTCAAGAAGCTGCATGGCAAAAAGTTGCAGCTGGAGACACGTCACTTGAAGAATTCGGAAGAGTAAATGCTAAAAAGAAATCGAAATCAAAATCGACTACATCGAGTAAGTAAATTGCCATGATTATTATTTTCAATCTCATCATCCTTGGACTAGTCGCACTAATCGCTTATTGGTGGGCTAATGAGGGTTTGTTCAGTTCGTTATTGCATCTGGTTTGTGTAATTGCAGCAGGTGCTATTGCTCTATCGCTTTGGGAACCAATCACAATGGCGATTCTTAAAGGTAGCGGATTTGACAACTATGCATGGGGGGCTGTTCTGGTTGGTGTTTTCGTTGTTTTTCTCTTAATACTACGTGTAATATCAGATAAAGTTGTTAGAGCTAATATAACATTCCCGTCTTGGGCAAATCTTACTTTCGGAGGGATTGCAGGCATTTGCTCTGGAATACTATCCGTTGGTATTTGTTTAATTGGCTCGGGTTTTGTGCAATCAAGCAATAACATAATGGAATACCGGGGAATTGGCAGGGATGAGAATGCCCGAGGAGCACAAGTCGGACATGTCGGAGATCCTATTTGGGTAGATATTCCAAAACTGACTGCTAACTTTTTCAGCATCCTTAGCGTAGGAACTTTACATCCTGACATCAGCGAATCTCCTCTTCAACAATTCAACCCGCGTATTGATGAACTTTCATATCTAGTACGCGATTCATTTGATGGCGGAAAAGGACAACTCTCACTAGCTCCAGATGCAGCAAAAGCCACAAAGGTTGCTCAAAGTGAAGATGGTCTTGTTGTAATACAAGTATTGTTTAACTCAAACGCAAAGGACTTCGGAGGACAACTGAGCATCTCAAGTTCACAAGTACGTCTTATCGGAGAAGCAAGGGGTAGCAATCCGCCTGAACTTTTCTATCCGATATCTTGGAAGCAAGAAGTAAAAGATAAGGGAGAAATACTTTTCAGATTTGACAAAGTTTCTCATTACGCAACTAGTGTTCCGGGACAACAGAACTCAGCAATTAAATTTGCATTTGAAACAAATCGATCGTTTAAACCAAGGTTCATTCAAATTCGTGGAACAAGATTACCACTTCCTCCAGAAGCACCAACTCCACTGACAACTGTTGCTACAAAACAATATAGAGGTGTTAAGTTGACTGACGAGGAAGTTCTTGCTGCAAGAGATCCTCTTGGCAAAGACATTCAACACCTCTTTGACGTCACTTCTAAAATTAGAGGTCTTCGCATCTCCACTAATGGACCTATGGATAATATTGAATACGATGAAGAAGACAACACGCTAATCGAAGGAACTCTTAATACTCAATGGACTCACCAAGGAGTATCTTCGGCACTTGCAATTAAAGGAATAAAATCCGACAAGGGAACCGCTATCGTTCAATTACCTGTAGATGCTGATAAAAGCGCTGCTTTTCAGGATTTACATGGAGTTGTAGCTCCCAATTCACCAGTAGTATTGATTGATTCGCAAGGTCGTAAATATCCTCCTATTGGTTTTATAGTCGGCGATCCAAAACGCATGCAACTTACTCTCTCACCTAGCAATCCAATCATCAGTATTGACGAATTACCAATGAATGTGTTAACTTCTAGCAATCCAAAAAGATTAAATCTTATCTTCCAAATCACGGAAGGTGAATGGATTAAGGAATTTAGAGTAGGAGAATATACCATTGGAACATGCAATATTCAGGCAGTTCGAAACAAACGGTAATTATTCTTCAAGAAGACGTTCAACCCAGTTGATATCAAAGTCAGCAGAAACAAATGAGTGATGATTTAGAAGACGTTGATGTAGCGGAATTGTTGTTGCAATAGGACCTATTTTCATCTCACCTAAGGCTGACCGCATTTTAATAATCGCTTCATCTCTATTACGCCCATGAACGATCAACTTTCCAATCATTGAATCGTAATTTGGTGGTATCTGATAATCGACACGAACGTGGGACTCAAGGCGCACACCAGGACCACCTGCTGGTTGCCATGTTTCAATTTTTCCCGGCTGTGGCATAAAATTGCTACTCGGATCCTCTGCGTTTAGTCTGCATTCAATAGCATGACCGTTTAGTTTTATTTGATCTTGTGTCCAAGAAAGTGGTTCTCCAGCTGCAACTCTTATTGACTCTTTAACGATATCTACGCCTGTAATCATTTCTGAAACTGGGTGTTCAACTTGAACACGTGTATTAACTTCAAGCATGAAAAATTCTTGCTTTTCATTCATCAAAAATTCTACTGTAGCAGCGCCACTATAATTGGCAGTTCGAATAAGTTCGGCGGCTGATTCGCATACCATGTCTCTTATCAACTCATCAACCTTTGGAGCTGGCCCCTCTTCAATTAATTTCTGATGTCTACGTTGGCTTGTACAATCTCTGTTATACAAATGAACAGCATTCCCATGTTTATCTCCTAGCACTTGCACTTCAACATGACGAGCATGGTCCAAAAACTTTTCTAAGTAGACCGCTCCATTTCCAAAAGAAGCAATTGCCTCTTGCTGAGCTGCGGTTACAGCAGTTCTAAGAGCAGCAACATTATGAGCTATTCTCATCCCCTTCCCACCCCCACCAGCTGTTGCTTTAACGATTACTGGATATCCAATCTCCGACGCAATAGATACCGCTTCGTCTATCTCTTCAATCTCACCATCAGTACCGGGAAATATAGGGGTACCAGCTTTTTTTGCTAGACGCTTACAACTGATTTTGTCTCCAAGCAAACCCATTGCCTCAGGTGTTGGTCCAATAAACTCTATTTCACAATCGCGGCAAACTTCTGCAAAGTGTGCATTTTCAGCAAGAAATCCGTAACCTGGATGTATCGCTTCTGAATCCGTCATTTCTGCTGCTGAAATAATTCTGTCGATTCTAAGATACGATTCAGAGGACGGTGCCTTTCCAATACAAACTGTTTCATCAGCAAGTTCCAACCATGGCGCATTTGCGTCTGCTTCGGAGTAAACTGATACCGTTTCTACTCCAAGTTCCCTTGCTGCACGGATGATTCGCAGTGCTATTTCACCGCGATTTGCGATTAATATTTTTCCAAACATATCGAGATGTGTTCTATTGAGGTTTTACTATGAATAGTGCTTGCCCAAATTCAACAGGGTCGCCATTTGATACAAGTACTTTTGTAACAGTTCCTTTGCACTGAGCTTTAATCTCATTGAAGATTTTCATCGCCTCAATAATGCAAACAGTAGTTTCATCTCCAACTGTATCACCAACATTAACGAATGGAGGAGATTCCGGATCATGTGCCAAATAAAATGTCCCAACCATTGGGCTAACGATTTCCACTCCTCCATCAGTTGGTGGTTCCGCAACTGCTGTAGCAGATTGACTCTGTTCAGGTGCAACTGCTGAAGTTAGGACAGGAGCAACTTGCTGTGGAACAGTAACAACTGCATCACCTTGCCTTCGGATGGTAACTTGCTCGTCTGTATCACGAAGATCCATCTCTGAAAGATCGTTTGCGACCATCAATTTGACCAATTCTTTTAATTTACGAATATCTATCATAGAAAATCTCCACTATGTTGCGGGAAAGTATACCTAACTTAGCCGAACATGCTGACTTCCTACGACATTTACCAAAATTAAATGACCACATTAAATGACCGCGGGTCAATTAATTAAATGACCCGCGGTCATTTAATTCGTTTTGATATTGGTTTGTTGAGTATTTCGCTTAAGACAATGGCAGTACGCAGGTTACGTCGATTATGAAGCATTTTTGCGAGTTGTATCGATGGTTTTAAAACACTCTGTCTCTGAACAGTAGGAGGTAGAGGACAATCGTCCTTATGCAACCCCCGAAGTGATTTCAAGCCATCTGTTTTATATGAGGTTACCTGCTTTGGAACTTCTTTGACTTGTTTGGGAGTTCTTTTTCTACGTAGCGATTCAACCTTCACATTCACTGAATCGACTTTTAAATAAGGTTGTTCCTTGGTGTTTAGTTTTGCTTTTTTGTCAGCCGCCTTTTTTTTCTCAAGTATTCCAGCAATTATCGACCAAACAACACTCAAGATAATTATTATTGTTACACCCTTCATATTTAACAGTATACGTCATTTATGGTTGCACAAGGTGTCGAGTACCTGCTTCATCTGTTGCCCAAGCCAAATCGACACCAAACACGTCGCCAAGTGAACTTGGTGTGAGTACGGCTTTAGTTGCACCTGCGAGAACTAATCGTCCTTCTTTAAGCACAATTACCTCATCAGCAATATCCATGGCAAGAGCAATATCGTGAATTGCCGCAATTACAATATCACCTTCAGAAGCACATTTTCTAAGCAAATCACCTATTAATCGAAGGTGTCGAAGATCAAGAGCAGAAGTTGGTTCATCTAGAACAAGCACCCCTCCTGGAGTTCGTTGAGCTAAAGCCCTAGCAATCGCACATCGTTGCTTCATACCTGCACTTGCAGAGTGCCACGTTGATTCGCTCCTTTCAAGCAGACCAACATTTGCAATGGCTTCTTCCACTCTTCTCCTTGATGGACCAAGTGAATACCGACCAAATTCAACAACTTTGCGAAGAGTAAACGAACCAGCCACTTCGGCAACTCTAGGCACCCATGCAATTTTATTCGCGCGATCATGTGGTTTCATTCGATGTACTTTTGAACCATCAAGTTCAACAAATCCATGACATAGGTTTTGTAAACCAGCGATAGATCTAAGCAAGGTTGTTTTCCCAGATGCGTTTGGACCAAGAACAGCAACTACCTTTCCTCCGTCAACACTAGAATTTATCTCGCGAAGTGCATTTCGTGAGCCAAATCGGACGCATAATTCAGATACCTTTAATCTCAAACCTTTCCCCTTCCACGAAGCAACAATACGAGAAACACAAAACCTCCAACAACGCTTGTAACTATTCCGATTGGAAGACGGCCAGTACCTAAGTCCACAAGTTGCCTTAAATCATCCGCCGTCAATAAAAGTAACGCTCCTATGATTGCAGTATAGATTGTTAACATTCTGTGAGTGCAATTCGTAAGTAAGCGAGCGCCATGAGGAGCAATCAATCCAACAAATGCAATTGGTCCCGCGAGGATAACTCCAATTGCTGCCAAAATACTTGAAGTTAGGAATAAACGTAATCTTATACTTGGCAAATGAACTCCAACACTTTTTGCTTCATCATCAGATAAACAAGCAGCATCCAGAGTTGGCCCCCACCAAGCAATTAACCAAATACAAGCGATAACTATTGCTCCTAGGATTCCCAATCGCAACCACGACTCAACCTCTGGCAAACTTCCCATGAGCCAAGTTGTAAATGATCCACGCAAACCCATTGGAACCAAGTGCTGAAAAACCATAATTCCTGCGCCACACAAAACAGAGATAACAACTCCAACAAGAACCATCGATATTGGATCAATTCCACCACGTCTGTTTGACAAACAAAAGACAAGTAAAAGCGAAACTACCGCTCCAATTACTGCTCCAAAAGTTTGACCACCAAATAATGTATATTCAAATGAGTGATCGATAAACATAGCTGCCATAACCCCTAGCCCCGCCCCACTAGATAATCCCAATATCCAAGGAGAAGCTAGAGGATTTCGCAATAAAACTTGCAGTCCCATTCCAGAGACACCCAAACAAGAACCCACAATCAAAGCAGCAACCATCGGAACAAGACGATAGAGAAGATACTTATCTTCTGGAAAAGAAAGTGAATATGTTCCGTCTACTTCCCTAGTTATTAGCAAACGAAAAATAGCTGCTGCAAACAAAACAGTTCCTAGAAAAGCAAAAAGAGTTATGTTCTTCCATCTCATTGTGATTCCAACTTTTCTTGTAACTTTACAGCCACATTGACAATCTTACTCGATGGAATCAGAACATCCTTATGAATAAATTCAATAACTGGAATATCTAACGTATGGATGCCATTAGAAATTGGCATTTTGGTATCTGAAACAACAAGAATTAATTCTGGGTTTAATTTAGCTATGTCTTCAAGTGATAGTGACAACCAACCGCTAGAGTGAATCGCATTTACACACCCGATTATTTCCAAGATATCGTTTAGATAAGTATCTTGGCCAAAACAAAGTCCTGAAGCACCCTCTGAACCTAACGTCATTATTAATATTGGTGAAGGAAACTTTTGGTTTGATCTTTCTATCGCCAATTCAAAAGGCGGCTTATCTATACAAAATAGTTCCACCAATTCATCGTGTAGTTGTTGAATATCAACAATTCGGTCAACTCTCCAAGAAATCAATGTAAAGTTTCCTTGACTGGCAAGTTCTTTCAAGTGCGAATCTAAATCTCCTGATGTTTCTTGAACAAAGACATAGGATGGGTTCAACCGGAGCAACCTTTCATAGTCAACCTTGTAAATATCTCCAACAACAGGAACCGATTTGTCTACAGTTTTACAAAAAGCACTCCGGCCAACAACTAAGTTATTTAAACCAAGATCTGAAATCGTTGCTGTAATTCCCGGACTCAAAGAAACAATACGATTACCAGTATCTTTTTCATTTTCTGTTTGGTCACAGCCAAACAAGAGCATTAAGCATAATAAAACCTTAACTCTCATTGCAAGCAGTAACCAATTGCGTTTCAGCGAGCCGTCTATATACATCGCAATTTGATAGCAATTCGTCGTGAGTGCCGTCTCCTACAAGGCAACCATCATCTAAGACAAATATTCTATCTGCGTGTTGAACTGTCGACATTCTGTGGGCTATTACTAAAACTGTTCGATTTTCACAATATCTATTAAGAGTGTCACCTATCATTGACTCTGATTCAGTATCAATTTGACTTGTCGCCTCATCCAAAATTAAAATCGAAGGGTCACGCAGAAGGGCTCTGGATATAGCTAGGCGTTGCCGCTGTCCACCACTTAGGGAAGTGCCCTGTTCATATATTTCTGAATCATAACCAGAATCTAACTCATTAATAAATGAATCTGCATGTGCATGCCTGGAAGCCAAAACAATTTCTTCTCTGCTTGCTTCACTTCCAAAAGAGATGTTTTCTGCAACGGTTCCTCTAAACAAAACTGTCTCTTGGGTAACCACTCCTAACTGGCTTCTTAATGATTTTAAGTTGACATCATTAATATCCACTCCATCAATAGAAACATTTCCCGAATCTGGCTCAATTAATCTAGGAATAAGTGAAACAAGAGTTGTTTTTCCTGAACCGTTTGGACCAACCACAGCGACTCTTTGCCCATTTTCGATAGTTGCGGTGAACTCTTTTATTGCAGGAACTGAAGAATTATCGTAAGTGAATGTAACATCCTTAAAGGAAAGTGTTTTTTGGTGTCTATTCAAATCTTTTTTGTCTTCATCACATTCTTGTGAAATAGACAACAGTGACATTATTCTATCTGCCGGTGCTTCTGCTGCCTGTATTTCTGTTACCAAACCAGCAAGAGGTCTAAGCGATCCACCAGCCACTGCTAGTGAACCAATCGACAATAAAAATCTATCAAAATCAAGTGAGCCAGCGATTATTGATCTTGCTGCAATAGCAGCTAAAGTTCCTAGTACAAAAATAGCAAGCATCTCCATCAAAGGAGAGCCAAGGGCTCGCATAAACCTTACTTTCAATTCTGCTTTTATTACTTGCTTATTCTCTTTTTCAAAAGAACCTACAAACGCCTTCTGAGCAACATTAACTTTAACTGCTCTCAAGCCCTGTATTGACTCACTTGATATTCTTAGCAATTCTTGTTGGGCAGAGAGTGATTCTTTAGTGCCTTTACTAACTTTTTTCCCGATCTTGTGTAATGTGATTGCCAGAATAGGAAATACAAGTACTGCAATTATTACCAGGCGATAATCAAATACACATGCAACTATAAATGCCGCAAGACCTTTAGTAAGTTGAGAGATTGATTTACCCATCAATACCATTAATCCGACTTGCAATGCTTCAGCATCTCTTATTATTCTTGAAACAAATTCGCTTGCTCCAAGTTTTTGCACAATTCCAAGTGGCATATTTAACACATGCTTAAAAGCGTTCTCTCTAACTTTTGCTACTACGTTTACTGATATCCAAGCGCTCATATATTGATGAAGGAAATTGGCAATGCCTCCTACAATCGTTAGTCCTGCTACTCCAACTAAAATGAATATTACTCCATCAAATCTACCTTCAGGCAACATGCTCATTAGCCATGTTGGAACAGCAAATAAGGGGCTGCTAGCATTATGATCTTGTGCAAGTTGTATTAAGGACTTCCCATTTTCTGGATCAACAATCAAAGAAAGTGCAGGTCCCAAACTCAATAACCCAACTCCAAGACCTAGAGCAGAAAATGCTGCCAACAATAATGCAACTATAAGTCGACCCCTCCAATTGAACATTTGCTTTGCAAAGAATTTGAAGTTAGTCATGGATTATCGCGTCCTTCAAATACCTTGCGAAGGTCTAGCCAAAAGTTAGGATAACTTTTAGTTACACACGATGGGTTGACTATTGAAATCCCTCCTCGTTTAGATCCAAGAACCGCGAGTGCCATTGCGATACGATGATCATCCACTGGGTCAATAGCTATTGGAGTTTTTATTTTTTTCAGTGGAGAAATACGAATATCTGTATCGCCAGAAGAAATTCCACAACCAGCCATAGCAAGAGATCTTGACATTACTTCAATTCTATCTGACTCTTTTAATGGAAGTGTTTCCAAACCGTAAATTCGTGATGGTGAGTCCGCAACAGCAGCAACTGAAGCAAGACAGAGTGACGCATCTGGGAAACCTGAAGCATCTAAATCCCCGAACCCATGAATCTTTCCCGTTCCTGTAATTTTGATCCCATTTTCGGATTCAACTACTTCAGCGCCTATGGTTCCAAGCAGCCGAATCGCTTCCATATCCGGTTGTGCTGATGACAAGGATAACCCTTCAAGTGTTATCGTCATACCTTCATGAATTGCAGCCACAGACGCAAAGTAAACTGCAGAACTTGCGTCTGGCTCTATATCTAATTCGCGATGTGTTACTCTAGCCCTAGGAACTGAAATTTCCCTATTTGTTTCACCTTTTTTGTCAGATACATCCACACCAAATGTTCTCAATACATTTATAGTCAAGTCAACATAAGTCGACGATGTGATTGGTTCTTGGCAATTCAATGTTATTCCATCTTCAACAAATGGGGCTATTAACATTAACGCTGTGATAAATTGACTAGATTTTGTAATAGGAACATTTACGCTACCGCCATGCAAATTAGTCCCGTCAATTGTTACTGGCAATGTCTCACTATCAAAATTAACGCCTAACTCTCTAAGAAATGTTAATAATTCACCAACAGGTCTTGTACGCATTTTCCTGTTGCCATCAACTGTAACTGGTTCTTTTGCTAAAGCACCCACTGCAATCATCAATCTTGTAGGAGTTCCTCCTGCACCAAGATTAATACTTGCTCCATGTGGCGGTTTGCCATCAACCCCATGTAACACCAATTTTATAGGCGACCACTTTACCCCTACCCCTATTTTAGACAAGGCGTCTGCTAAGAAGATTGTGTCATCACATTTGAGTGGATTTTCAAGTACCGTTCTGCCAGCACCAAGTGCTCCGAGCAAGATTGCCCTTGATGTTAAACTCTTTGACCCCGGAACTCGCAATGTGCGGTGCCCAAACCGTTTTAAGAGAGGAACCGACTCGGCAGTCGAACCCACATTCTTTCTGCTCACGTGTCTCGCCTAAATATTGCAACCACATCTTCAATTGGTACTACGAAAAGTCGATTGTCGCCCTCAAAATCTACTGGGATACTGTTTTTTGGATTGAATAAAACCTTGTCATATTGTTGAATTGGATAGTCAGGGTTATTCTCGATAACAGAACTGACTGTCACAACTCTTCCTGTTATGGTTGGTATCTCTATCTTATCTGGTAAATGAATGCCAACCTTAGTAACTTTTCGATCTTCATCTTTGCGGATAAGAACACGTTCACCAATTGGCTCAACCACTTCAATAGTGTTATTTTTGGGAGTTGTTTTTGCCATATATAAGTATGATATCGTCTAACTGACTATCACACCACAATCTAGCCAGTAACTATCAGGCGAGAAACTAGTGCGTTTATTGTACGTTTTCTACAGCGGTATTAATCAGTTCTATGTAATCAGATCTGTCACGACTTATGGCTGCAGATCGCAATTTATCTATTGTTTCATCTGAAGAATCACATTGCAAAATAGCGTCTAAAAGGCGGCTTGCTTTTTCGTCTTGTTTTAAAACTAGGAGAGCTTCGAATGGCATTACCGATTTATTGATTTGCATATTAATTATCATCTCTGAATATTTGCCGTCTTTAGAGGGTTTTTCATTCGTTGTAAGTAAGATTATTAATATGTCAAGATTAACTATATTCAAATATTCTTCAAATCGTTCTTGGTTAAACATTTCATCTTCTACAAGATATCCAAGCCACGATTGTATTTCTTTTCCCACATCTCCCCTTTCGCTCAAGCCATCGTATATAGACAGACGACCTTCTTCACTAGTTCCATTTGTCCTTAACAGATTAAAATAATCCATACAACCTTGCCTAGTCGGATTATCTGATTCAAAAACCTCTTTGGCATTTTCAAGCCATGAATTAAGTCGTTCCAGTGCGGATGGATATTTATTGCTTAATTGTTCTACATACATCAACAAAAAACTAATCCTTGTTCCGGAGAATGTGGGGTCATGTTTTAGAGCTTCTTCCCAACACCAAGTATAGAGGTCTAGTGCTTCTTCATATTTTTTCTCTCTTTTTAATTTGTTTGCCAAATCCATTCGTAAAGAGGGATTATTCTTATCTTTTGCAAGTTCTTTTCTGGCAATACTTGATTCGGTAATCCCTGAGATTGCATTTACTGCTGCAGGAATAAAATTCTCTGGTGATTTGTACCCTACAAACATTCCAACAACTTTTTCAGCACTATTTACAAAAACAATTGTTGGATATGCGGCTATATCAAACTTTTGAGCAATTGGTTTAAGTTTTTCAGCATCTATTTTGATTGGTATTGTTTTTTCTTCAAGCCACTCTTGTACTTTTTTATCTTTCCAAGTTGTCTTGTCAAGCATCTTGCAAGGACCACACCATGTAGTATAGAAATCTATCATTACAAGTTTGTTGCTGGTTCTCGACTTTTCAATTGCTTCCTGATAACTTATGTCAGAAAACGGCTCTTCTGCAATTACACAACAACTAACAACTAAAGTGAATAATATTTTTAAAAACAATTATCTGTCTCCTCTTATTTATTGCAAGAATCTAGGAAGTGATTTACACATCTTTCAAGGCGATTGATTGTCGAGTCCTTGCCAAGGAGTATCAGCGTATCAACAATCGGCGGACTTACTGGTCCACCAGCAACCGCAACTCTAATTGGCTGGGCTACTTTGCCAAGATTTCCTCCTGAAAGAGTTTCTGCCAAATCATGTAAACAATCTTCAATTGATTTCGAGTCCCATGAGTCGATCTTTTTCATAGATTCAATGACGGCTGGCAGGCGAGAAACACCTGGCTCCTCACCTTTTATTAGAGCTTTTTTCACTGGCTTTGACTCTTCCCAAGTTATTGCATCATCATCTTTAATTAAGAACATAGAAGTAACGATCGAATCTCTAAATGTCTTTGACCTTTCATGATTTGCTTTTGCAAACAAGGAGAAGTTTTCGATTTCTGCAAAATCTGGAGCATATTCTTTACACCAGTCAAACAGTCTTTTTTCGAATTCATCTGTTGACAATTTCTGAAAAGCATCAAGATTGAACGCTAACAATTTTGCTCTATCAAACTTTGCAGGTGATTTTACAACTCTATCCAATGAAAAGTTTTCTACTAAAAAGTTTGCATCGAATTGCTCAACATCATTGCTAGGTGACCATCCTAATAAACAAAGGTAGTTCATTAAAACTTCTGGCATATAACCAGCACGTTTAAAATCCTCAACATTTATTTCGGGAAGTGTAATTCCAAGAGTTGCTGCAAGAGTTGTAGCATTGCTTGTTGAAAGTTGATTTTCTTTAGAAGAAATCCATTTATTCCAGTCATCTTCAGGAATACAATTTTCTGGTGACGAATCAATTCCATTATCTTTCACATATTTTCGCAGAGTCCTGTCCTTATCTCTCTTTGACATTTTAGAACCATCAGGGTTAAAAATTAGAGAAATATGTGCATAAATTGGTGTCTTAAATTCAAATGCTTCTTGTAGCAAAATATGCTTAAAGGTGTTATTCAAATGTTCTTGACCTCGGATAACGTGAGTTACATCCATCATCCCATCATCAACAACTACTGCAAAATGATATGTTGGATAACCATCTGTTTTAAAAATCACGAAATCATCAACTTCACTTCGCTCAACAGTGACATCTCCTACTACAGAATCATGCACCGTTAAAGGACCTCCATCGGGTACTTTAAATCTAACGACGTGGGGTCTGCCTTCACTTAGATATTGCTGAACCGTCTCATCAGATAAATTAAGTGAAGCCCGATTATACCTATATGCACGCTTTTCTTCTCTTGCTTTTTTTCTTTCAGCATTTAACTCATCTGCTGTCTCAAAAGCAAAGTACGCGTTCCCTTCTTCTAAAAGTTTTTGTAGTTGTTCTTTGTAAATGTCTAATCGCTTGGACTGATAGTATGGACCTTCATCTCCACCACCCGAACTACAGTGAGAGGGACCCTCATCCCAGTCAATTTTTAGCCAATCCAAATCATTGAAGAAGCCTTCTGTTGCTTCATCGCTCGATCTCTTTTGATCAGTATCCTCAATACGTAGTAAAAATTCGCCTTCGCTTGCTCTTGCAAATGCCCAACAATAAATTGCTGTGCGTGCGCCACCTACGTGAAGATGACCTGTTGGGCTTGGAGCAAATCTTGTTTTGATTTTGTTACTCATAAGTCCTCTGAAAGTATATTGTTTTTATTTCTTATTAAGTGAACTGGACCACTTAAAGAATAAGCAACAAATACAATTGCCACAGTTTCTTGGAACCACCAAGCACAAGTAAAGATGATTATCACTAGAAAGGCAATAAATCTAAAAGATTGTGGTCTTCCCAAATATCGATTAACAAAATGGTCATAAGGAATATTAGAGACCATCGCAACTGCACTCATAAGCATCACAATTGGGACTCCAAATGCATAAGCTCTTCCAATCCACAAGGAGTCACCTCCTCCTGCAAGGACATGTTGATGTAAGAGAATCAATGACGCAATTAAACCAGCAGCACCAGGTGATGGCATTCCATGAAACGCAATGTGATCGTTTGGTCCCTTTGCAGGTTCTGTTTCAACAGTAAACCTTGCTAATCTAAGTGCAGCGCAGCAAACGTAAACTGCCGCTATTCCCCATACTACCTTTCCCCATGGCAAATCTGCATCAGGACCAAGTAAAGTTATTTGACCGTCAGTTCCAAGATAACTTGCAACTAGCGACAAAACCATTACAGCAGGAGCAACGCCGCATGTTACCAAGTCAGAGAGGGAATCCAGCGCTGCCCCAAGTTCAGTGACACTTCTTGTTAGTCGGGCAACTGATCCATCAATACTGTCAAGCAGCATCCCCAAAAAGATAAGTGAACCAGCCATAGTTAGGCCACTCCATCCCCAAGGACCATGCCAACTTGCTCCCTTGTAAGAGTAGTGAATAGCAGCAAATCCAGAGACAAGGTTACCAAGTGTAAATAACAATGGCCAAACCCTTTGAGGTGGCAAAACTCTTCTTTTACGCGGTGTAACCTGCTGCTCGCTTAAATTTGTTTCCTGTTGATTCATAGGAACCTGTATTCTACCAATTCACTCTCTTGGCAGGATATTTGCCTCAATTACAAGCATTGAAACTGTTTCTTGCTCTGAAGGGGCACCCATGAGAGCTTCACCTAATCTATATGTTCTTAAATTTTGATTTACAGCTTCCGCTTCTGTCTCATGGACAGGCAAAACAACTGCAAAAATAACTGCTTCACCATCTTTTAACAGTAATTCCAGAGAAAGGTCATCAAACACTTCACTTTGCACTGGCTTTGAAGATTGACCAACAGTGAGTGAAATACTCCTAGGCACATGCCATGTAGGCATTGTCTGAAGATAAACAAACAGACCATCTTCTCTTCCTAATAACCAAGATCTTGCGAGTAGAGAAAGGTATCCTCTCTTGATATAGTAAGACACTTCATCTTTTGAAATAGACATTCCTTGTGATGGTATTTTCCTTTGATGAATATCTCTCCAATCAACCATTTGTCCATACCAGATAATTTCACGAGTTAATACTTCACCAATTGAATCGATTGCGTCGGCTACCTCAACGGATTCAAGACGACGGACTTGTATACCTTCTTGTTCAAGTTTTGAAACCAATACCGCATCTTGCAACGGTTCTCCGTACTGAGAAAGTTGTTCATCAAGTTCTCCATCATTTGGAGAAACTTCAATTGTTAATACTGAAATACCATCCGCAGCTACATCAATACTAGGAATCATCGAAATAATTTTCTTCTCTGATTGAGGGACCACACAACCAATCATAGAAAGGAATATTGTCAGTAAAAACACTAAACCGTTTCGCATGTATTTACCGTATCAATAAGTTGCCGTATTCTTCCAAAACTACGGCGTGAGTGAGGAACCAAAATTCTTGGAAGATCCAAATGGTCTCGTTCCACAGGAAGAGGATCACATTGCTCAATAGAACCACCTCTCAAAATATCACCGAATGAATCATTTAACCGTTTTATTGAATCAGGTGTAATTGCTTTGTTGAGTCGAATAATGTAATCACTACGAACGTATCTACTTGAATGATATACCCGATAAAAGTTCATAATATGATCAACCGCATCTTGTGGAGATGATGCAACATGGAACAGGGAAGTGTCTTCTGGGCTAATCATTCCATTGCCAAGAAGATCTTCATAAACATGCTTTTCCCAATTATTCCAGTAAGAATTGCCCTCACCAGCAATCATGACGATTGGGATCATATTCGACTTACCCGTTTGAACAAGCGTCAATGCTTCAAATAATTCATCTTGAGTTCCAAATCCTCCTGGGCAACCTACTACAGCATCCGAATGTGTCATAAACATAAGTTTTCTAGTGAAGAAATACCTAAAGTTGATTAATTTTTGATCACCCTGAATAATAGTATTCGCGGTTGTCTCAAATGGAAGACGTATTGCCAGACCAAAACTGGCTTCGCGTTTAGGACCTTCGTGACCCGCTTTCATTATCCCATCGCCTGCACCAGTTATAGCCATCCAATTTTGCTTTGCAATTAAATGACTAAACTCAACTGCTGTTTTGTAATCTGGATTATCTTCTGGTGTACGAGCAGATCCATAAATAGATACCTTCCGAGTGCCTATGTACTGATTAAAAACCTGATAGGCATAACGCATTTCCTTGAGGGCATAGGTAACCAATTTAATCTGACCAGAATCGTGACCTTCTTTTGCCATTTTGAGACAAGTGTCAACCATCTGTGTAATCATTTCTCGCCTAGGATCTTCTTGATCAAAATCACTAACTTGATCAACCATTTGAGCAATGCTATCAATTATCTTTTCTTTTGGACTCATAGTTGTATTGTATCTTGGAGATGATTAATTTGATTAATTCCTATTAAGAAACGGAAGTGGGACAACCGAAACGCTTGGATTAAACAGTTCTCCAGTTATGTCAATCGAGTAAAGTTGATCATTTATCGTGCCAGCAATATCACGAATAATTGGCCAACCAACCCTAGGATGCAAACGAGCGTAAATTGTAAAGTTTTCTAAATCAACCGTACCTTCACCTGTTAATTCTAAATCAGTACTGCTCTGATTGTCCTTTAGTACTATGTGATCCAATACCACATTCTCCCCTTCGATATACATATCTATATCTGCGCCACTAATCGACCTAGATGTTGGCAATGCTAATTGAAGCAGCTGCATTGCAGTCATCGAAAGTGGGTCAACAGAGAGTTTACCATTGCGAACACGCAACATTCCAACACCACGCCTTTTAGTTACATCATCCCTTGTTCCTGCAATAGATAACCATCCGACAAGCTCTCCTTCAAGTGATGCTAATACGTCATCGCTTTCTTCTGCTCCAATTTTTACATCTGATACAAACACCTCTATCTCGTAGTCCTTGGCTTCTCCGACCGAAATCCATCCATCAACAGCAACCCCACCAGTTGTTGATTTGCCTCCCATATTCTCAAACTCTAACTTGTTACTGGTTTCATCCAATACCAGTTTGCCAAAAACTTCATTAACAGGTCTTCCAAGCAAAGACATTTTTTCTATCAGAAATTCTAAGGATAGTGCAGATAGTCGTTCTTCTTCGTAATCTGCTGCAACGATTATTTTTCCGTGTATACCTTTCAAAGGAACACCAACATCAATTGAAACATCATTCAGAGAGATGTCGGCATTAAAAGCGAAATCCAAGCTTTCCCAATTATCTCCCTTGAGTATAAATTGTCCGTTGTCAAGTTCACTGGTCCCACCCTCCAATTTGATTGCTTCAAGTGTATCACCAACAACTTTAGGCAAAACTGCAAACAAGTTTTCATCTGCTGAATCACCTTGCCAAGTCAAGTCGATTGTCCCTATATTATCGCTTGAAGTATCTATCGTGAAGAAACCATCTCCTAGTTTACCAACTATGTTTTCAAAAGTTAGTCCTTCGTTAGTAAATCTAATTACGTTGTTGTTGTTTGACTTAAATTCAACCGTTGCTTCACGTTCATTCCTTGTTAGATGTAATTCTGTTGGTTTTATAATAATGTCATATCTAACAGTTCCGTCATCATTTGTCGATGACTCCAGTATTGCAGATGCGTTTCCTGATGGATCTAAATCATCATAATAATCAATCCCCTTTTCTCCACCAATCATTCCTGTGATTGCTCTCGTTAAAGGAGACCCTATTTGAGCATCAGCCCAGTCAGCATCAATGGTAAATCCGAAATCCTTCTTATCGCCATTAACTGCACCTCTTATGTTCAAAGCCCCCTGCAACTCCTCTTCTGACTCAAGTTTGAACTCTAAGTCATTCAATATGACAGATGTATCTTGAACTTCAATTGACCCACGACTTAGCAACAAATTCACCGTCTCATCATTCCCAGAAACCGAGATAAGTTTTGGTTCAATTGCCATCTTCAATGATGATTCACCATCCCTATATGCCATCTTAATGCTCCCGTCCACATGACCCCCCGGCTCAAGTAATTTCCATGACGAATCTAATTTTTCGGAAGCAGCACTTGGAAGTACGTTAACAAACTGAGGACTCAGTGGTAGATTAGTCCCCACAAAATCCAATTCAAATACACCGTTTGCGATGCTCATTTTGTTTATATTCACAGAACCATCACCGCATTCACAGGAAGTGCCTTCCATTGTGACATCACCGTTGTTTATTTCTATCTCAGCAAATACATCCGTAAACTCAAAACCATTTGGCCAAAACGGTCCAGTTGCGTTAATTGCTTTTGCAAAGTTTTCGTTTAATTTCGCAGTACCTTCTTTGAGATTCGCTGTAAAAGAAGAATCAATTTCACCATTCTTAAATCCTACTGTACCTTCTATGTCCAACTTTGAAGACAAGCCCAAGCCAGTTAGGACTCCAGCAGCTAATTCGTTAGAACTTCCTGCTACTTCAGAAACAGCTGCAATAAATGCTGGTGAGATATGATCACTTTGAAACATAACTGCAATTGCTGGAGCAGCCCATCCTTCTTTAGTAGTAAAGAATATCTCACCCGCTAACAGTCCTTCCCCACCACCATAACCAGAAAACTTAATCGCGTTATTTAGAGCATGCAACCCCTCTGCGTCAAGTGTCACATATCCATTTTTCAATTCAACAGGGTATGGAAATACTTTATGTAAAATCCCTATATCTTTGAAGGCAATTTCACCAGATAGATTCACTTCTTCATTGATTCGATTATCGTGCTTAATGGATAATTTCAAAACAATATCCCCACCTAAATCAAACTTGTAACCTTCGGATTCAGCACTATCCAAAGAACCAACCACCCTGTCGTATGTCTGGTGATCAATCATGCTATCCATGATTGACGCAAAATTTTCAGGTAGTGCATTTCGTAATCGATCATCTAGCGGGATTTTTTCAGAATCCAAGTTCAAGCTAACATCTAACACATCTCCTTTTGCATAGACCTGCCCAGCTATGTGCACCCTTGAATCTCCGCTGCCATCTGCAATTAATTTCTGTATTGTGATGGTATTTTGTTCGAAAGTTATCTCAGCTAAAATAGTATCAAGTTGGTAAGGGAATAGCTCATACTTACCTGATTCTGCATTTACTTCCAGCTCTCCCCTAACCACAATATCTCCATCAATTGTCTCGCGTTCAACAATTATATCTGCGTCAATTTTCCATTGTTTTAACTGAAATATTTTAAGTATTTGTGCAGCAGCAGCTGGCAGATTTACATCACCGTTTTCGGTTGTCTTAAAATCATCGATATCGAACTCCGCTTTAAAAGGAGCAGTCGATAACATAGAGGACATCCATTTTCCACTCTCTTGATTACCACTAGTTGGGAAATCATAGATATCAATATTTGCAGAAAATCCCACTGAATCTTTAGAGCGGTTTGGCGGGAACAAATCGCCCTTAATATCTTCAAGTTTTAAGGAGTCACCGTCATACTTGACAATACCAGAATTTAAATTTAATTTTGTCTTTCCAGTTGTCTTCTCGACTAATCCATTGTTATAGCGTGCCCATTCCATTCCATGCTCTTGTGGAAGTAAAAATGAAACATGGTCCACCAACGCTTCAATACTTGCCTTAGCGCTACCACCCCAATCTACTTTAATGTTCTTTACATCACCAAGCAATTTGGTCTCTTCACACCAAATACGTGCTGTTCTCGGTAACATATTTACAAAAGATTCTTCAATTGAAACGCCATTCAACTTGACTTCTAGTTTATTACCTTCAGTAGAAATAACTACTTCACTTTTTTGATCTGACTTTAAATCGCCAAGTTCAAAAATCAACTTACCGTTACTCTCTGATTTATTTAGTATTAAAAACTCTCTCTGGTTCTCTAAAGACCACTCTTTTCCACTCATCATTCCTGTCTCAATAACCAGACGTTGAATTTCGAAAGGGATTAACTCAGAATAATCGATTAACTCTGTGGATGGTTCCGAAACAGAATCACTACTTTCTACAACCGATGTTATGCGCCCAAACAAATGAGAAAAGTTGAAATCGCTTGAGTCAACTGAATTTTCAGCTATTCGAAAAGTCGCTGTACCTATATCCGCGGACTCAATAGAAAATGGGATTATCTCATTGTAATGAATCAGCAGGGTTGAAAAAGTGACAACATTTGAGGCGGGACCAGATATACCTTCTGCTTTAAACACAACATCTTCCAATGAAAGTTGTCCGTCTAAACTTAGAGTTGCAGATCCAACCTCTACTTCAATACCTATTTTATTCTGCAGCACACTAGCGACTATGTGAGAAAGGAAAAATGACCTAGAAGCGAGAAATAAAATAAATATTGGAGATAACAATATGGCGATGATTATCCATGTCCGTCTTCTTTTCCAAAACGACAATTTCTCTACCGTCATAGTTGTGATAGTTTACCTGAGGGAATCAACTAACATCGAAAAGTCGATTCGGCTAATTCAATCGCTCTACCTAGACCAGCGGCCTTATTGACCGTTTCTTTCCATTCAAGTTCAGGAATTGAGTCAATTACAACACCAGCACCTGCTTGAATATCTATTCTCCATCCATCCTTATTTCTTTTACTTGTTGGAATAACCATTGTCCTAAGTGCTATTGCCATATCCATATCACCATTAAAACCTATCATTCCTATCCCTCCAGCATATGGGCCGCGCCGAGTTGGTTCTAACTCATCAATAATTTGCATTGCACGAATTTTAGGGGCTCCACTTACAGTTCCTACCGGTAAAGTCGCCGAAAGGGCATCCCAACTATCCTTACCATCAGCCAATTGTCCCACAACAGTAGAACTTAAATGCATGACATGGCTATACCTCTCTATGTCCATAACGCTTTTAATTTCAACGGTACCCAATTCGCAAACTGTTCCCAAGTCATTTCTTCCCAAATCCACAAGCATAACATGTTCTGATTTTTCTTTGTCATCAGAAAGAAGTTCGTCGACCATTTTCTGATCCTCTTCTGTTGACTTTCCACGTCTTCTTGTGCCAGCAAGAGGACGGTTTGTGACTAAACCACCCCGACATCTGCACAGTATTTCTGGACTTGAAGCAACAAGGATACATTCCTCTGTTTGTAGATAAATCATATATGGGCTGGGATTGACAACACGCAATGCTCTGTATATTTCAAATGGATCGACTTTTGATCTATGTTCAAACCTTTGTGAAATTACTATTTGAAATGCATCACCCGCTGCAATGTAATCTTGGCACTGGATAACTGCTTTCTCAAATTCATCTTTCGACATGTTTGAATTGGTTGGTTTTGATGGAGGAGTACCTAAATCCAAATCAATAGTACCAACTGGAATATTTTCTCCGTCTTTTAGAAGCAAACCAACAACTTCATCTAAACAATCATTTGCTCTTTCCCATTCATCTGCAACTTCTTCTTTGTCTGGTGTTGCGTTATAGATAACATGAACCACCTTTGCAACGTGGTCAAAAATGACAACGGTTTTGTAAAGTGCTAGGTGAATATCAGGCAAATCCCTATCATCTTTTGGTGATTTGGAAAATGGTAGAGAGTCAATTTCACAAAATCTCGCACTGTCATAACCGGTAAAACCAACCCAGCCCCCAGTGAATGAAGGCAATGGCAAGTCATCAGAAGTAATCGGGCTTGCTGCATTCCATGATTTTGACAATTCTCGAACAAGTTCTAGTGGATTATTGCTAGTTCTCGTTTCTTTACTTCCAGTTTCATGATCTAAAATAGTTACTTCATTTTGATAGGAGATAATCTCCAAAGATGGATTTGCCCCCAAAAACGAGAAACGCCCAACTTCATTTCCATTCTCAACTGATTCAAACAAGAAACTTGGGGCTGTTCGATCATCCGAAGCAACCAACCTGCGATAAGCTAGGACTGGGCTCAGATGATCTGACATTAATCTACGGACAACTGGAATAACGGTGGATTCAATCGCTAAGGTTTCAAAAACTGTAATAGGCATACCAGAAGTGTAAAGCAGAGCGTACGATGTATCCATGCCAACTGAACAGACAGTCGTAAAACTTCGAGAAATCTCTCAAATCTACTATAAACCTGACGGCTCTATCCTCGTAGAAGCCCTCAAAGATGTCGACTTAGATATACCCAGAGGTCAATCAGTGGCAATTATGGGAGCATCTGGATCTGGAAAAAGTACCTTGATGAATATTCTTGGCTGCCTAGATAGACCAACAAGGGGCACTTATGTTCTAGATGGGAAAGACGTTGCTTCACTTGACGACCAATCATTGTCCACAATTCGTGGCACAGAAATTGGTTTTGTTTTCCAATCATTTAATCTAATTCCACAATTAACAATAAAAGAAAATGTCGAAGTACCACTTTATTATCAAAGAATTTCACCACAAAAAAGAAACGACCAATCTCTTAAAATGCTAGATCGAGTAGGACTTGCTAATCGGATTGAACACAAACCATCTGAACTCTCAGGAGGTCAACAGCAACGTGCTGCAATTGCAAGGGCTTTAATCACACACCCATCCATATTACTTGCTGACGAACCAACAGGGAACCTAGACTCAAAAACTGGTGAAGATGTTATGAAGTTATTCGATGAGTTACATAATGAGGGGCTTACAACGATTATGGTCACTCACGATTCTTACATAGCTGATCGATGTGAAAGAGTAATCAACCTTAAAGATGGCGTCATTTTTAAAGACACACTTAATAGTGTGGTAGAACTATGAGGGTATTGGGAATAGATCCTGGCTTACGAATTGCAGGATATGGCTGCGTTGAGTTCACAACAAACTCATCAGAAATAAAACTTATCGAAGCCGGAGCAATTCGGATGAAAACAAAAGAAACTATTTCATTTCGAATTACTCAACTTTATGACGGTATCAACGAAATAATTACTGATTTAAATCCTGATATTCTCGCTGTTGAAACAATTTTTACTCACAGCAAGCAAGTATCAACCGCAACGATTATGGGTCATGCAAGAGGTGTAATCCTACTTGCAGGACAAAAGGCATCGATTCCTCTAGTTGAGTTAACTCCAGCCGAAATAAAGAAAGCCGTTTCTGGAAATGGCCGAGCCACCAAGGAACAGGTTCAGCTGTCTGTGATGACGTTTTTAGGGCTTAAAAAGGCACCTGAGCCACTAGATGTATCTGATGCTTTGGCCATCGCTATCACTGCAAGTGTAAGAATTTAATTCCCACAAGATATTATTTTTGCTATAATCCACAAACACTCGTAAGAGTAATCCACTTACCCCCGAAAGGGCTCGGTGCGGTTCTTTGAATCCACCGGGCCTTTATTTATTACGGCAATCATTATTATCAATAAATAAGCGTCAGTTAATTGCTTAGATCTTTACAGATGCCCTTCCGCTTTATTAAGTAACTACCTCATTTGTAATCCGTTTTTAAATTTAGGGGTCAGAATGCATGTAATAGGCGTGATGTTTATTAGCGATACATTCGTCACAACCCCCACATATATGAAGGGGTAGGTTTCACATAGGCAAAAAAATAAAGGCCCGGTGGATTCAAAGAACCGCACCGAGCCCTTCCGGGGGTAAATAGGGTGTCGCCTTAAACGATTAAGGAATAATAGTCCGCAAGACAACAAAGTCAAGTACAAGCAGATGATTTTCTAAAAAAAGTATCATTTATTTCACTCTTTCGCTAGGAATGCTATCCTGCCCATTCTTCATTAGATATTACGAAGGAAATAATTCATGACACTAGTAACATTATGCTCATTACTGCTTGCCACTTCATGCTTTGTGGCTGTTGACTCTCCAGACCAGTTGATAGATAAATATAGAAATGTATGCACATCCATTCAAAACCAACGAGGATTCGCTCCTGGCGACATTGAAACCATCAAACAACTTCGTGATGAAATGCACGATTGGAACTCATCGAATGATGACTTCAAAACAACTGCTGCAGAACTTCAATTGACCATTTGGTTGGGTGAAACACAAAAGTGCAATGTTTTGTTTGAGAAACTTATTTCACTGCAACCAGAGAATACAAACATTGCTCTCGCGTGGGCTGACTTCATGCTCTCACAGGATGAAGCTGACCATGAAGCTATTTACCAAGACCTAATCAGTCGATATCCAAACTCCCCTGAGATTGCAATTGACTGGGTAACATTCCTAGAAAGCAAAAATCGCTTCACCGATGCTATTCAAGTCATCGGCTCGCTAACCGAAGATGTGTCAAATACACCAGAAATATTACAACTATACGCTGCACAACTTTATGCTGACAACAGATTTTCCGATGCCCTAAACGTATTAGCTCAAATTGATAGCGAGGAACTTGCTACCAACCCACTGCTTTCATCCAAAGTTGACTCCGCAACTGAGAAGTATAAAAAAGCTGAGACAAAATGGGAAAAAGAACTTTCGATAAGAGAAACTGAAGAGTCCGCAGATGATTTACCAAGAGCAAGAATAATCACTTCAAGGGGTCCTATTGAACTTGAATTGTTTGAAGATCATGCCACAAACACAGTTTCTAATTTCATATCGCTTGCAGAGAGTGGATATTACGATGGGACTAGGTTCCACAGAGTACTTCCAAAGTTTATGGCTCAAGGAGGCGACCCAAACAGTCGCGAAGGTGCTGAAGGAGAACCTGGCTCAGGTGGACCGGGTTACACCATTAAGGATGAGCATACTCTTGAAGATCACAGAAATCATTTCGCAGGTAGTTTATCCATGGCTAAAACCAGCGCTCCAGATAGTGGAGGAAGCCAGTTCTTCTTAACTCACTTACCAACAAGCCACCTTGATGGGCGACATACGGTCTTTGGAAGAATACTATCTGGTCTTGATATTGCACGATCACTTGAACCAAATGATGACATTGTTACAGTTACTATTACTAGAAAACGTGAGCATGAATATATACCAGATAAAATTGGCGACAAAACTGCTGAAGTTCCAAAGAAACCAAAGACACCAACAATTAAACCTACAATTGATTTAAAAGGCACAAAAAACGAATAAACAAAAATGTCACAAGTTCCCTCTGAAACAATGCAAGGATATTTAGTCCCTTCAGTGAGACAGTTCAGTGTTTTCTTAGAAAACCGCGTTGGGCGTTTACTTGACTTATTAAGGCACTTTGATGATGCTTCCCACGTACATGTAGTTGGTTTAAATGTAATTGACTCTTCAGACCATGCTGTAATCAGAATGATTCCTGACAACGCTGATGCCGCGAGAAATCACTTGAAAGAACTTGGTATTGCGTTTTCAGAAACAGATGTAATTGTCTCTGTCATTGACGATTCGCATTCATTGGCTGACTTGTGCTTGTATCTTCTTGGAGCAGAACTAAATATTCTATTCATCTATTCTCTAATTCAACAATCATCGATTGGGGAATCTACCATAGCAATTGCTGTTGATGATTTGACTCTTGGCGGGCAACTGCTCCTAAAGAAGGGATTCAACTTGTTGGGTGAAGGTGATCTAAGTCGCTAAACAAATGCGACTGAGTCAATTTCTGGAACAGCCCCAACCGAAGCAGCTTCTGACAAAAACCTACAAACTGCTTCCTTTCCTTGGTTGCCAAAATCTAGCGTCCAATTGTTCACGTACATTTCTACAAACTCATCTGTACATTCCATATCAATTCCCCTTCCCCACTTGATAGCCCAAGCAAGTGACTTCTCGCGATGTTTCATAGAATACTCAATGGATTGAAGAAGTAATTTAGTAATATTTTCTGTCGCGCCATTAAAAAATCTTTCATCTAGATCTCTCTTGATTGCATTCCCACCAAGGGGTAAAGGTAGCCCTGTTTTATTCTTCCACCATTTTCCTAAATCGCATACTTCAAATAATCCGCTTGATTCATATGTAAGTTGACCTTCATGAATAACAACTCCTGTAGAGTATTTTCCTGATGTAATGGCATTCATAATCTCATCAAATGGGACGGTCTCCCAGTCAATTTTATTCTTGCCTGCCAGAATCCTTAGAGTTGCAAGTGCAGAGGTACGTTCTCCCGGCACTGCAAAAATTGGGGACATATCTATAAGTTCATCAATTGTTATTTGTTTGCTAGCAACAACTTTGGGGCCATATCCATCACCAAGAGAAGCGCCGCAAGCAGTCAAGTCATAGATTCGTGAAACAGTTGGATAGTTGGCAATACTAATTGCGGTGATATCATAGGTGCCAACTTCCGACTTTTCATTCAAAGTTTCAATATCTTCCATAACAAGTTTAAATTGAAAATCCCCAGTATCTAGTGATGAACCTGTTCCATCGATATCTGCAAGTGGCCACCACATAAAAGCGTCGTCAGGATCTGGGCTATGAGCAAGTGTGATTATATGTTTCACGAAGTAACTTCCTTTGCTACCAATTTTGCTAATTCCCGTCGCATAATTTTTCCTGTTGGATTTCTCGGTAATTCAGAAAGAACAAAGATATTCCTTGGAACTTTAAAAGGTGCAATGCGATCTCTACACCATGCTCTTAATTTGTGTTCGTCAAATGTTGTACCTTCACTAAGTTCTATAAAAGCCACTGCAACCTCTCCTCGAACATCATCCAATCTTCCCACGACCCCTGCTGCTTCAATATCTGGATGATCTGTTAATGCTTCCTCTATTTCACGAGGAAAAACATTTTCGCCACCGATTATTAACATTTCCTTAAGACGACCAGTAATAAACAAAAAACCATCTTCATCGAGATGCCCAATATCTCCTGTTTTAAAATATCCCAGTTCATCAAATACTTCATCTGTTTCTTCTGGAAGGTTAAAATATCCCTTCATTACGTTCGGTCCCTTAATCCTGATTTCTCCGTCTTCTCCAGCGGATAAATCATTCCCATTTTCATCAACTATCCTCTCGCTGACTTCCACTATAGGCATTCCTACACTTCCTCGACGCTGCTCATTAGGTCGACACCAATTAGTAACTGGTGATGTTTCGGTTAATCCATATCCCTCGTTAATTGTCAAACCAAATCGATCGATAAAACCTTTGTAAACTGAATCTGGCAATGCCTCTCCTCCAGAAACTGCAAATCGAATTGATGAGAAGTCATCTGGCTTTGCGTTTTTTGCATTAAGTACAGCTCCAAACATTGATGGTATTGCAAGCATCGCTGTTGGGTTATGAGTTCGTAACAGTTCGATAACTTTTCTTTGATTAAATCTTGATGTGTAAACAGCGCGAGCGCCAATTGCAGAAGGAATTAACGTAGTAACTGTAAACCCAAAACTATGAAATTGAGGAAGAAGACCGAGAAAGACATCGTGCTTAGTAAACCCAGCCCATTTTCTACATTGGTTAACGTTAGAAGAGAGATTACCTTCAGTTAACATAACTCCCTTCGGTTTTCCAGATGTTCCAGAAGTGTAAAGCAGAGCAGACAGATGATTATCGTCAATTTTGGGAGTTCTTTTTATTGGTGGAACTCCGCCAAAAGAAATGTCTTCAAATTTAACAGCATTGACACCTTCAGGTAAACCCCCAATCATTTCAATCATTGCATCAACCGTTATTACTTTGTCAACTCCACTATCCTTAATAATGAAATCTATCTCTTCTTTTGACAGAAGATAATTAAGAGGAACTGCTGTCTTACCCAAGCACCATATTGCTGTTAATGCGACAGGAAACATCCCAGAAGTAGGTAATAAGATAGCTATATTTTGCTTCTGGGATTGAATATTCTTGGCCAAATGCCAAGATGCGACTTGTAATTCAATCCCACGCCACGATCTGTAATCGTCGACGATTAATGAACGGAAAGCATTCCTGCGCCATGATTTGTAAATGGTTTTAAGAAGTTGCGTCATGCTCTATTCCAAAAGGGTACGATACATGCTGGAGCAACCTCATGCGAACTACAATCACAGCCATCTTTTCAACTTTTCTTATTTCCTTATCAATTGGATGTGAATCCACTCAATCAACATCACTAGATAAATCATTGAAAGAGTATCAATCTGATCAATTCTTTATGTCCGAGATGTGGGCTCAAAAATCAATAGACCAAAACCAGAGCGTGGATGAAGCACAATACATGCTAGGATTGTGCGAGTTCAAACTTGGACACCTTGAGAGTTCCAAGGCATGGTTTAACAAATCTTCTACTTCATCAAATCCAGATGTTCGAGGGAAATCTAATGCAATGATTGGAATTATCTTAGATAGCAATGGTGATTACGAAAAAGCAAAAGTACGATTTACTCGAGCTGCATTAGATTTAATTGGAACTGATAAAGAAAAGGTAAAAGCAAGATTAGACACATCTAGTTCATTCAACACTCAAGAAGGACAATTTTCACTTCAGTACGGAGCATTTAGAAAAAGTGAGAACGCAATTAAAGCAGTTAAGGAACTATCTGATTCAACCAATAATCTCGGGTTGGGAAAACCTTGGATTGATGAAGAACAAGATCGAATGGGTAAAACTATCTACTTAGTAAAAGTTGGCCACTTTTCTTCAAGAAATAAAGCTACCACTCAGAAACAAAATCCAATACTCTCACAATGTATAGTGACTGTTACTCCATAAACCACACTCACACCTTTATTCGATTAATTCACTCAAATGGGAAAGACTACAGGAAACAAATCCAAATCAACAGCAAGAAGTCGAAGAGATGCTGTGATGCGCAAGGTTCCAAGGTCATCTTTTTCATTAACTAAGTTATTTAAACGACCAGAATTGATAAGAACATGTTTCATTATCTTTCTTTTCTTAGTAGTTATTTCGATTCTTGCAACTTGGTCTAGCGAACAAATCAAAGTTAGAGATGGACAGATTGCTTCTAAGACAAGAATTACTCGTCTGGATTTCGTTGTCGAAGATGCAGTTGCAACAGAAGCAAAACGAGAAGAAGCAAAAAACTCTTCACCTCGCATCTACACAATAAATAATACTTTCATTGAACGAATCAGTGCTTCTTTGATAGGTTTACCAACAGCAGTCGCTGGCAAGACACAAATAGCTGAAGTTACTCCAGAACTCGTTGAGCAATTTCAACTCACTCCTGAATCTCTAAAGGCACTTCAAGGAATGTCAGAAGAAGGAGAACCGACTAACTCTTGGAAGGGAAGCGTTTCACGACTAGTACGGGAACTTAAAAAAAGAACCCCAACGCTAACTAGTGATGAGTTCCAAGTATTTACTACCACACCAGCATCTAATAGAGCACTATTTGAAGGAGCAGGCACACTCCTACGACCATACCAAGCTGAAGCGATTGCTTTACCTTCAAGCAAATCAGAAGCAACCGATGCAAGATTTGCTGAATTTATAAGCAGAATGGGGTTCAGAGAATCGGTCGTACCTATCATTGAAGCACGTTTAGTAAGTGACAACCAACCTAGCATTCAACTAAATGCTGAAGACACCAAATTATTATCTGAACAAGCAGCACTGAAAGTTGAGGCAGAAGTTGAGTACCACAACCAAGGAGACATTATTTGGCTTAGAGGTGACATAATTTCCCCAACTCAATATGAAAACGCAATCCTTGAACAAGAACAATTTCAGATTGCTGCACCGTTTCTGGATAGATGGTTTCCTAGAATTGGATCTATTGGCTTGCTCGCAATGCTATCAATATTTATTGGAGCATATATAACATCAACATATCCCCGAGTTGCAAAAAACCCATTGCGATTGTTTGCCCTTTGCTCGCTCATGGCTCTAATGTTTGGGCTTACTGTTGTTGTTACTATTGAATCGCCAGGGTTTATTTTTGCTGCAGCGATTGCACCAACACTATTAGCCGTAACGATTGCTTGTCTTGCATATGGTCAACGAATGGGGATGTTTATTGCATTTATGCAGTGTTCATTAGTAACAATTGGACTTTCTCAAACGATTGGATGGTTTGTTTTACTAATTGCTGGATGTGGAATGATGATTAGTCAAATAAAAGAAGTCCGACACAGACAAACTCTAATAACTGGCGCAGCTATTACTGCGATTGCATTTGTAATTGGGTCATTATTCCTTGGTTTGGTAGAAGTGCCGGGTATAACAGTCGCTTGGAAACAAATTGTCACACATTCTTTTGTTGCAGGTGTTTCTGCGCTGGTTGTTGGATTCTTTGTCCTTGGGATTCTACCTAGCATTGAACGCTTGTTTGATATTACTACTGGGATGACTCTTACGGATTATCGTGATCCACGAAACGCAATACTCGCACAATTACAGGACTTGGCTCCTGGAACTTTCAATCATTCTCAACAAGTTGCAAATATTGCAGAAGCAGCAGCCGATGCAATTGGCGCTGATTCCCTTCTGGCTTATGTCGGAGGACTCTATCACGATATTGGAAAGATGAACAAACCAGAGTACTTCGTTGAAAATCAAACAGGATACAACCGGCATAAAGATTTAAAGCCATCTATGAGCTTGCTTGTAATTATTGGGCATGTGAAGGATGGAATTGAAATCGCACACGAACATGATTTACCTAGAGATTTAATTCATTTCATTGAATCACATCATGGCACTACACTAGTTGAATATTTCTACCACGCTGCTTTAAAAGAAACAAAGGAAAACCGAGAACCAATTAACGAAGTGCAGTTTAGATATCCTGGTCCAAAACCTCAAACAAAGGAAACAGCAATCTTAATGATTGCAGATGCTGTTGAGTCGGCCTCTAGAGTTCTGCCTGACCCAAATCCGGCAAGAATAGAAACATTGGTAAGGGATCTTTCCCGTAAACGGCTTTTAGATCACCAATTTGATGATTGCGGATTAACATTTCGTGAGTTAGCGGAAATCGAGGACGCAATCATTTCTAGATTAAATTCAATCTACCACACTAGAATCAAATATCCAGAAGACGACAAACCAGAGGAAAGCAATCATGCTGTAATCGTTTCTGAAGAAGAAGGCGAACTAGCTGGCTAGTTCAAATCGTCCAAATCATTTACTAATTTTGCAAAACCTAATAGATCAATTTCGTAAGTTGCTGCCCATCCACTAGAATTCCTTCCTAAAATAAATGACGCATCTGCAGATGGTGCTGAAGGGATTGCATCCTCTGCAGTAATCGATCCAGCAGAAATTGCAATATCTATAAACCCTGAGGCAAATTTTCTTGCATCGGTTACAAATGCTAAATCTACAGCAAGATCCTCGTTGTTCTTAAGTAGTTGAGACAAAGGAGATAAGTGCGGTTGAATGAACGGTCTAAACGATTTTGGACCAACTGACCAAAATATCCTGTCACTCCCCTGAACACCAACATTCAGTTGGACATCGTTTGGGAACACTGATTCCATTACTTTTATGTCTTCTTCATCTTGACCTAGCATTTTTATGCTCCAAGTATTCGATGAAGCATAGTTTTGCAGCAATTGAATGTAAAAATTATCTTTCAATTGCAGAGCCGCTTCATTGATTACCAGTGGGACCATCGCCATATATTCGCTTTGATTAGAAGTAACTGCGAGGGCTGAAACCGACACTCCTGTCTTGCCATTTAATGAATATGAAACAACATTCTCTTCTTGAATCTTAGCCAAATCCTGCATGCTTTTTGTAATAATCATCATTGGTAACGATTCAGAAATTTCACCCATAGACGCCAACGAATCAAGTTCGTAATCGAGTAGCATTCTTGTAAACCAACCAGACATTCCATATTGAATTGTGTCACCTGCAAGAACTGACGACATATTTTCTAAGTTTGTGTTGTCAATTGATATATCTTGGGAATCTAATGTTTTCATGCTTACTTCACTTGTAAGTTTATTATCCGAAATGGAACTCCCATAAGTAAGAAGTTGAACCTTTGAGCAGAATGCCACAGCTTTTCCAAAAGCATTTCTTGCAGCAGCCGATTGACGCTTTGTTTCTGGATCAATAACCCCTGTTGGTCCGGGTTTATTCATTGAATTAATCATCATCCCACCCATCATTTGCGAGATTGGTCCGAATTGCTTCCAGATTTTCTCAAAATGAACTGCTACACTGAGTTGTCCTGCTGGTAATTGAGCAAAAAGTGGAGATAGTTTTTCGTTATTGGGAATAGACAAATTATCACTTCCAGATGCGACAAACCACCCTTCAAACATACCACTAGTTTTTAGTAAACTGGAATTTATCTCAATTTTACTACCAACTATTGGTTTACAAATTAAAACTAAGTGAGGCATTGGGCCAAACATTCCGGTTGGTTTCTGATTAGGCGCTAAATTTGTTGGCTGCATTGCAAGTAGCACTTTTTCAGATAAATCAACCGCAGATGGATTAGCAACTAGCTGTTCTAAGTAAACATCAAGAACATCTGGTTTATCACCTGTTTCTGATAGTTGATTCTGAATTGACTCAAAATTTGAGTTAATGGAGTTCCCATTATCAAGGGAAAGAATCACCAACGCATCTTGTGCAACAAGGTCTTCCGGATAATCTGCTGCAACTGACTGAGCAATGATAAGTAATGATATTGTGCATAGTTTCATGCACGTTAGTGTACAAACATTGCATTCAATTTGTTTCTCTTAATTCGACCTACGTACAAGAATAATCAAGCCGGACGTAGAATAGATCAAAAAAGGCAATAGTTTCTATCAAAAAACGTCGTATAATCTACACACGTATGTTGCGACTTCTTCCAGTTATACTTCTTGTTCTACAGGCGATACCTTTTTCATCAACTGTATATGAATCTCATTCAGATGTTGAAATTACCCAAAAAATGTCTTGCTGTGGTGGCAACTGTAGATGCGCTGAAAATGGCTGCAAATGTGGAAAGAAAGAAGACAAAGCACCAGCCAAATCAAAAACCCCATTTACAATTGATTCCATTGACTTTACTGCACCACTCACAGCTACAAAATATTCTATTCCAAATCTCACCTCAACAGGCGAAATCAAGGTAATAGCATCTACCGTATCTATAGTCGCTTCAAATAATTGCAGACAAGCACTACTAGGTCGCTGGCAGAACTAACTCATCAACACCCTAGGACCACTGCGCCTACGCTGAATTGAAACGTAGGCATCCGTTATCTAATAGGTATTGATGAGAGCCCAAAAATGAAATACATACTACACCTTTTACAAATAGGCGTAACACCAGTTGTTATTCTGGGTTGTGCAAATGGTTTTAACTTGTCGCAAACAGAAACAAGAAGGCAGACAATTAACTTCGCAGGAAGAACTGTCCATACAAATGCCATTTATTCCACAAATGAACAATCCAAGGACAATGTCACGTTGCCTGTTCTTACTGCAACTGGACGAGGCGCTGATTTAATGGTGCCGATGACTATTCCGGTTTTTGGTGGCATGCTCGTTGCACTAATCACCTTATTTGTTGTTCCGGTGTTGTATTGCTTTGTTGCTGAGTTGCAACTGAAGTTTTCTAATAAATCTAACTCTGTAATTAAAACCGAAAAGTAAAGGAGAAACACATGAAACTTTTCACTCTATTGTCATTGGCGGTCATTGCATTGCCAACCCTCTCGTTTGGTGGAGAACCAGTAAACGAATTTTGCCCATTTACGGGAAATCCAGTCAACCAAGAAGTAACAGCGCAAGTTGGTGATGACGTTGTCGCATTTTGTTGCGGTGGTTGCCTTAATGGATTCAAGAAATGGGACGAAGCGCGCAAGGTGGCATACGTTGCTGAACAAAAAACTGAGAAAGTACAAATTGAGACAGCACTTGCTGTGACAACACCTTATCTTCTTGATACCTGTCCTATAACAGGTAAGAAACTTGGTTCAATGGGTGAGCCACCAGTTGAAATTATCGACGGCCGCGAAGTTCGATTTTGTTGTGCTGGTTGCATCCCAGAATTCAAAGCAAATAAAGATGCGAAGTTCAAAGAAATTGATGCGAAGATGATTGCACAGCAACTCCCCTATTACCCAATTGACACTTGCGTAGTAAGTGGAGACAAACTTGATGCAAAAGGTGCTGCTGTTGATTTTATCTATGGCAACCGTTTATTTAGAACTTGTTGTAATGATTGCAAGGATGAATTCTTGGCAAACCCTGCGAAATTCGTTCCAGAACTTGACAAAGCAATCATCAAAGCACAAAAAAAATCGTATCCAATTGATTATTGTGTAATTGGTCGCGGGGCTCTTGACGGCATGGGTGGCCCTGACTTCATGATTGTAGGCAATCGACTCGTACAACTCTGTTGTGCTGGCTGTAGGCCTAAGGTACTCGAAGATCCACTTAAAGTTTTCGCCGAAATCGACAAAGCGAAATGAAAAAGGGTCGTCCATGTAGGGGGACACTCACTCAACATTTTCGCCTTGCGAAACTGTTCGCGTGTCCATTTGCGGTATTACGGGGTCTGACCCCAGACCTAACCCTAGGTCTAAAAAAGCCCCACTCCTTCGAGTGGGGCTTTTGATTTAACAAATTAAGAAGTAATGTTACGGACAAGCACCCCAAGCTTCAACGATAGCTAGCAAGTCGCCTACGTTAACAATACCATCTTCATTGACATCTTCAGGGCCACCAGAAGCTCCCCAAGCACCAACGACTGCAAGAACATCGGTGACATCAACAGTTC
>JASMLG010000116.1 GCA_030748805.1 Phycisphaerales bacterium | reverse complement strand
CGCTTTCTAAATATGGTTGCACCATCATGTCTTGGTGAATGTTTTCAGTAAGAAATTGTTGGGCAAGTTCAAGTTCATCCATAGAAAATCGGAGTGTGTCTGAAGCACATGCGCCAATTTGCGGTTTGATAAAACCTTTTGAACATTCGAATGCGCACATTATCTTGTTGATGTCTACGTTTTCGTTTTTGTTAATCCAAATTGTTGGGGCAATTTTAGTTCCGCTTGTTTCAAGTTCTTGCAAATACGATTTGTGTGTGTTCCACTGAACAATCTGGGCATTATTGAACAACCGTGGAACGGTCTTACACCAATTTACAAACTCAAATTTTCGATGGTGGTAGTCCCATGTTGTTCGGATAACTGAAAGGTCGAATTGATTCCAGTCGATTGTTTCTGTCCACGATGGATGATGCACAGTTGCTCCAAGCTTTTTAAGTGCGTTGGTGAGTGGCTGATCATCAACTTCCCAGTCAGGAAGATTGGCACAACTTACTAGGGCAATGTTCATGGGGTGTCGGTTTCTATTAACCAGCGGCAAAGAATTGTTCCTACAACAAGTGAGATTGGCAGTAAAACAAGTGCCATTCTGTAGTCGCTAGCAGTGTAGGAGTCCGTTTTCGAGGTTATATCTAGGACAGCGCCAAAGGCGGGTTGAAGTATAAATCCACCAAGCATGACGAAGAAATTAACAAAAGCAACAGCAGTTGCTTTGCATGAAGAACTATGTTGTTCAACCGCTGTAGCAAACGTAATTGCTTGAGCACCTGCGAAGAAGCCAGAGAGAATCAAAAATACCACAGTTAACCAAAATGGAAGAAAAGATGCAAGTAACAACATTCCCATTGATGCAGCACATAATCCGCCACCCAATAACATTGGAAGTCGTCTTGTTTGGTATTTGTCTGAGAGCCATCCAAGGAGTGGACCTCCTGCTGCAAAACCTAAGAATAACATGGTTATTGCCCAAGCAGCTTGATCTTTTGAAACACCAGCAGAAGTCGCAACATATTCATCTCCCCAAAGCGCACCAAACGTAGACAGTGGAACATAAAGAAGTAAACTGATAATTGAGACCAGCCATGTTTGCCCGTTTGAAACAACTTCTCTTAAGCCCGCGAACATGGAATCCTTTGACTCTTTGCTCTCAATTTCTGCAAGTTTGAGAAACCAGTCAGGTCTTCTTGGAACAATCAACCAAATTAAAATTGCGATAACTAATCCACCAAGAGCAGCTGTGTACATAGCCGAGCGCCAGCCAAAGTCCTGCACAGCAACTTCCAAAGGTGCTTGACCAAGTGCGGCGCCAAGTGTTCCAAGGGCTGCAGTCATGCCCATAATGAATGCAAGTTTTCTTCTTGGGAACCAGACCGTGGCAACGTAGACAGCACCAACATAAGCGAATGACGAACCGATGCCAAGCATAATTCGACCGAGCCCAAGAATCGCAGCCGATTCTGCAAGCGCAAAAGCAAGGCAACCAACGCCAGCGATTATTGCTGCAGTGCTTAGTAATTTTTTTGAACCAAATCTATCGAGTGTGATGCCTACAACAAGTTGCATTGGAGCATAAGCAAGGTAATACAAACCCATCACAAACCCAAGCCCTGACGCGTTCATTGCAAAGTCCTTTTGCAAAGTGCCTTCCATCACACTTGGTGCAACACGAGCAAAGAACTCATAGAGATAAAACGAAGCAGCAATTGCCCAGTACAACCAAGGCAAGGCATCAGCACGTGCTTCACGAGCAATTTTTCTCGCTTCAGCAAGCTCCTTGTCAAATTCTCTTCTTAATCGGTGGGGCATACTTCAATTGGCACAATAGCAAATTGGTCAACATCGACAAGACCAAGGTCGCTGAGTTTTAATTTTGGGATGACCGAAAGCGGTAAGAAACTAAGTGGCATAAAAGGATCTTCAATTGGGCAACCAAGCGATGCGATTGCAGAAAGTACAGATTTTTGTTGACTAATAACTAATTCCGGGGGTTCATCTGACATTAATCCAGCAATAGGCAATGGAAGAATTGCAAGTAACTTACCATTTGAAACAACGCATTGGCCACCACCGGACGACTCTAGTGCTTTCGCTGCTGTGAGCATGTCTTCATCGTTATCACCAACAACTGCGATGTTGTGCGCATCGTGTCCGACCGTTGACGCAATCGCACCCCCCGAAAAAGCAAAACCGTGAACAAACCCAAGACCAACATTTCCTGTGTTGTGATGCCGTTCGATAACTGCCATCTTTAAGATATCTTGATCTGTTGACTTGAGATGAAGTTCCTCGGTAATGAGTTGACCAGGGATGAGTCCTATTACACGAATCGGTTCGGACTTGATTTTGATTGCAAAAGATTCTTGTGTAATACTTGAAGGAAGATGCACGCTATTTTTTGCGATAGTCCAATCGGTTGTGCTCGGAATGTCAACAACATTACCGTTGTCTGCAACAAGTTTTCCATGGTGCCATGTTTGCTTAGGTTCCACGTTTTGTAAGTCGTCAAAGACGACGAGGTTCGCAAACTTGCCATCTTCTATGGAGCCAATGGAAGAAAGTTCGTAATGGTCAGCGATATGTTTAGTTGCAATACAGATTGCAAGTATTGGATCTAACCCAAGTAATATTGCCTTCCGGATGATGTGGTCGATGTGTCCTTCGTCACGTAAATCAGCAGGGTGTCTGTCGTCGGTGCAGAAGCAGATTTTGTGCGCATTTTCTTGTGTAATGATTGGTAGTAAAGCTTCAAGATTTTTTGCTGCGCTGCCTTCGCGAATGTAAATTTGCATACCCGCGTTGAGTTTATCGAGCGCTTCCTCAGCCGTGATGCTTTCGTGGTCACTCGATATCCCGGCACTGATATATTTCAACAAATCATTACCACGTAGTCCTGGACAGTGCCCGTCTACTTTGCCGTGTCGCAAACCCATCTTGATTTTTTTGTGTACTTCTGGGTCATCATGAATGACTCCAGGGAAGTTCATCATCTCTGCAAGGGCGATGACACAATCTTCCTCAAATAGAGGTTCTAAGTCGTCAGCAAGTAAAGTAGCACCACTGGTTTCAAGTGGTGAAGCAGGAACGCAGGAACTTGCAGCGAAATAAGCATCGAATGGAATGTTCTTCGCATCGTCCATAATAAGTTTGATACCTGCGATTCCAAGAACGTTTGCAATCTCGTGTGGATCAAAGATTGCTGTAGTGGTTCCGTGGGGGAGAGATAGGGCTGCAAACGAAGTTGGTGGCAACATGGTTGATTCAACGTGCATGTGTGCATCGATGAATCCCGGTGAAATATACGAACCATCAAGGTCGATGATGGTTGTTGCATCTATTGCACCAAGAACAATTCTTCCATTTTTGATACCGATATCGAAACGATCAATCGTGCGAGTCAGTACGTTTACAACATTGCCCCCGCGAAGAATTGTGTCAACTTTTGTCATTCTGCAGATAAATCTACACTGTCACCGGGTTCCATGACAAGAACATCAATGTCTTTTGGTGCAAACCTCTCGACATCAACTTCAATTGGGGGCCATGTGTTGTAGTGCATTGGAATTGCAGTTGGTGCACCAATCATTTCAGCAGCTACTGCTGCCATTTCAGGACCCATAGTAAATCTGTCACCTATTGGGAACATAGCAACGTCTGGCTGATATATTTGACCTAGTAGTTCCATATCTGAGAATAGAGCAGTGTCTCCTGCATGGTAGAGCACTGCTCCTGCGAACTCAATCATAAGACCACATGGCATTCCCATGTAACGACCTTGAAAGCTCGAAGAATGGAATGCTTGAGTGAACGAGATACCACCAAACGGTGCTTCGATTCTTCCACCTGGGTTTCCTGGCTCACAATTCTCATGACCATGTTCTCCTAGATAATCACATATTTCATAGGCAGCATATACAGTTGCATCGTTTTCTTTTGCGATACCTTCACAATCCGCAAAGTGATCGAAATGACCATGGGTAATAGCGATATGTGTACATTTGATATCCGTTGAAGTGACTTTTGCTACAGGATTATCTGTAAAAAAAGGGTCAATGAGCAAATTGGATGTGCCGTCATCAAGTTGAAAACACGATTGACCGTGAAATGTAAGTGTAATTGACATGGATAGATTTCCTTTGCACATATCGTAACAAAGTTAACATAGTGACTGTCACAAAGCGCTGCCTTTTCTCTTTCAGCGTTGCAAAGTGACTGTCACAAAGCGCTGCCTTTCTTCTTTCAAGGTGATAGGGGCTCCGAAATCATCAATGCAGTAGATAAATATGGCTCAGAGCCACATTTATTTGCGGCGTCGGCATCGACCGGAAAGGCCTGCAATTGTGAGTAAAGCGATTGCGCCTGGTGCTGGGATGAATTGGTATGAAAATGCATACTGTCCAAGGACCGAAAAATCGGCAGTTCCCGCAACACCCCAATGATCGTCTTGGAAGGTTATGAATTGAATGGGCTCTGGAGCAAATTGAGTTAAATCAATGTCATATAAATTCATAGTACCAGCTTGTGCTTGTTGGACATCACCCCATGCAAAACCCGCTGAAGTTTGACCATGATCCCAACCCAACATGGAGTTGACCATTTGTGTACCGTTACCCATGTCATACCACCATGATTCACTTCCAGTATCTCCTGTTGCAAACCAATCAGTGCCTATACTAGTCGTTGTTGATAGACCTAAGAATTGATCTGGTACGCTTCCCCAAGGATTGTTATTAGCAATTCCATCAAACAAACCAATAAATGATAAACCGGCATCAGTGCTTGCAACTAGGAATGACAATTTACCCTCCGTATCAATTCCGTCATCGTTGAGAGTTGCTGCAAGGATATCTAAATCACTCAATGAAAATTGGTTATTAGTTCCACCTAGTATTCCTGCAAGATTTCCTGCATGAATATCATAAGAGCCGTCAGATCCGCTGATTGAAATATACTCAGAAAAAGCACCACAAGAAATGAATAGTGCTGTTATGAGGGTGAAAATATGGCGTTTTTTAACGGGCATTGATGTATTACCATCGGTTGTATTACGATGCTATCTGACTAATACTTCGTTTTGGTATTCGAGGATGTTCGTAAAAACAACCGTTTTAACCCAATTAAACTGCCTATATTTACAAAACTGGTGCAATTAACGCCACAGCGTTCTGCCAGAGCCGTTGTTGAATCGACCAACTGGACGGCAAATTTGTCGAGACAGGGGTAGATTGCTCCATATAACTCGTTTGAAGAAAACGAAGTTCGCTCGCAAAATCAGTGTCATAAATAAGCATGCTTACTTCAAAATTAAGTTCTAAACTTCGTCTATCTAAATTTGCTGAACCAATTAATGCAAGATTTCGATCGATTGTCATTGTTTTAGCATGAAGTAGTCCACCATGAAATTCATGTATGTGAACACCAGCATCTAGTAACTTTGAGTACTTGCTCCTGCAAGCAGCAGCTACAAGTTTAGAGTCATTTGTTGATGGAAGAACAAGATGGGTTTCAACTCCTCTTTTTGCACTTATTAACAAAGCCGACTCTGTTGAATCATCTGGTGAAAAATAAGGAGTTGTGATTATTAGTTCAGATTGTGCACTGAAGAAAGCTGTTTGTAATAATTGGCTTAATGCTAAATTGTTGCTGTTTGGACCAGTTGCCATGAGTTGAGAGGGAAAGCCATCTTCGCAAAAATGTAATTTCTCCAAAAGTAGTTCAGACAAGTTCTCTTCACTATCCATAAACCAATCCTGTACAAAGATTGCTTGTAATTCTCGAACAATTGGTCCTGTGAGCCGAACTGAAGCATCAACCCATGGTGCATATTTTGGTTTTGGAGCAAATGAAGGTTCTGCAATATTTTGCGATCCCATATATCCAATTTCATCATCTATTACAGTAATTTTTCGATGATTACGGAGATCGAGTCTTACAAATGCAGCCCTAAGAATATTTGCTGGTAGGGCAGTGACAACTTTTACACCTTTATCTCTCATTTCTTGGCAGGTTGAAGAATTGAGAAATGACCTTGAACCCATTCCATCAAGAAGGAGTCTGCATGCAACTCCTCTCTCTACTGCTCCAACGAGTGATTTAGCGATGTGTTGTCCTGCTTTATCATCTAACATGATGTATGACAAAATATGACAATTTTTTTTGGCATTATCAATGTCTCTTGCGATAGATTCAATTAACTTGTCCGAGTCACCAAAGAGCTGCGCGTTATTTCCACCAACAACATGTGATGCTCCAACAGATTCTGCGATGTAAGAGATAGAATGGTACGTTGGATCTACTTCAGTAATTCTTGCTTTAACATCTGGAATATGCGCAGAAATACTTTGTGGAATCATTTTTATGATTTTCTTGTTGCATTTTCTCCTAAGAGCCCCCAGTCGAGTTGTACCAACGAGTAAGTACAATAATGTCCCGATAAATGGGATGGCGACTATAAGAATTATCCATGCGAGTTTCGCAGAAGGAGTTTTTTTTCTCTTAAGTAATACAACAGCAATCATGATTACTTTTAAGATGATTTCCCCCACAATCAACATAATTGGCCATGAAGAGTGGTTCATATCTTCAAGATAATGTAATTTCTAAACATTGGTTAGTTTTGGATTATTCGACCGGTCTTTGTTAGGTCAAACTCAGAAGTACGACCAAGATCTATTCTTCCATTTTTTGTGTAAACGCGATTCAAACGTTCGATTTTTTCATCCGCAAGTGCTTCAAGTCCGCGTTCTTCTCCGGGAGCGGAGCCCCATTTTAATTTGCTTGGTGTATCAGTTTCCAAAAACATAGTTCCACTACCTTCCCACCTTGCAAGATTGATTGACTTTACTTGATCTGCCCAAGGTTTATCATAGATGTGCTTTAGAACTTTTATCCCATCAAGGATATCTCCTCCGTTCCACTGTAAACCAGGTCTTTGAGGTCTTGAGTAAATTGGATTATTTAAAGTTATGAAGTGATATTTTTTATTAACAATAAGACCTTCGCGAGTAGGCAACCTTCTTGCTTGAAAATCAACAAAGACAGTACCAGTTTCATCTTGAACTCGTGCATAAGGAATTAAGAATGTTGCATCTACAACTGCATGATTATTACTTGTCCAACTTACTTGTTTTATATTTGTGAACCATCCAGTTGCTGCAAGCGCTTTAATCGTTTGCAATAAACCCTCTCTGCCTACAGTTGTTTGAGAAAGATGGATTCTTGCGACATCCTGTAATTCATGAAGTATGGATTCATCAATCCAGACAGGGGGATTGTTGAAAGTGACCTGAACTTTAGAAGTTGAAATGTGTGTGGCTCGTAATTTTGGAACACTCATTGCAGTTAAGGTGATTAGTCCACCAATAGCCAAAATCCAAGCAACTAGGACTGGAGATTTAAATATGTCACCAATAATTGAAATTAAAGTTAGAAGAGAAGAAGTAACTCTGGATTGTTTTTTTCGGGCCATAGCGTGCAAATAACATCGACATTGTCGCTACTACTACTTTACTAAGCGGCAAGCAACGTTTTCTACGAGCTCAGAACACAAATCAACCATTGAGATGCCTATGTGCCTAGCGGCCATAGGAACAAGAGAGTGGCTAGTGAATCCTGGCATAGTGTTTATTTCAAGAAACCACGACCCGCACTGGTTAACAATAAAATCAGCGCGAGCGAGGTCTCTTATTCCCATTAATTTGTACAACTTAATTGCATCCTGAACACAACTATTGTTAGGCAAATCAGAATCGAATAAATATTGTGTGTCGTTTCTTTCATACTTGGCTTCATAATCATAAGATTGAAGGTCAGCAGGTGGTTTTATTTCGATTATTGGAAGCGGTTTGCCGTTAATAATCCCGACTGTAACCTCTCTGCCTTTCACATATGACTCTACTAACATTGTCTTATGTATTTGCAATAAGCCTGTTTTGGCATGTATGAATTGGTCTTCTGTGTGGCAGATTTTCAAATCTAGGCTTGAACCGTCATTAATTGGTTTGATTACGAGTGGAGTTTGGATGGTGCATTCTTGACAATTTGAAACAGTACACCATTCTGGTGTTTGGATTACAGCTTCTTTGGCAATTTCCTTTGTTGTTACTTTGTCCATTGCGTTTGCAGATGTTTTTGAGCAAGACCCAACATAAGGTAAGCCGGCTTTCTCAAGTAACTGCTGGAGAGGTCCACCTTCGCCAAAAGGACCATGAAGAACTGGGAATACAATATCTGAGTTTATTTTTAAAATATCGTTTATTGTTGGTGTATCTATAATTTGAGAAGAAACTTCAAATCTTTCAGATTGTTTTAACGCTTCAACTACGGCATTACCGGATTCGATTGACACATTTCGCTCAGCATCTGGCCCACCCATTAGTATCATTACAGAGAGTTTACTCATCTCTGTACCTCAGGATCACGTGACCATACAACTACCTCTCTTTGTAACAAGATATTTGTGCACTCATTAACTCGATGTTGTATTTCGTTCATTAAATTAAGAACATCTCTTGCAGTTGCTTCTGGGCGAGTAACTATAAAATTTGCATGTCTTTCGCTTACAGATGCACCACCGATAGTTAATCCCTTTAGGCCTACTTCATCAATGATTTTTCCCGCAGACATCATAGAACCATCTTTAGAGAATGGGTTTTTGAATGCACATCCTGCGGAGGTATCTGCCAGAGGTTGTTTTGACTTTTTCCAAGCAAAAATTTCTTTTACGCGATCTCTTATAACAACTGGATCTGATGGTTGGAGTTCAAAGGTTGCTGATAGAATTATTGGATCAACTATTCTGCTTTCTCTGTAACCAAAATGAAGACTACTTTTGTCGTAAGTAACCAATTCACCAAGATTAGTTAAGCAAGTGATGGTAGAAATAGAATCGCTGACACTTCCATATTTTCCGCCAGCATTCATCCTAATAGCGCCACCTATGGTTGCTGGAATGCCAGTTATTGCTGTTAGACCATCAAGACCCCTTCGTACCGTATCCATAAGTGTTTCAGCAAGATCTGCTCCCGCCATAGTGTGTAATGATTCAATCGATTCCTCACGATTGTATCTTGTTTGCATAAAACACGGATGGTCAAGTTTGACCACCACACCATCTACTCCAATGTCATCGACCAGAAGGTTTGCACCTTTTCCGAGGATTCTCAATGGAATCTCTCCCTCATAGCATCTTCGAAGCAGAATTGATAGTGAGTCCGCAGATTTGGGTCTGATAAGTGCATCTGCTCTGCCGCCAACTGAGAAATACGTTTTAGCACCTATCTGTGCATCTAATTTTATATCAACATCTAGGTCACCAAGTAGAGATGATTGGAACTTAGGTAGCATGGAATTACGTACAAACTTTTGACGAACCAATTAATTCGTGGGCAATGCTTGTAACAGGTCCAGCACCCATAATAACAATTAAATCGCCATCTCTAGTTGTGGTCTTAAGATGCTTAACTATGTCGTCGAAGTTTTCGATGTGCTTTGCATTTGTTGTTTTTTCTGTGAGTTTATCAACAAGATCTTGAGCAGACACTCTTTGCTTTTCCGCAATTGAATCACGAACAAAATAAATATGTGGAACAATAACTTCATCTGCAGTAGAAAAACTTTGTGCGAATTGATTTAACAAAAATCTTGTTCTACTGTGTTGATGAGGTTGGAAAACACAAATCAATCGTTTCGGGAGTTCTGCAGCACGAAGCGCTCTTAGAGTAACCTCAATTTCTGTGGGATGATGCCCATAGTCATCATATACAATCGCTTCTCCTCCATTTGGACAAGTAATTGTCCCAAGCCGCTGCAACCTGCGATCAACACCAGTGAATTGCTCAAGTGGCTGGATAATTAACTCCCAATCTACACCAAGGTTATTTGCCAAGATTGCAGCAGCAGCAGAGTTTAGTGCATTGTGAGAGCCGGGAATCGGATTGGTCCATTGAATTGTCCACATCCCATCGCGAAGAATACCAACACGCTGAACGCAGGGATCATAAACAACCTGATAATCTGATTCAGGATGAAAACCAAATGTTTCTACCTTGCATTGAAGACCGGGAGTCACGATGTTTTTGTGAGCACCTTCATGACCTATTAATAAAAGACCGCCGCTTGCTTCGCTAGGAACTCTCATAGCAAATGTTTTGAACGATTCTATTATGTCATCAAGTGACGAATAATAGTCAAGATGATCTTCCTCAATGTTGTTGATAAGAGCGATGGTTGGATCATGTTCATGAAACGAACGATTAAATTCGCATGACTCACTTATTAGAATTCCTTGTTTTCCTTTAAGGGGTCCTGATGGAATAATCTGTGAACCAACTCTACTTGAGCCACCAATTTGGTTACAGTATGCACCAACAATAAAACTTGGATCCATTTCGACATGAAGAAGAATTGAACTCAACAATGAAACGGTTGTGGATTTACCATGTGTACCAGCGATACAAATACCTGTGTGCTGAGTTTGGACCAAACCCAACATTTGTGCATAAGAAATAACAGGAATCTCTAACGAGTCACCCCGATTAATTTCAGGGTGATCGGGAGGAATTGCTGCAGAATGGACGATGACATCAATTCCTGAATCAATTGTGCTTCCATCTTGGATTAGGGAAACAGGGATTCCTTCTTGAAGCAATGAATCGGTTACAGAGGAGTTATTTGAGTCAGTTCCTTGAACATTTGCGCCTAAGCGGGCAATTAAGCGGGCCAATCCGCTCATCCCACATCCACCGATACCGACGAAATGAAAAATTTTTCCATGTAGATTAGTTATGGAAAAACCAAGAGGTGATTTTGATGACATGTATAGATTCTATCGCCGCTAGAGGTGTTCTATCTTGAGTCCGCAGAAGTTTCTTAACACAATGTACAATGTATTCGTATGTCAGATTTACACGCACAAATTCTAATTGTTGATGACGAACCAGATCATGCTGAAGTAATGGCGGAGTCACTTCGTCGGCTAGGTCATATTTGCACCATTGTTGATGGTCTTGAGAATGCTAGAGACGAGTTGACAATGGGAAGTTTCGATGTAATTGTTACTGATATGGTGATGGAAAATGAACAATCTGGCTTAGAAGTCCTGAAGTTGGCAAACGAACACCAAGAGGATGCCGAGACGATAGTTGTAACTGCTCATGGTGATGTACCAACAGCGAAAGCTGCTTTGCAGGGTGGGGCTTATGATTTTATTGAGAAACCACTAGATCTCGATGTATTTCGAAATCTTGTCAATAGAGCAACAGAGACAACGATGCTAAGACAGCAAAACCAGATGTTGAAAGGGCAGGTTGATTCTGCTTATGGTTTTGAGGGTATTATTGGTGATTCTCTAGCAATAAGGCGAATAATAGAGTTGATTCGTCAAGTAGCACCCAGCAAATTGCCTGTATTGATTACTGGAGAATCAGGAACAGGCAAGGAACTCGTTGCAAGTGCAATCCACAACCAATCAAAGCGATCACAAAAAAAATATGTTGCGTTCAATTGTGCTGGCCAGAGCGAGTCATTGCTTGAAGATCAATTATTTGGACATGTTCGAGGAGCATTCACAGGTGCGGATAGAGATCGTGAAGGAGTTTTTGAGTATGCAAACGGTGGAACTCTGTTTTTAGACGAAATTGGAGACATGCCTATTTCTATGCAAGCAAAATTGCTCAGAGTTCTTGAGACAGGTGATGTGGTTCGCCTTGGTCAAAACAAAGACAGGTCAACTGATGTTAGATTTGTTTCTGCAACTAATCAGAATCTTAGAGAAAGATGCGAAAGTGGAGAATTTCGCGAAGACCTCTTTTTTAGAATTAACGGAGCTGAAATTAATGTTCCGCCGCTTCGTCAGAGAAGAGAAGATATTCCTCTTTTAGTGAACCATGCTTTAGGCAAACATGCAGCAGATATGGATTGTGCTGTACCAACGATTACCGAACCAGCAATGCTTCGCTTAGTAGGATACGATTGGCCAGGAAATGTTCGTGAACTTTTCAATGTTGTACAAAGAATGGCAGTTATGGCTACTGGGGACTCGATAGGGATTGGTGTGGTTCCAGATGAAATAAGAAGTACTGATACTGATGAGTCACATGATATTGGAACACTTGCTGGGATTGGGCTTGACAAGTTGGAGAAAGAAGCTATCCGCCAAACGTTAGCAATGACGGGAGGTAATAGAGAACAAACATCAAATTTATTAGGTATTGGTGAACGCACTCTCTATCGCAAACTAAAAGAGTATGGCATTAAATAACCGCTATCTTAAATAATCTTACCGGTGATTTCCTATCTACTTTTAAACTAACCTAAATACTTGGGGTGTATGAGCAAAAAGAAAAGTTGCCACTCAACCATCAAAATGACAGTTACATTAATTGATGCTACCTGTTGTTGGGCTAATGTATACCGCGAAATTATTCTCGCCACAATACAAAGTGACTTTTATAGCTTGAGTAAAATCACTTAACCCACCGTTTTGGTCGAAAGCAATAATGTTATTTGTTGCATCGGTGGTTATCAGTACATCTGGTGCTGAAGCGGCAGGTCCTAAACCAAATTGTAAGGCAAGAGGTTCCCCTGTAATGCTATCTTCAAGTGGAGTAGTGATATCTGAGAGAGAGCATATTCTCCAGCCATTGCCATCTTCTTCGATAATCAAAGCAATTTCGTCTTCAGGATGTGTGATTGCAAGAATCTGTGCATGTTCAATATCACTGACGAGTAATCTATTAACAACATCAAGTTGAAACAACTCAGTGTTGCCAAGTAACGGTGCAGCAAGAGTTGCTAGCATTGCTAAAATTGTTATCGAAAGAAGTAGTTCGACAAGTGTAAATCCAAGTTGTTTACGCATTAATCTCATTAGTCAATATGGGCATAAGTAGAGTTCTGTTGATTGTTTCTACGAGCTTGCCTAGCTAGTCTTTCCCAGCGTCGAGCATCGACCCCATACACAAGCAACACATATATAACTTCGTTAGGACGATCAGTTGCTTCAATGCGCCAATCTCTCCAAGTTTGGTTGTCATCGATGTTTGCATGAAGAGCTTCTTGAATCGAATTAATTAGAACTGGGTCAAGTTCAACAAGTTGCTGTACTTCTGGATGCAAAGTACCGTCATCGTCATACAGAGAACTGTTTTCATCAGCGAATCCTCCTTGATTAAGTGATTGATCATACAGAACACGTGAAGCTCCACGAAGTGAGACTTCATCAGCGGCAATACGACCGCAAATAGTTGATACCCCTCTTGCTTCGAATTCACTATTTGGTGCGTATATTTCGCCTTTAATTGTGGAATATCCACGAATATCCCATTCCGAATCACCATGACCAAATAACTGAACTCTGGTCGGATCCATCCATGACTGGATGGAACGGTTCTCATTTCCGATGTAACTTGATTTAATGTCGACATTTCCTCTGGCGTGTATTGTTAGTGTCGCATCTTCGGTAAGAAGGATTGTTGTATTGTTTAATTCAAAATCCGATTCAACTGTTACAACAACATCTCCATGTATTTTGATGTTATGCCAAGATAGATCGATTTCTTCAGTTATATAATTCCCCTCTCCTATGTTAAAGGAATTAAAAACGTTGTTGAAATAATCCGAATAGCCAGATAAAAAATTATGTGACCAATCGTTCAATGAATTGTATTCTTGATTTTCGTTGTCTAGTACGAAAGCATGGTTGTCTAAAGGTGACGGTGGGGGGTTTGGAAATGGAGGAACATCCGAGAATTCTTCCGAATTCATCATCGTCGTAATCATTGATGAGGCATTCTGAGGTGTGTGTAATTGAAGTTGATTGTTATTTCTCCACGTATTAACTCTTACTGACATTGGATTAGTAGAGAGCGTTCCGATTTGTAACATTTGTTGAGTAGAAGCCATAGGAGAAGCGGACCAATTACGTACAGATGCAATTTCTTGGATTGACAATCCAGACCGAGTAAAAATTGCAAACTCACTAAAGTCAACATCGAATTCTTCATCCGCTGGAATTATTACTGCATTCGCTTGAGTTGATTGAGAAAGTCCTGCAATAACTGAGTTGACAGTGATATTAACCTCGTATGTTGATTCGGTAGGTGGCTCTTCGGTTTCCGAATCCATAACAGTGATTGTTATTGATCCATCTCCAACTTGATAATCGTTTAGGATAACTCCGTCAATGTGATTCGTTCTCCAATCAGTATTTGTTTCTAAGATTGCTACTGCTAAGTCCAAACCGGACTCGGCGATAGTACGGGCACGAATGGATTGCTCAACATTTGAACTAATAGCGATTGAATTATCGCGGCTTCCAAAATAAGCAACAGCCATTCCGCCGGTAACGAGAATAGCAACCAATACGAGCATCATCGCTATTCCTCTACGTTTCATCAGGTGAATAGGATTGTTTGTTTGTTTAGTTAAGTAAATCATTGTTGCTCCGATGGTGGTTCGTGTATTCGAATTGTCTCATCAACAATGGCGTCATTAGTTTGTCCAAATTCGGATTCCAATGAAAAACGAATGGTTACGTTTGTTGCGTCAGTAGGATTCTGGTTATTAATCCAAAAACTACATGATTCCATTGAATCAACCAGAACAATAGTATCAATCAGTTCACTTGCTTGAAGTGAATTTAGTAAGGTTAAATAATCAGTTGATGGTGTACATTCGGTGTCTGCGGCATCGATCATTTCTTGCGTCCATTCGTTTGGAAAATCAACAAATAAGACCGAAAGCGTGTTCGTAGAATCGTCGTGAATTATCCATCGAACCTCTGACACGTGAGCTGTGTTACTGTCTCTACTATCTTCAAGCCATAAAACTAGATGCGTATTACTCTTTTCGAGTATGCACTTCGATGGTGCAATATAAGCACCAAGTCGAACCTGAGTTGTCGCAAGACGAATTGCTGTACTACGCCCATCATCCCTTGATACTAAACTGTTAGTGGCAGCCGCCATCATTGAGGCAATTGCTACCCCAATTATGGAAGTGATGCTAATTGCAAGTAGCATCTCAAGAAATGATAGACCTCTTCGGTTCATAATTGTGGCTCCGGTATAAAACGATCAACAGTTGTGATTATTCTTCCATCATTAGTAAACGATGTCACGGTGACAGTTCTGCCAAGAATATAAACTTCAAGTGATTCAATAAGTATTTCTGAGTCAATTACAGAAACGCTCCGTCCGATTGATTCCCAATCGCCATCAAGAGGAATACCAGTGGGATCTACAATCGTGCCAATTTCCTCTATATAACCATGCCATGAATTTAGACTTTCCCATGGTTCTTGTGAAATTTGTGACAGGAATGATTCAGCAGCAATTGAACCAACTATTTTGGTTCTTGCCTCTAAACTTTGCTGTTGTCCTGCAACAATTGCAGACGTAATTGAGGTTACAGCAAGGGTCAGAAGAGCAGTTGCGATCATTACTTCAAGAAGTGCAATTCCTTTGCGATAATTTGTTTTTCGTGGCAAAAACATCTTAAAACATGAATCGAAACCATTACCATCAATCTATTACCTCAATAGTTGCCAATATTCACTTAACTCGCATAATAAACCTACAAACGGTCTGGATAACCCAGAATAACACTCAAATAGTCCGATAACACACTTAGCGTTAATGGTGAATATTCTCCATAAAGTTGTGAGAATCCATAAAAAGAAGCTATCGAATTGATAAATGAATTGCAATGTTTCGCGGTGTGACCATAATGCTGCACATGCCATGGCGGTTCTATCGATACATGTTGTACGACGTTATCCGTCAATTTGCAATTACAGCATCGATTCTAGTAATCGTTATCGCTTTTGGTGCTGCTATAAAGCCACTATCAAGCAATAGTTTTATATCTAGTTTGGATACAGCTAAATATCTTCTACTTGCCATGATTCCTATGCTTCAGTTTGCTCTGCCGTTTGCTGGTGCATTCGCAACAACAATTGTGTTGCACAGATTAGCACAGGATAATGAAATAAATGCATTGGCTGTGAGTGGGCAATCGTATGCCAAACTTCTTGCACCAATTGCTTTTTTTGGGCTGATATTAACATTAACTTTGGTCATTCTTACACAATCGATAATTCCAGTTTTTATAGGAAAGATGGCAGTAGCAATGTCATCAGACCTACCAAAATTACTGAGTAGTTCCATAAAACAGCACACAGCTTTTGTTCAAGGGGAATTAGTTATTTGGGCTGAAGATATTTTCTTAGATACTGACAATGAAGATGAGCGAATAGCACTAGATCATGTTGCAGTCGCAAGAGTAGACCATTCCGGTAGAGCAAAAATGTATCTCACAGCAGCCGCTGCGATTGTTGATGTTAAAAGATTAGATAATCAAACATCGCTCCTTGTTGGAACAAGTGATGCTGCTCAGTGGACAAGAGGAGAGGATGGGTCAGGTATCTTGAGGGGTGCAAAACAAGGTCGGTTAACACATGCGATTGACTTGCCATCATTAACGAAGCAGAGTCCTTCGTCTTTGACTCGGAAGGAATTGCTTGAGTTGTTAGTTCATCCACGAAATTATTCGCATGTTGATGTTGCAGCCAATAATTTACAAAGCAAAATTATACGGAAAACTTACCTTCAGCAACTGCATTCGTTGTTTACACAAAAGCAAACTTTGTTGTGCAAACTTGAAAAAGGAGGACGAATATTCGAAATCTCTGCTGCTGGAATGGATGGAGAGTTCTTTACATCACCAATATCTGTAACTGCGATTCGTGGAGATGGCGATATTGATATTTTGGAGCCCAAGCAAGCGAGATTATTAATCGATCAATCAAAAACAGGAGAGGTTGAATCAGTAACTCTACAAATGATAGATGTTATGGTTGGTTCTGGTCAGATTGGCGAAAATCAACGACCACAGTTAGTAGTTCCTTCTTTACAGGTCGAAGGGATAGAGAAAGTTACAAACGAAGAATTGTCAATTGATGAATTATTCGAAATTGCTTCAACCATTAATGATGCAGATGTGGAAAGTGCAACAAACAATCTACAAAGGCATTTGTCAGCAATGTATGACCATGTTTCTGGTCGGATTGGTCAAAGATGGGCTGTAAGTTTATTGCCTTTATTAAGTGTAGTGCTTGGTGGATTGATTGCAATTCGGTTTTCTTATCAGATGCCGCTCAACGTTTACGCAAAAGTTTTCATACCATCTATTGTTGCTCTTTTACTTATTTTTTCTGGGGGACAAATGGTTCGGGGATCCAAAGAGGTTACTGGATTAATAATTATGTGGTCAGGGAACCTTGGGCTTGTTTGCTTAGTGTTATTTTATTGGCGAGAATTGAGAAAAACCTAATATGAATCACCTTACAAAGCACATTATGAAAAGGATGATTATTAACTTTGTAGTTTTGTTTACGCTTTTCTACTTACTTGGATCGGTGATTGACATAATTGTAAACCTAGATGAGTTTGATAAAATTGCTTCAAAAATCTCAAAAGATGGCAACTTTTTTGTTCGTGTATACGCTCTCATTCGAGTTGCAATCGGTTTTGAAGGTCCTCGTCTGTTTCAAGTATTTGCATATCTTCATGGAGTGATTGCAGTTGGATCTATGGCTTTTACTGCGGCTAATATGCTGAAGTCAAGGGAATTTGTGGCAATTATGGCTGCAGGTGTTAGTTTGCGTAGACTTACAATTCCATTTTTAATCGTGATGGGTTCAATTAGTGTAGTTGCTTTTCTTAACCAAGAATACATGTTGCCGAAAGTCGCTCCATTACTTTTAAGAGATCATTCTGAGTCGAATAACAAGAATGCGGGTTCATTCATGGTTCCATTTACTCCAGATAAAAGTGGTGCGCTTCTTCTAGCACCTTCTCTAAACCCATCAACTGGAATCCTAACAGAACCATCTTTTCTTGAACGAGATAAGAAGGGCAGAATGATTAAGCAAATTCAAGCAGAGTCAGCAAGTTGGGATTCTAATTCAAACTTAGGATGGAATCTTGTTGGAGGTCGTTCAGTTGATATTGTGTTTGATGATGAAACTGATCAGGCAACAATCATGGCACCAGTTGAGGTGTCTTTTTATGAAACTGAATTGTCGCCTTATATATTAACTCTACACAGATACGGTCAGTACATAGGCATGCTTGGCATGTCACAACTAAACAATATGCTTGATGCTGTAGGAGTGTTTGACGCTCCTATGTTACGAAGGCATTGGTATTCCAGATTTGCCTCCATTGCAATGAATATTATCGCAATGTTGATAGTAATACCACTTTTTGTAACTCGTGAACAAGTGGTGTTATCAGTACAGGCGGTGAAGTGTGGTGGAGTTGGTTTAGCTATTTTGTTTGGAGGAACTATAGCTATGTTTTTGCCATATTCTGGGATTCCGGCGGTAGTAAGCGTGTTTCTTCCAACGTTAATATTGTTTCCGATAGCTTTACTCAGAGTAGTAAATATCAGAACTTAATGTACCCTTTAGATTAGAATCGATTATTTTAATATGCTGTTGTTTAATTAGATTGTTTGCGAGTTCTTCCATAAGAAACCTCTCTTGTGAAAGTTTTGCTAGTTTTCGTATTTCAGAATCGACTTCTTCTCTTGTCTTATCTGAAGATATTGGGTCATCCGTTACGGTAAGAATGACCCACCTATCTCCAATAAAAATCGGATTAGAAAATTCGTTGGTTGTAAGTTCGGACAGTGCTTCACGTATAGGAGAGGGCCACGATGGATCAGCAATAGAGATAGGGCTTACGAATCCACCTAGTTTTGCACTAGGATCAATCGAATAATCGTTTGCGAGTTTTGTGAATGATTCTCCACCTTCAAGCTTAGATTTAATACTGCTAGCTTCATCAATAGTGGTAACTACAATTATTCGTGCAGGATAAGAGGGTCCATGAAGGATTGAAAACATTCTTTCTATAGCTTCATCTGTTACCTTCACTTTGTTTGCAATAAGTTTACGCAGGGCAGCATTTCTCCATAACAATTCTTCCTGTCTTTGTTTTCCAAAACCCCTTGCTGTCATCAATTCATTGAAGTCGTCTTGGCTCAAACTAGGCGACATTGATGATAGGAGTTTTCTTTCTTCGCCAATCTCATTATTGGAGATTTTTATCCCACGTGAACTTACTTCATTTTCTAATGCGATGTTAAGTACAACGTCTTGTATTATTTCATCACCACCAAGTTCAACCAATGGCACCCAAATATCTTCAATTCGAATTGCCTTAACTCCAACAATGGCAACAATTGGCGATTTGTTCAACGTCGGAGTGCTTTGGGTTTTTATGGTATCAGTCCTTTGAGAGCACCCGAATGATATGAGAATTAGTATTACCAGAGAAATACTTTTGGTTGGTACAATATATTTCAGTAACATGGTAAAGCAAAGGATACTCGTCTGCCCTATTTGTGGGGAGACCCAACCAGAAACTTCTTCTTGTAGAGTGTGTGAAGTTTGTCTTAATCCCGATGGACTCCTATTTGCTGAGGGGTCAATTGGTCCTTGGTGGGTGCGTGACGATAACGCTGTTTTTAGACCAGGAATGACCTATGATCATCTAGTAAATTTAGTTAATGATGGCAAGGTTGAACTTAACTCAATTCTTCGTGGCCCTACAACAAGGCAATTGTGGTCTGTTGCTAGGCATGTGCAGGGAATAGCACACTTACTGGGGAGATGTCATAGATGTGATTCCCACGTTATTCCGACAGATCGTTCGTGTGGAGAATGCAATGCCCAATTTTTAGCTTATCGAGATAGAAACAATTTGGGTTTAGACAGCAGCGAACCTACTTGTGGGGAAATAGATGGAATGTCATCGTTTTTGACAGATACAACTATTCTGAATACTAGTTCTACCCCATTAACTCTGAAGGAGAGAGACGCTACGCAGAGTTCACAGGTTGATGATTCAGTCGGCTCTCCGCAATTTCGGTCAGTTCAAAGACGTTTAGAGCAGAGCCAGAGAAGCAATAGGATATTACTAGTATCATTGGTAATAGTTTTGGTGGTGCTTGCCGTAGTAATCGTGATAAATATGAAGTCATAATTATTACCGGACTTTTGAAATTTATACAAGTTGAGATTATCGAACTTAGTCATATCATGCCGATGGCATGACGACCGCAGTATTGCGGCACGCCGGCATTTCGATTCTTGTCGGTATTACCTCGGACAGGATGTCGCCCGCTACCGTAGTGGGGACCGAAGGATTCACAGAATCGTGTAAGGATTACAAATCGAATGAAGGTACATACAACTCGATTCGGAACAGTCGAAGTTGACGACAACAGAATTCTAAATTTCCCATCAGGGTTACTTGGATTCTCCAGTTATACGCAATATGCATTACTCCAACCAGATAGTGACGGATTGTTTTTTTGGCTGCAATCTACTGAAGCCCCTGAGTTGGCGTTTGTTGTTACAGATCCCGCAACTTGGGTTCCTGAATATCAAGCAACTATCAGGAAAGAGCAGATGCAGGATTTAGAACTACCAAATATTGAAAATGCGCAAACATTTACAATTGTTAATAAATATGACCAAACTCTTACGATAAATTTACAGGGACCGATTGTGGTGAATCTGAAAAACCACATGGCAATTCAATTAGTTCTTGCAGACAAACGGTGGACAACCCGCCACGAAATTGTAAAACTCACATCTCAGGAACGATTAACCGCTTGATTTTACTACTTGATTTTTTGTTCGCTCAGGGAAGGGCGATCATGCTTGAGGAAGGATCCGTACTATGCTTGTGTTATCAAGACACAGAGACGAAACGATAATGATTGGTGATGATATTGAACTTACCGTAGTGGATATTAGAGGTGACAAAGTTCGACTTGGTATTAAGGCACCATCTTCAGTGCCTGTACATCGGAAGGAAGTGTACGAAGCAATTCGCAAGGAGAACGAAGGTGCTTCAACAGTGGAACAGACCGATTTGAACGAGATACCTCCTCCAAGAATTGCTCGTTTCAACTAATTTCTTATTTACGATAATGAATGTGACTGTTACATTGAAAGCGGAATGGTAGCGCCGCCTAACCGATGTAATACCAACAGGTTGCGAATGTGACTGTCACCTTGAAAGCGGAAAAGTAGCACGTGTTATGGTTGTGTTCAGTCGGATAACTACTCAACTAGCATCGATTGATTAAGAGTTGGTCAAATACTATCAACTAGAAAAGGAAGAGCGTGTTAATTGTTTACTTAGTTCAACTCCTTGTTGATCATATGGATTGACGCAAAGTAACCTACCTGCAATCGCTACGGTGTCTTGCCATAGCGCTATAAATTGCCCGATGTTATTAGAGTCGATTTTCTGAAGAGTTATAGTCCAAGTAGATTGATTGGCATCTAACATGGCGTTATTAGTTGCTTTTTGTTCTGCAAGCAGTAGTGAGGAAAGGTTTTGTCCTGTGAGCCACTGTTGTTCTTTGCTTATTGGGGTTTCACCAAGGAGCACAGTGTCTGTTTCATTCACCCTTACGAACCCGATTACTTTGTCGGGAGGACCCTCTCTCCAAAGTTGTAACATGCTGTGTTGGTCGGTTGCTCCTGCTGCTGCAATTGGAGTTGGTCCAACACGATTACCATTATTGTCGATTTTTCCAAGGGACTCTGCCCATAGTTGAACATACCAATTAGCAAATTGAACTAAACGGTCGCAGTAAGGCATCATGATATGGATACTTTTTTTTGCGAGTAGTGATGAAACGAGCGCCTCTGCAAGTTGTGCAGCGGGGTTGTTCACTAATTTCATGCATTGTTCATCCATCTCAGCTGCGCCTGTTAGTAGTTCGTCAATATTTATCCCACACATTGCAGCTGGGAATAACCCAACCGGTGATAAGACGCTGAATCTCCCACCTACTCCATCTGGAATAGGTAATATTGACCAAGAATTGCCCTCTGCATACGCATGTAATGAGCTACTCTTTCCTGTGATAGCTACGAACGTAGCATCACTTAACTTATTAATAGCAACCATACAAAGTGCGATTATTTCTGCTGTCTCTCCTGACTTTGATATAACAGTAACCACTGTATTTTTGAGTGTGGGATCTTTGGATTTGATTTCAACAATGGTATTAAGAACGGTGTGAGAGTCAATATTGTCAAGTATAAAGACATTGATATCGCCTGTTCCAAGGGCATTGAGCAGGGCTTTTGCTCCAAGCGAAGAGCCGCCGATTCCAATTATGAGAAGGTTTTTACAATTTGGTTTTAACGAATCAACTAATTCATTTACGCAACTTAAGTGATCACTTTTCATTTGATCAAGCCACAGATTTCTCCATCTTTCATCACCCTTACCAGCACCGTCATTTGCTGATTCAACACAAGAGGTTACATCTAAGTCGTGGCTATCTAGGATATTTAAATCTAACTTGATTAAATCCATACGTATTTACGCCAGTGCTTGTTCTAGGTCAGAAATTAAATCATCACAATTCTCAATTCCAATACTTAGGCGAACTAATCCATCATCAATTCCTAGTTCAGTTCTTACCTCAGGAGGTACTGATGCATGAGTCATTATCGCAGGATGTTCTACTAATGATTCAACCCCTCCAAGTGATTCTGCAAGTGCAAAAATGTTTAGTTTCTCGAGAAAAGAACGCGATTTTTCAAGACCGCCATTAAGAACACAAGTAATCATTCCTCCTCCAGCAATTGTACCGTCCATGGACATTTGTTTCAGTGAAACGTCATGTTGAGGATGAGAAGGAAGACCTGGGTAGATTACCTTTTCAATTTCATCTCTGGTTTCAAGCCATGTTGCAATTCTTAAAGCGTTTTCGCAATGCCTTCTCATTCTCAACCCAAGTGTTTTGATACCACGTAATACAAGATATGAATCGAAAGGGCTTAAAATTGGTCCTGCAGAATTGTGTATAAAACGGATTCGTTCTGCAAGTTTTTCGTTTCCAGTTACCAAAATCCCAGAGACAACATCGCTGTGACCTCCAAGGTATTTTGTTGCGGAGTGCATCACAATATCAAACCCCAAATCGAGTGGGTGTTGAATAGCTGGAGTTGCAAAGGTGTTGTCACAACAAAGCAAGATGCCACGATCTTTTGCGATTGAAACAACTCCAGCTAGATCCACAAGTTTAAGCATTGGGTTTGATGGTGTTTCTATCCAAATTAACTTTGTTTTATCTGTTAAGGAACTTTTTAGATTATTGAGGTTGGTTAAATCTGTAAATGAAAAACTGAGATTAGAAGAACGCTCAAGCACCTTATTAAACAGTCGGTGAGTTCCACCATATAAATCATCCATTGCAACTACATGATCACCGCTATCGATTAGGGCAAGAGTGGTATTAATTGCTGACATGCCACTTGAAAACGCGAAACCCCCAAACGACGCATCTTGATTTTCTGTTAACCGAGAACCCTCTAGTCGTGCAATACAACGTTCAAGAGCATAGCGAGTCGGATTGTGACTACGCGTGTATTCAAAACCCTTGTGTATTCCGGGCGAGGACTGAGAATATGTAGAAGAAAGAAAAATTGGTGGCATAATAGCACCAGTTATTTCTTCATGTGATTGTCCTGCGTGAACAACATTTGAATCAAAGTGCGTTTCGTTTTTCAACGTGGTAACTGCTTTCTTAGATGATTGATTAAATCAATTTTCGTAACAAGACCTTCATAGTCACCATTATCATCAACAACAATAGCGACCTTGTCTTCAGCAAATAGCGGTAATAGTTGGTCAATACTTGCGCTCGAATGTAAAGTTGTTATTTTTGTAGTCATAAAGTTACTAACAGGTTCTTGGAAGTTGTCTTTGTTGTTTGTGACGGCGAGTAAAATATCACTTTCGTCAAGAATTCCAACAACTCTTTCGTTTTTATCGATAACAGCCATTTGACTTATGTCATAAAGCCGCATGTTTTTTATTGCTTGAATAACTGGTAGGTTTGGTAAAAGTGTGAAATCTTCACGAGTTTTGTGCTTTCTAGCAATAAGGTCGCGTAAGTCGCTATGTTTTTCTCGATCGATGAATCCTTGATCAAGCATCCAGTAATCGTTAAACATTTTTCCTAAGTACTTTGATCCATGATCGCAAGCAAAAGTAACAATTGTCTTTGGCTCTGTTTGCTCTTTTGACCAGCGTATTGCAGCAGCAACAAGAGAACCAGTTGAAGAGCCCGCTAGTATTCCCTCTGCCTTAAGAAGTTCGCGAGCAATTTCAAATGAATCCTTATCGCTGATCCAATATGATTTCGTGACTATTTCCAAGTCAGTAATTGCCGGTACAAAATCCTCTCCAATTCCTTCTACAAGCCAAGATCCAGCAGATACTTTCTTGCCCTCATTAACAAGTGGTGCTAACACAGAACCTTCAGGATCAGCAAGAATAATTTCGATATTCGGGTTTTGCTCTTTTAGATATCTTCCTACACCAGTAATTGTCCCGCCAGAACCTACGCCAATCACTATTGCATCGATATTACCATCCATTTGTTGCCATATTTCAGGACCAGTTGTTTCATAATGTGCTTTTACATTTGCTTCGTTTGAGAATTGATTGACAAAGTACCAACCGTTTTCATCTGCAAGTTGTTTTGCAACATCTTGATAATACTCTGGATGTCCCTTTTCAACGTCGCTCCTTGCCATGATAACCTCTGCCCCCATTGCCCTAAGGTGATCAATTTTACCTTCACTCATTTTGTCAGGAACTACTACTGTAATATCGTAACCCTTTTGAGAAGCAACAAGAGCGAGTGCAATTCCGGTATTTCCTGCAGTGGCTTCGATAAGACGGATTCCAGGTTTTAAATCTCCATCTGTTTCGGCTTTCTCAATCATCGTTATTGCAATTCGATCTTTGATTGATTGGCCAGGATTCTGTGATTCCATTTTTAAGAACAATTCACATTTCCCAGTGTCGATAGTATGCATCTTTAGCATTGGTGTGTTGCCTACTAAGTCCAATATTGAATCGACGACAATCATACGACCTTGGGTTGTTTGGTGCATTTGAGTATTGTACTAAATCCAAACAACTTCAAAATGAGAAGTTTTAAGATACCTATAAAAAAGGGTCGCGTCATTGGACGCGACCCTAAAGGAAAAAACAAAAGATTATTTATTTAGTTTATCTCGACCCTTTGCACCAAACATGGTGTGGGTATGACCTCCCCAGTTAACCCAGTCGGTGCCAAAGTTTACATAATAGGACTCCATGTTTTCGTCAAAACCGAATGAGCCGATATTTCTAAACCAAGTACCTTCTTCTTGGTGCCATGCAGGCATATCTTGTTTTACCAGTGCACTGTCTTCAGCAAACTGTGAGATACTGTACGTCTGTACACTATTGTCAGCAAATACCATTACTGGCTCAGAATGACGACTTGCGTTGAAGTGTTCTGGTTCACATCCTTCCCAGCAACCATCAGCATCATTGAACCAACCTCCAAATTCCCAGTTAACTCCGCAATCATTGTTATCTAGGTTTTGAAGCCAGTTGTGTTCCATGAGCCATGTTTTTTGCCCAGGATATTTGACTTGAGATCCAGAAGGTGGTGTAAAGCCACGAGGAAGATCCATTGGATCGGTGGGCTTTTGACCAGCCATAATGTTGTATTGATAAACCGAAGGGCTATACATCATCGCAGGTGATATGCAGTAACTTGATGGAGCACCAAGCATGTTTGATCTCCAAATGCCTTCGGTTAGTTGTGAGTGACCAGCAGCCATAGCACTAGTTGGACAGTATGTTCCATGGCTTGCTTCGCATGGTTCAAGTGCGCGAAGTGGGATGGTGTCCTTTGGAGCAAAGTATGCACTGTGCAGAGGTAAACCGTTCATGTATACCGCAACTTGACCAGCGTTTGGGTATCGCCATACACCATAACCAGCTTTACCAGTTGTGCTTGTTGTTAAACCAGTAGAAAAGGCATACGGGGCAATTCCAGCGGACTCATCTCCGCCGTTACCGAACAACCCAATGTAGTAAACATAAGCCATACCATTTACTTCATGTTCTCCAAGTTCAATTCCCATTACATTTAAGTCAGCGACGCTACCGTCGCCGCCAAGTTCTGTTACTGCATCTTCGATAGCCATACCTTGACGTCCACCATTTTCCTCTAGACCTCCACCCGACAAGTGGTTGGGGGCAGTACTAAAATGCCTACCAAAATCAGCTTCATAATTTGCCAGAGCTGCAGCAACTTGGTGGATGTTGCTTTTAGATTGTGTAACCTTTGCAGAGTCGCGTGCCTTCTGCACAGCAGGTACCAAAATACCTACGAGCAGTGCGATAATCGAAATCACCACTAACAACTCGACGATTGTGAAGCCATCTGAATGTTGCTTGTTTTTCATTAGAATTCGTTCCTTAGTGCGTAACTGATGTATACGCGTCACATGGATTGTCTGGCTAATCAAACCATAAATCCAAAATAAAATAAAAATGGTAGAAAATAATACTACCTCTAAAACCGCAGGTCGGAAGATATGAGGCCGAAACCTGCGCAGTACCACGAGCAGTAACTCGTCTGACCATGTGTATCATTGTTGAAATCCCTATGTATGCCAAGAGTAAAAATGTGAAAAAAAGGGATTTTCTTTGATTTCTAAACTAAAATCACTTAAAACTCTTATTTTGATGTTGTTTTGAGGTGGTTTATCCCAGAACCGGTGATTTTGCGTCCTTGTCGAGTCCTTGCAAGGAATCCGGCTTGGAGCAAATACGGCTCTACAACGTCCTGTAAAGTGCCGGCATCTTCCCCCATTGTTGCTGCTATGGCTTCAACTCCCACGGGCCCTCCATCAAAGGCGCTAATTATCGTCTCCAAATAAGTGCGGTCCAGAGGATCAAGACCTTGTTCATCAATACCTTCGATGTCTAATGTCAACTCTACTACTTTATTGTTGAATTGATTATCACATCGAACTTGTGAGTAGTCGCGAACTCTGCGAAGTAGACGCAAGGCAATTCTTGGTGTTCCTCGGCTCCGCGAAGCAATGATATTTAAAGATTCTTCATCAATATTATCTATTCCAAGTTTTGCTGTTGCTTGTTTTAGGATATCTGAAAGTTCGTCTATTTCGTAAAAACGTATATTATGAACTAACCCAAATCGACTTCTCAATGCTGCGGTCAATAATCCTGCTCGGGTAGTTGCCCCTATTAGAGTAAAGGGTTGCAATGTGTAGGTGACAACTCTTGCGTGCATTCCAGAGTCGAGGGTGAAGTCAATTTTATAGTCCTCCATTGCAGGGTAAATATATTCTTCTACTGTTGCTGGAAGTCGATGGATTTCGTCAATAAACAAAACATCATTTGATTCCATCCGAGTTAGAGTCCCAACAAGGTCACTTCCTTTTGTAAGTGCTGGTCCAGATGTTACCCATGCTCGAGTTCCCAATTCACTAGCAATCACATGTGCAAGAGTTGTTTTTCCAAGTCCGGGAGGACCATAAAGAAGTACGTGTTCCATAGGATCGTTTCGTCCTTTCGCTGCTTCAAGAGCGATGCTCAAACGATTCCTAAGTTCTTGTTGTCCTAGATATTGATTAAGAGTGGTTGGGCGAATAGAGATTGTAGAAACGCCTTGATCTGAGGACGAGTCCTTCTCTGAGACCTGTGATTCTGGGGAAATGATTCTTTCTCGTGGCATTTATGTTTTTAAGGATAACGTTTTGATAGTTTTTGTGGGTTCTTTATTAGCTTATCTTCTATTTTGAACTCTTTGTGTTGAGAATAGTATTGTATGAAAATGTTATTTTGCTTTTACCAGAGAGCATGTCAGAAAATTCGCTGATTGCTTCTTTTCTCCACCCATAGAGAAGTGGGGAGTCGTCAATTTTTTTCCCATCTCGAAGCGCAAGGAACCAATCTGTAAATGTAGGTCTATTTGTGACAAGCCCAATCGACAATTGTTTCCCAACACACCATGCTCCAAATAATGACCAAACACCATCAAGTTCTTGTCTTGTCTTTGCTTCTTTTTCAATTGCTTGTGGCTTTCGCATTGAAGTTGTCTCTAGTGAAGGCGCTTCTAGAATTGCTTCAAGAATTTGTTTTCCATATCGTTTTGCTGTGTTTTTAGGAAAACCCTTCATTGAAGTTAACTGATTGACTGTTTCAAGTGGTTTTTTGGCAAGTCCAATTACACATTCGTTTGGGATTATTGCTCTTGTTGGAAGATTGCGTTTAATGGCGATTTCTTCCCTAAGTGATGCAATTGCTTGTATTCGTTGAAGTTCTTTTTTTCTAGGATTCTTGGTTCTGCAAATCCTTTTTACAATGCTAAATAAGTCAACTTTGTAACCATCTAGTGAAGTGTATTTTGAAAATTCTTCAGCAGCCCAATCAGTTCTGCCGAGTTTGTCGAGTTCTTTGCTAAGTACATCGTGAATCGCAATCAAATAGCGAACATCATCTGCTGCGTAAATGCACTGTCTATTTGTGAGAGGTCTGGAGTCCCATTGAGAAAAGGTAAAGTGACCACCTACATCGTGATTAAGGATTGATTCAATTATCTTTGTAAGTGAAATTGGCCATGGATAACCCACAAAACCCGCAGCAATTTGGGTGTCAAAAATAGCTGAAGGGGGTTTCCCGTATAACCGAGCAACTGGCTCAAGATCTTGTGATCCAGAATGTAGGATAGTTGTAATTTTTGGATCCGCTATTAGTGCATGAAGGGGTGAGAGATCCTTGATGACAAATGGATCAATTAATGCAACTTTATTTGACGTCGCAACTTGAATTAGGCATGTCTGAGGGTAATAAGAATCCTCACCAATGAATTCAGTATCAAAAGAAAAAACTCCGTTGTCTGCTAATTCGTTGCAAATAGAAAGGAAAGATTCGTCAGAATCAATCCATATTGCTTCATCAGTAGGAACTAGATGGTGCCCATCTAAAACTGGAGTTATTTGGGCTTCAGCGTGTGACTGGTGATGGCTTTTTTGCCGGTACTTTCGTCGATGTGAATTAGCAGCCATCTCAATTCCATTCTATCAGAGCATAGATGGAACCGTTGTTGCAACTGATACGAATCTCTCGGGAAGAGATGGGCGCTTGCTGGTTTTTCGGAGGGGATTGAACTAGCAGGGCTAAAGAACAAGGAGAGTCACGATATATCGCGGCTCTCCTTGTTTAATTTTATTATTGAGAAGTTGAGTTAGTAACCCATATCATCCATTCCACCAGTTGCAGCAGGTGATTTCTTCTCCTTAATATCAGTAATAGAGCAATCAGTTGTAAGTAGCAGCCCACTTATGCTTGCTGCATTTTGAATTGCTACTCGTTCAACTTTAGTTGGGACGATTACTCCAGCTTTTATTAGGTTTTCAAAGTTGCCGGTCAAACCATTGAATCCGAAATTGTCATCATCAGAATCTTCGACTTTTTGACATACTATTGAGCCGTCAAGTCCACAGTTTTCAGCAATTTGTCGAATTGGTGCGCTAAGCGCTCTACCTAGAATATCTATACCAAGCTTTTCATCGCCATTTGCTTCCTTTCGAATACCTTCAAGGGCACGTTTGGCTCTTATTACAGCAACTCCACCGCCTGGAAGGATGCCTTCTTCAACAGCTGCTCTGCATGCGTGTAATGCATCTTCAACTCGGGCTTTCTTTTCCTTCATTTCAACCTCAGTTGCTGCACCAACGTTTATTTGGGCTACGCCACCAGCAAGTTTTGCAAGTCGTTCTTGAAGTTTTTCTGAATCATAGTCAGAAGAAGAGTTCTCAATTTGTGCTCGTATTTGATCAATGCGACCTTTAATATCAGAAGTTGCACCTGCCCCTTCAATTATTGTTGTTGAATCCTTATCTACTGTTACTTTCTTTGCACGACCAAGTTGATTGAGTTCCATATTCTCAAGATTCATCCCTAGTTCTTCCATTACTGGTTCACCACCAGTAAGAATTGAGATGTCTTGTAACATTGCTTTTCGTCTGTCACCAAATCCGGGTGCTTTAACAGCACAAACTTTAATAGTTCCTCTGAGCTTGTTCACAACAAGAGTTGCTAGTGCCTCTGCGTCAACATCTTCTGCGACAATTAGCAGTGATTTGCCTGTTTCAGCGATTTTTCCAAGAATAGGTAGAAGATCTTTTGCAGAACTGATTTTCTTTTCGTTAACAAGTACGTAGCAATCATCAAGAAGTACTTCCATTTCTGCAGTATCTGTAACAAAGTGAGGACTTAGATAGCCCTTGTCAAATTGCATTCCTTCTACAAGTTCGACGTCTGTTTCTAATGATTGTCCTTCTTCAACTGTAATTACTCCATCCTTGCCGACTTTATCCATTGCTTTTGCGATAATTTCGCCAATTTCGGTGTCTTGGTTTGCTGCGCACATTCCAACTTGTGCGATTTCATTTGAATCCTTGACATCATTGGACATGGATTGGAGTTCACTGATGATCGTTGAAACACCAAGATCAATACCACGACGTACTTGGTTTGCATGTGCTCCTGCAGTTATGTTCTTTAGCCCTTCAGTGAAGATTGCTTCTGCGTAGATGGTTGCGGTTGTAGTTCCGTCGCCTGCATCTTTGGAGCATTTTGATGCGACTTCTTTTACCATCTGTGCACCCATGTTTTCACGTGGGTCTTCTAGTTCAATTTCTTTAGCAACTGTTACACCATCTTTTGTTACTGTCGGTGCGCCAAAGGATTTTTCAAGAATAACTACTTTACCCGATGGTCCGAGTGTTGTTTTTACTGCTTTGGCTAGTTTTTGAATACCATGGAGCATCTGCTCCCTTGCTTCAATGTCGAATGCTATTTGTTTTGCTGTCATATTTATCTTCTTTCTATTGGTTAAATGTCGTCTCGTACTTGCCAAGCTGCAGATACGTGTGAGGCATCAATCCAAATGTTATTTGCTTTTGTTTTAAGGTGGATACCCTGAGAACTTGTTAATTTTTCTACCGCTTCTACGTTTAAAACCTCAAGTTCAGTGTCTTTTCCATAGAACATAATTGAAAGTTCTTTGTTTGTTCCAACCATATCTCTTAGGATTTCAAGTAGTGGACCGCGTTCCATATTGTTTCCTTACTCGATGATTCCTAGGATGTCATCTTCAGTCATAATTAAATACTCGTTGTTGTCGATTTTAATTTCAGTTCCCGCATAGGACGTGAATAAAACTTGGTCACCCTTTTTAACTGTGAAAGGGATTCTCTCTCCTGTCTCTTGATTAAGGTGTCCATTCCCAACTTCGATGATAGTTCCTTCTTTTGGTTTATCCTTAGCTGATTCGGGAAGGTAGATTCCACTATCTGTTTGTGTCTGGGCTTCAGCTCTTTGTACAAGCAGTTTGTTTCCTAAAGGTTTTACGTTCATGTTTGTTCTCCTACTTTCTTTCTGTTCTAAGTGCGATAGTTATCACGATTACCTAACATTTCCAATTATTCTCCGGCCATTGATCTGAATAATGCCTTCTAAGTACTCGATGTAATGCATCAAGAAGTGTTTCAAGCATTGCTGGGCGATCTACGACAGTAAAAGCACCTTCTTGCAGAGAGCGTGCCAAACTTCGCGCATTTTCTTTCGAAGATGTCTGCTTTGGTCTAATGACTATTGTAGGTGGTTGTGGATTAAGGCGACGGAGTAATTGCAGTACCCTTTCTCCACCAGGTCGTTTATCCTGAGAATTGCCAACAAGAGGGATGCTTACATCAACTATGGCGATGTGTATATCGCTAGATTCGATCATTTTTACTGCTTGTTCGCCGTTTTCTGCGGTTAAACTGCGAATTCCGAATGGGTTGAGCAATTGTGGCAATTGCCTGACTGTTGAATCTTTCCGCCAAGAACCACACGTCAAAAGTAGATTTAACCGATTTGACGTATCGTTCGTTGTTCTTGATGAAGGGTTTCTAAAGTCCATAACTCACTAATACAGTGCAAATTCCGTACCGTTTTGATGACTAATAACGGCTGTCAATGTATATTTTTCAAATCGTTTGCCTGCCGTCTTGGCAGTGTTTGTTTCGGGTTATCCTCAAAGAGACAACCCATTCCAAGTGTTGGTTTTGTACAAACAATGAAAAAAACTGACTTTCCTGAGGACATTTCTCGGTGGACAGTCCCCAAATGGTGGAAGGTGGTAACATTCGCTGACTTATGGCGTATCAAACAAAATCAACATTAATTTGCTCGATAATTGCTGGTGATGAACAGAATCGAGTGGAAATTGGGGAAACAGTGACCGTACAGGGATGGGTGCGTTCAAGACGTGATTCAAAAGCGGGCTTATCTTTTATTCAGATCACAGACGGAAGTTGTTTTGATTTACTTCAAGTTGTTGCTAGCAATGATTTGAATAATTATGAAAGTGAAATATTACATTTGACTACAGGCGCATCTGTTGAAGTTACAGGTGTGTTAGTGGAGTCACAAGGCAAGGGGCAGTCGGTTGAAATTCAGGCAAACGAAGTGACAATTGTCGGTTTTGTCGAAGACCCAGATACTTATCCCGTTGCTGCAAAACGACACACCTTTGAATATTTGAGAACAGTTTCTCACTTGCGTACTCGTACAAATACTTTTGCAGCAATTGCTAGAGTTAGAGATTGCTTATCACAATCTGTACATCGTTACTTTCATAATAATAAATTCCTTTGGGTTCATACACCAATTATTACTGCAAGCGACTGTGAAGGTGCAGGAGAGATGTTTCGGGTTTCAACTCTTGATCTTGTAAATACCCCAGAGATTGAAAGTGGCAAAGTTGATTTTGACCAGGATTTCTTTGGAAAAGAATCGTTTTTAACCGTCTCCGGTCAAATTAACGTTGAAACATACGCTTGTTCATTAACCAGAGTTTATACTTTTGGCCCAACCTTCAGAGCTGAAAACTCTAACACTTCTAGACACCTTTCAGAGTTCTGGATGATCGAACCAGAAATTGCATTTGCTGATCTGAATGATGATGCAGATCTTGCAGAGGATTTTTTGAAAACAATTTTCTCCGATCTACTGAACGAAAGACCTGATGACATGGACTTTTTTCAACAACGAATAGATAAAAGTTGCATAGATCGGGTCGAGAGTTTTGTATCAGCAAGTTTTGAAAGGATGGAATATACCGATGCTATTTCCGCCTTGGTAAAGGCGCAGGAAAGTGGAACAAAATTTGATTTTCCAGTGAAATGGGGGAGTGATCTTCAATCAGAACACGAACGTTGGTTAACTGAAGAACATGTCGGAAGACCAATAGTGGTGATGAATTATCCAAAAGATATCAAGGCCTTTTATATGCGTCTGAATGATGATGAAAAAACTGTTGCTGCGATGGATGTTCTTGCACCAGGAATCGGGGAGATTATTGGCGGCTCACAGCGGGAGGAACGGCTTGATGTTCTTGATAAAAGGATTGTTGAGTGCGGGTTAGAGTTAGAACCATATTGGTGGTATCGTGATCTTCGGAAATATGGCACTGTTCCACATGCTGGATTTGGATTAGGTTTTGAAAGAACTATCCTTTACGCGACTGGAATGGCGAATATTCGAGATGTAATCCCATTTCCACGTACTCCTAGAAATTGTGATTTTTGACAAAATAATAGTCCTATAACGAGTCACTTACAATGTTTGTCTTTGTTTTTTAGCGATTAAAGGCGATTTTGCGAAACCTTTCACTTGGTTTTGTCGAACAATCCTGTACTCTGGAAATCATGAGAGAAAGAGTACAGTAAATGATTAAATATATAAGTACAACTGTAATCGCATTCTCTGCCACATTTGGTTCAATTGCAGTTGCGAATCCTCAACAAAACGGATTTGCGATTACTCTTGGAGAAGAAACATTTGATCCTATTACAAAGGTGATAGTTAACCCAACAGAGTGGGAATTCTCATCTCAGTTTGAGAGTGACCTTCGCTTAATTCAATTTGATGGTCCAATCCAAGAATCGTGGATCGATTTGATGAGAGAATCTGGCATATCACCAGTTCAATATATTCACCCTTTTACTTATATCACTTGGTCAGACCAACAAAGCCGAGACAATGCTACCGATTTACCGAACGTCAGATGGTCGGGCGATTTTCTAAATGGATATCGTGTCCTTCCAAAGTGGAGGAACCTTGATGCTCAAAAGATAGCAACTCAAGCACTTTTTTACAAAGGTGCTGACAATCAGAGAATGCTGAAAGAGTTGACAAAAATTGGAGCGGTTAGGATTGAACAGCATTCTCTTGATAACAGATTTAATGTAATTAGTTTCGTAACTTCTGGAAGTTCTTATCTTGATATTTCAACAATACCGGGAATTTATACTATTCAACCCAAACCAACAGATGGTGGTTTGCGAAGTGAAATGAGCAACCAAATTAATGCGGGGAATTTTGACGCAGACAATATGGCATACCCCGGATATCAGGACTGGCTAACAACTGCTGGAGTAAATGGGCAAGGAGTTACAATTGCAATTGTTGACGGTGGTAGTGATGATGAACACGTGGATTTAGCAGGTCAATTTGTCCCATGCGTAGGGCAAAGTTGTGGTGGAGGTTCATCAAGTTCTCATGGTACTCATACTGCAGGAATAGTTGGTGCAACTGGTACATCTGGAACTACAGATAGTTATGGATTTCTCCGAGGACAAGGCGTCGCACCAAGTGCTTCACTCGTTGAACAAAAGTACTCTCCTCTCTTCCAGCAACCTGGTGGTATGACTTTGTTAATGGTTGAATCACACAGCAATGGAGCAATTGCATCTAGCAACAGTTGGGGGCCATCTGGATCTCCACAGGGATATGACATTGACACATTAGAAGTTGATGTCGCAATCAGAGATGCAGACCCTTCCACTAATGGAAACCAGCAATTTTCTTATGTACTTGCAATTATGAATGGATATGGTGGGACAAGCAGCCAAGGATCACCAGATGAAGCTAAAAACATTTTCACTATTGGCTCGACTAAGATGCAATATTCGGATGGAAGTCAGTATCCGGAAATAAATGATCTTTCTAGTAACTCCGCACATGGTCCGTGTCTTGATGGTAGAACAATTCCTCACATGGTCGCGCCGGGTTGCAGTGTCGATTCAACAGTCCCCAGTTCCTATGGATTAATGTGCGGAACGAGCATGGCTTGTCCACAAGTTGCAGGTGGTATTGCACTCTTCGTTGAACAATACAGAAACGCTTATGGTGATGATCCATCTCCTGCTCTAATCAAAGCAGCGTTTACTGCTGCAGCAATTGATCTTGCGGGTAATGATGATGCTGACGGAAACACACTTGGTCATGTATTTGATTCAAAACAGGGCTGGGGAAGAATGGATTTGAGTTCTGTATTGATTAACCCCGAGGGAAGTGTTCGTTACTATGATGCTCCCGTTGTTCTTGAACAGACAGGCGACGAATGGTCAGCAACTGTGTCACCACTCGATCCATCTCAGCCAATGAAGATAATGTTAGTTTGGACAGATGCATTAGGGCATGGCCTTGGTGGTAGCACACCTGCATGGAATAATGACTTGGACTTAACAGTTACTGCAGGAATGTCAACTTACTTGGGTAATAACATTGGGTCTCAAGGGTGGTCAACGACTGGTGGTACTGCAGACGGCATGAACAATACGGAAGGTGTTTTCTTAGGTCCTACACCTCCAAGTCAAGCAACAATTGTCGTAAGTGCCGCTAACTTAAACTCCGACGGGATTCCTAATGAAGGAGATGACGTTGATCAGGATTTTTCGGTTGTTTGCTATAACTGTGCATCAGAACCGGGGTTCTCAATCTCAATTAACCCAAGTTCTCAATCGGTTTGTGCGCCGTCAAGTGTTGATTACACTGTAAGTGTTGGTCAAATTATGGGATATAACCAAGAAATCACTTTGTCAGCCAATCTTTATCCCGGGTTGACAGCAGCATTTTCTGAAAATCCAGTTTTGCCCGGCAATGACGTAACAATGACTCTTTCTGTCGACAGCAGTGTTTTCGATGAGACCTATGGATTTACTGTAAGGGGAACATCGGCGGATCAATCTCATCATGACGCTTCAGCCCAAGTTGAGGTTTCAAGTTCCATTCCGGGTGTGTCTACACTGTTGCAACCATTGAACGGAACGACAGATGTTCCACTAAGCCCTACCTTTAGGTGGGTGACAGGGTCTGGTGGTGCTGCTACTTCGTGGCATTTGCAAGTTTCGACCACACAAAATGAATTTGGTATTGTTTACGACAACTCAGATATAGATACAACGGTTTTCCAACTACCTATGATGTTAGAATCAAACACGCCATATTTCTGGAGGATTAACGCGTCAAATAATTGTGGAGTTGGTGGCTGGACTTCATGGTGGACATTTAGAACAACAGATGCAATGGTTGTGCTTCTTGTTGATGATGATGACAACTCACCAGACGTAAGATCATATTACACATCAATGCTAGATGAAGCAGGTTTGTTATACGATATTTACGATACAAACAATTCAGACAATGAGCCAGAAGTAAGTGAATTGCAAGGATATCCTCTTGTAATCTGGTTTAGTGGCGATGAGTTTGGTGGGTTTGCAGGTCCGGGCAATTCTGGTGAGGGCTCGCTCTCTACTTATATTGACAGCGGTGGTTACTTAGTACTTTCCAGTCAAGATTACTTATACGACAATGGATTAACTGACTTTGGTTCAAATTATCTCGGTATATATAGTTACGATAGTGATGAATACCAAACAACTGTAACAGGTGTCGGTTTGTTTGAAGATATGGGAACAGCATCTCTTTCTTATCCATTTGCAAATTGGAGTGACATTGTTTCGCCAACTAGTCAAGCCCAACTTTCATTCAGCGGAAATATGGGAGATGCTGGCACACATTTCGAAGGATCACATGGTGGGGGAGCGGTATTCCTTGGCTTCCCAATCGAAGCGTTCTCAAGTGCGGATCAATCTGCATTTATGACGAGTGTCCTTACATGGACGGGAGATAACAATAGCGAACCATGCCCAAGTGATTGCAATGGTGATGGTACTGTGGATGTTATTGATATTCTTGAAATCATTAGTGGCTGGGGAACTGGTTCAGGTTGTGACGTAAATGCCGATGGCACGATAGATATCCTTGATTTACTCTACGTAGTTGGTTCATGGGGAGAATGTCCATAGCCCTCACCTGTGAATGTGAATTACTTTGAGTGAAGATAAGTAACACAGGTTAAC
>JASMLG010000115.1 GCA_030748805.1 Phycisphaerales bacterium | reverse complement strand
GGTCTTTCAAGATTCCATCTATCTGGAACTCGTCTTCGCTGCTCACCGAATATCAACCGCTGCGCATCATTAGGGCATGCAATAAAGGCGTTTGGCAAACCAAACCATGCAGTAGAAAGTTCTTCTGAAGGTAATTCGGCTGTTGTGGGTTTGAAAGTGTCAACCGCGACGATTGCTGGGATAAGGGATTCCTCAGCGACTTGGCGCGCGAACATGGTGTAGTCCACAGCGTCTTGAGTGGTGGATGCAAGAAATTGCATGCAGCCTGTGTTTGAAGATGCAAGGTACGCATCGTAGGTGACATTTTGACAATGGTCGCATAGAGCAACATGAATAATTATTGGAAGATGTTGCTTTACACACTCAATGAGTAAATCCTGACAGGCGTGCAGATCCGTTGCTGTTAAAAAAACCGTTGCTCGCTCCCCAGTTAACGCAAGACCCATTGCGCTGGCAAATGCACTTCTTGGGTTTGGCGAAAGGAGCGCAGTATGTACTTCCTGAAGATTAGTTTCATTATCAGTAGTAGATGAGAAAGTTTCTTTTGTAATCGACTCGGGTAATGGACCGCAAAATGCAGTTGACCCAACGTGTTTTGATTCTACTATTGCAACTGCAGTTAGCGGATCAATAGTACAGGGCTCCCCAAAGAGAACTGTTTCCTCCTCTCTACGGAAGACCTTTTCAAAAAGTCGATTTGTTATTATTGTAAATGCATTCATACTGCTACCTCCTTGCGAGTGGAATACTCAACCGTTGGCTGAATAAATTGTCCGTCTTCAACCCAGGTGATTGCGCCAGTGGGGCATCGCCATGTCGCCTTTGGCGAGGTAGCGATATTACCCGCACTCCAATCAACGATTGGTAAATTATTATGCATAGTTATTTTTCCGTCTCCGTCGGCTGCGCATCGCTGGCAACCATCGCAACAGACAGAGCAGACGGCATACGCGTCATCACCTTCAAGGGGAGCGTTGCATTGCACTATCAATTTTTGAGAAATGGGCATAAGATCAAAGAGATCGCGTGGGCATGCTTCTACGCAATCGTTACACGCGGTGCAATTCTCAACGCTCACAACGGGAAGTCGTTGTTCATTCATCTGAATTGCATCAAAATCGCATGCAATCATGCAATCATCTAAACCTAGGCATCCCCAACTGCATCCCTTGCCGCCACCTCCCACTAGATGGGCAGCGCGGCAGTTGGAATAGCCCTCGTACTCTGCGATTTGTTTTGCAAGTCCAAGTCCACCAGCGCAATGAAGGCGTGCAACGACTTTATCCTGCTCTCCTGCCTCAACTCCAAGAAAGGCAGCAATTAGGTCAATATCATCAGAACTTGCAACTGTGCACTTACTAGGTTGTTTTGCACCGCCAACTATTGCCTCAGAAAAGCCGCGACATCCCGGCTCACCACATGCACCGCAATTCGTTCCCGGTAGCATTTCTTCAACAACATCAAGGCGAGGATCTTCTTCTACCTTGAGGTATTTGTGAGCAATCGCTAAGCAAATACCAAAAAAGGTACCGATGCTTGACATGATGAGAAGGGCAGTAAGGGTTGTATCCAAAACAGATCCTTAGTTAAAATCAGCAGCGCGCTTTATAAGATCGTCAAGGTTTGGTTCGTTTGAATCCAGAGGTCCTCCAGGATGAATACATCTTGCAGGGCATGCTTCGGCTGCTTGAACAATTTCTTCATACGTTCCTGCTGAAGCGTCTTTGATGTACGCTTGTTTGTCTTCGTTATATACAAAGACCTGTGCATTAATTTCCATACAGTCATTGCAGGTCGTGCAGAGCGGACTGTCAATCCACGCCTCGCCTAAATCATCAGAAACGCTTTCGGCTTGATCTTCTTCAGGGCTCTGGTCAGTTGTCTCGACTGTCTGAGTAGGTGAACCATTTGTAATTGGAGCAGCAGGGGCAGTAGTCGCAGCTACAACCGAAGCAATTGGATTTACAAATCCACCTCCTCCTCCAAGGAGCACCTCTGCAAGTTGTTGCATTGCAACTTGCGAAGCAGTCGCGCGAATTGATTCAATTTCTGAAGCGTGTTTGTTTTCAATGGTTTCGCGTTGAGTTGCAAATTCTGTGTCTAAAATTTCACGCTCTTCTCTTATTGCTTGCTCAACATAGGAATTGTCAATACCTGCAAGTTCTTGCAAGGTGTTCCAATAATCGAGTCGTTCTCTACATACATCAGTTACCGACCTTGCAACAACTAATTTGTGGATTGAGCCATCGGTATCTGCTGCCCAGAGATAAGGAATGGTCGAGGATGATTCTTCTGGTGAAAGGTTAAGCCATTTTTCAATAGATAATAAATCAGGTGACTCAAGACCATCTTGAAGTCGTAAGAAATATTTTTGCAACTCGGGGGTCAACATTGCACAGTGTGCAAACGTAAAAGATAAGGAAATTTCCTTATCGTCTACTACCCCAGTCCAAATTGGCCAATCATGTTCTGGTTGAGGGTTATCAATTAAGTCGAAGCGCTCTGCCCAAGTTGTACCCTGCGACGGATCGTACCGAAGAAGTGGACAAGCTCGGCCTTCAATTGCAGCATTACCTTCAAGCCACGCGCCAAGTGGGTGAGTGTCTTCACACGCAATCGTGTGTAAGGTCGGGCGAGTTGATTCAAGCCCACTCTTTATAGAATCCACCAGATGAGAAGGATGTGCAATCGAAACCTGTGTTGCAAAACATTTGCGATGCGCTACTGCTAAGTATGCAAGTTCGATTCGCTCATGATCAAGAGTTGCAAGATCGTCTCCAAGCAAAAGCATGGAGACTGGTCTCGCAGAACGCAAAATAGTAGAAAGCGATGCCATGTTTGCAAGACCATCTTGGACGGAACCAACGGCTACAACTTTTGGCATAAGATCAAACTCTGTATCTGAAAAACATTTTCTGCAGAAGTTTTCAAGAAGTTGATCATGCCTTGGACTCTCGTATGCATTTGCAAGTTCTAAACGTGCTGTACGCATTGCACCAAACAGTTGAGCATAACGCTGTGCGAGATTATCAAATGTCTCAATTGCTACGTCGCAAAGAGAATCACCTGCCTTTACTTTTGTAGCAGAGTGTGGAATAGTAATTTCATCTGCAAAAGAGGAAGTCACAACATAAAGTGGAGAATCGCTATTTGTTAGCCATAGCTCAAAGGTTTTAATTGTTTCTTCTATTCGTTTTGTCCGTTTACCGTCCATCGGCACACTGCCAGAAGTCGTTTTACCAAGAACAGCTTGGAGTTTATTCTCATCAATACCGCTTGCTTTTACTGAAGGTTCATGGCTATTCATGCTCTTCAGTGCATCACGCATCTTTATAACGCTCTCACGAAGAGGGTTATCTTTTGTCTGCGCTTCAATAATATGCAACGCAACAACAGGACCAGCAGCAGAATTGCAAGGTACAAGCAACGTTCCAAAAGGTATTGCTTGTACTAACTCAGCTCCCTTAGCCCTGAAATTATGATCAGCTTTCTCATTTAGCGCGAGCATGTCTCCTACTTTAGATCCGGCAGAACCAATAACCTTTGCCGCATCAGTAACTGTCTTTAGTCCCTCTCTTACTTGTCTTTCTACACGAACGAGGTTGTCAGATAGAACTTTTGAATCATCTATTGTTGCAATGATTTCAACAAAGAACTCTACAAGCGGCTGAACTTTTCCACAGGGTAGAAGAACTAACGGATAATCAGTTCTAATAAGTTCTGGGCGTCGAAGCGAATGCATAACCGCAGGAAGCAATTCGTCAATTGACCTTGTCTCAACAGCGGGGTCTCCAGCATGAAACTTGCGAGCATCGCGCAAGACGTCGTGTATGGTGTGACCTGAAGGCAAATCCTCGTCAGGAGGAAAATACAGACCTTCTAGGTCTATTAGTTGTGTTTCTTCCATTCCATGTTCGGTTGCGTCATTGGATGACATGGCAAAGTCCTTAGATTGCGAAGCGGTCGAGTTGGTGGTTCAAAGCGTCCATTTTATCTTCAGGAGTGGTGTGAATTCCCAAAGAACTGTATTCGTTATAAATTGGCATGCTCTCATTTTGAAAGAGCAAGCCAATTGGCAGTACTTCATTCTGATTGGCTACCGCCATTGCTTGTACTAGATCAGAAGGGTCATGCGTTACTTTGTTTTTGTATAAACGAGTACCAGATTCGGATACCTGCAAACCATTTTCGTGCTCGACAAGTTGAATTAAACTTGGGTCAGTTTGTGCTTCTGCGAAACACTCTTCAGAATAGACAGGGCAACGTTGAAAAATTCGTACAAAACTAAAACCCTTGTGTTCATGTGCTGCTTTTAATGTCTCATGCATATGAACTGGATTCCAGTCAACTGTTTGGGCAACAAACGAGCAATTCGTTATGGATAGTGTAGTAGTCGATGGATTAAGTGGAGGAAGCGGTGCGCCTTTAGGGTGTGTATTGGTTGATTGTCCAATTTGACTTGTAGGTGAACTTTGCTTCTTGGTAAGAGCATACACGTTGTTGTCAAAAAGAAGCACGACCATGTCCATGTTGTACCTGACAGCGTGAACCCAGTGACCTGCGCCAATTGAGCAGCAGTCACCATCTCCTGTTGCCACCCAAACATCAAGATCAGGACGACGTGACTTTATACCGCAAGCAACTGGAAGCGCGCGCCCGTGCAATCCGTGAAAACCGTAAGTTGCCATGTAGTGGGGGAAACGGCTTGAGCAACCAATACCAGATACGCATACTGTTTTCTCTGGGAGTAATTGTTTATCACGACAAATTCTTTGCACCGTTGTAAGAATACC
>JASMLG010000114.1 GCA_030748805.1 Phycisphaerales bacterium | reverse complement strand
TGACAAACTATGGCGAGATTGCTGATCCCGCTGGGATTATGACCGAAGATGGCACCTTAATGTTTGTCACTGCGTTGTACCAACAAGTTCCTTAACAACTACTCGCTTTGAATAACTTCCTCATCTGATGTAACATTTTGATATGTGCCACTTATTTCACCATCTACTCTTCCGTTGTTCACAAGTGACTGCACTGCCTCTGCAATAATATCTCCAGTCACAACCCCTGTTTCATTAATTATCACACTTTGCGATAAGACGTCAAGTTTACCATTTATGGTTCCATCTATTATCACTGCTTGACACATTGCAGCAACATTGCCATCAATTGTTCCTTCGATTACCAAGGACTGACCAAAATATACAACAGGTCCTTTGACAGTTTCTTCTTCATTGACGACAATCGATTGCGCACTAACTTTCCTATACCCCTGTTCTTCAAAACCACGAGTAAATGCAGTTGCTTCACGGTATGCCCAATAGATGATTGCCGCGATTACTAAAATAACTACAAGGCATCCGCACCCACACCCACCAGCAATTTTTTTGCCTTTGCTAGATTTTTTACTATTTACTTCAACATCATTTCCAGAATCAAATTCTTGTTCCATAGCACTCTCCTTAACATTATTGTAACGCAATTACAAAAAACGTTTTCATCCTTTACAAGAAGTGTACAATGCACCTTTTATGCATAAACCACATTCAAGCAAGTCTCGTTTTCTTTCGTTTAAAAATCGTCTGAAGGACTCAGTAAAAACGGGTGACTTCACTGCATTAAGCAATGGAAGAACTGCTGCAGAGCGTTCTCGATCATTTAGAGAACTTCTTCAACAATTTTTTGTCATCATAGGAAAGAACAAAAGAGACATTATTTGGTCACTAGGATTTTTAACAGTTGGAGCTACCGTAGGACTTATTCCACCGGCTGCAACTAAAATTGTTTTTGATAATATCCTCGGCGATCAACCGTTACCAGAAAAAATACTTTTGAACTTTCCGGCTCTTGCTAGTAAATTCACTCTACTTGGTGTAATTGCCATCGGAACAGTTATTCTCGCACTCGTCGCTCTGGTCTTTAGCATTCGAGGACGTTGGCTAGCAACTAGAACTACAAAACGAATTCAAATTTCTCTAAGGCGAAGAGCATTTATACATGCAAGTTCCCTTCCACTACACCGCGTACATCAACTGCGTTCAGGTGGCGCGGCGTCGCTTGTGCGCGAAGATGCTGGAGCGATTGGAGAACTCGTATTCGGACTTTGCTATAACCCGTGGCGTGCAATCATTCAACTATTTGGCATTCTTATTATTTTGCTTTTCGTGGATTGGCGGCTATTACTTTTCTCAGTTGTTCTGTTCCCGATTGTATTCTTTACCCACCGCACATGGATAAGTCGAATCCGTCCACTCTGGCGCTCTATTCGCGGTACTCGTCAATTTTGCGATGCAATGGTGACGGAATCGTTTGGTGGTGCGCGTGTTGTTCGAAGTTTTTCTCACCAACGCACTGAGGCAGCAAACTGGATTCGCTCAAACCATTTACTAGTACGCAAGGAGTTGCTCGCATGGTGGTTATCTCGAGGAATTGATATTGCTTGGTCGGTTCTTATTCCTGTTGCTACCGCTGCCCTTCTTTGGTTTGGCGGGTGGCAGGTCTTGCACGATCGCGAACTTCTCGCAGCGGGCGAAATAACTGCAAGAGAGGCAATCACTGCTGGCGACCTTGTCATGTTCCTTACTTACTTGGCAATGCTAATGGGACCTCTTGCAACACTAGCAGAAAGTGCAACCCAATTACAAAACTCCCTTGCTGCCCTTGACCGCGTGCTTGATTTGTTCAAAGAACCTACAGAGCAAGAAGAACATGACAAACAAAAAACTACCAACAACAAAGCAGTGACAGTCACACCTGCTGTCTCTGAAAACTATCCAACACCTGCTCACACCTATGACAGTGACTGTCACACTCCAAAGCAGGAAACGACCCGCGGGATTGTTTCTGGCACAATAAATGGAACAGTTACTTTCCAAAATGTTTCTTTCAAATATCCAAGTACAGACACAGATGTACTTCATGAGATTTCATTCATCGCTCCATCAGGAAAAACTCTCGCGCTAGTAGGACCAAGCGGCTCTGGCAAAACAACGCTGTGCAATCTAGTCGCTGCCTTTTACAATTGCACGCAAGGAAACATACTTCTCGATAGCATTCCTATTCATGAAATCAACTTGAATTCGTATAGATCGTTACTTGGTATTGTGGAGCAAGACATCTTTTTGTTTGAAGGAACAATTGCGAGCAACATCGCGTACGGAAAACGTGGAGCAACCTCCGAACAAATTCAAAGTGCAGCAAAACAAGCAGCGGCGGATACTTTTATCAACGAATTTAAGCATGGATACGAAACAGAAATAGGTGAACGCGGCGTCAAACTTAGTGGCGGTCAACGCCAACGAATCGCAATTGCCCGCGCGCTCCTTGCAGATCCTAAAATTTTAATTCTCGATGAAGCGACAAGCAATTTAGATACTGAATCCGAACGCCTAATCCAACACAGTTTGTCCACGCTCTTAAAGAATCGAACAAGTTTCGTTATAGCCCACCGTCTGAGTACAATTCGAGATGCCGACCAAATTCTCGTACTCGACAAGGGACGCATTATTGAGTCAGGAACCCACGACGAACTTATGGCTCGCAGCGAACGATACCATGACATGGTCGTTCTGCAAACACAACCGCAAAATTCAAATTAACCCTAAGGTCATCCTGCATTTTGCCACCATTTATTAACCGCGGGTTAATTATAAGGTAGAATGCAGTGCTCCACACAGATGGAGCCCCCTTTATGATAATTGGCGTACCAAAAGAAATTCAGACAGATGAAAAGAGAGTAGCTATTGTTCCTAGAGGTGCAGAAGCTCTTAGGAAGATGGGTTTTGAAGTTCTCATAGAGTCAGGTGCTGGGAATCATGCTGACTTTGGAAATCCAAAATACGAAGAAGTTGGAGCAACAATTGTCAACAATACTGCTGAACTTTGGAGCCGAAGTGACATCATCGCTAAAGTTAGAGAACCGCTTCCTCATGAAGCAGATTTACTAAAAAGTAGCGGCACGTTGATTTCTTTTTTTTGGCCCGACAAAAATGGTGAATTACTTAAACATCTAAGCGCAAAGAAGGCAACAGCTCTTGCGATGGACTGCATTCCAAGAATAACTCGTGCTCAAAAGATGGATGCCCTAAGTTCAATGGCAAACGTTGCTGGATACCGTGCGGTGGTAGAAGCTGCTCATTCTTTCCCGCATTTCTTTACTGGACAAGTTACCGCTGCAGGCAAAATTGAGCCGGCTAAAGTACTTATTATAGGTGGTGGAGTTGCTGGACTAGCAGCAGTTGGAGCTGCAAAGGGACTTGGTGCAATTGTTCGCGCATTTGACACACGAAAAGCAGTTAAAGAACAGGTGGAGTCCCTTGGAGGAGAATTCCTTGAATTAGATTTCCCTTCCGATGATGGAGAGGGCAGCGGCGGTTACGCCAAAACAATGTCCGATGAATTCCTAAAAGCTGAATTGAAACTTTTCGCTGAACAGGCAATTGAAGTTGACATCATAATTACAACTGCGTTAATCCCAGGCAGAGAAGCCCCAAAACTTATCTCAAGCGGAATGGTAGAAAGCATGAGAGAGGGTTCAGTCATAGTCGACCTAGCAGCTGAACGTGGTGGCAACTGTACTTTGACCGTTCCAAATGAAAAGATAGTACATCATGGTGTAACGATTATTGGTTACACCGACTTGCCAAGCAGAATGGCTGCTCTTTCAAGTCGCCTGTACAGTACAGCCATTGTTGAACTTCTAACTGAAATGGGTGGTGCAGAGAATTACAACATCGACATCGAAGATGACGTAATAAGAGGTGCATTGGTTCTTAATCATGGAAGTATTACATGGCCACCACCAAAACCAAGAAACCCAGGTCCAGCATATTCTGTAGACACCGGTCCACGACCTGATGATGAAGCAAAACGTTCAGAAATTGATACAAAAACGCTTCCAGAGAACAAAGCAATTTCAAAATACTTAATAAGGTCAGCACTTCTTGTAGCAGCTGCTATTGGGGTCATTTATCTTGGCACTGAAATGCCAAAAACTTTCCTGAACCACTTTACTGTTTTTGTTCTTGCATGTTTCGTTGGTTGGCAGGTGATATGGAATGTCAAACCAGCACTTCACACTCCGCTAATGAGTGTAACAAATGCTATCTCTGGCATCATCATTATTGGCGGAATTTTGCAACTTTCTCAGCCAGAAGTAAATGCAACCATGATACTTGGAGCAGCAGCAGTTTTGCTAGCAGCAATTAATGTAGCTGGGGGCTTTTTAGTAACAAACCGAATGCTAGCGATGTTTAAAAGGTAACAAATGCCAAGTAGCCTAGTCACCATCTTTTATATAATCGCAGCAGTACTTTTCATTCTTAGTTTAGGAGGACTATCTAAACAAGAAACGGCACGTAGGGGAAATCTATTCGGAATGATTGGGATGTTGATTGCTTTAGTTGCGGTTATCTCAAGCAGATCCGTCAATGCCTATGGGATACTCGCAATTGCATTGTTTCCTGCTGTATTAATTGGAGGGATACTTGCAAATAGAGTAAAGATGACTGAAATGCCACAACTTGTGGCAATTCTACACAGTTTCGTTGGTGCTGCCGCAGTGCTTGTTGGTGTTGGTCTTCAACTAGACCCAAACTCATCCTCCAGTCTTACTGGAATCGAATTAACAATCCACGAAATCGAAATATTTGTGGGAGTTTGTATTGGTTCAATTACATTTACTGGATCAGTTATTGCCTTTGGCAAATTGCATGGATTACTTTCAGGAAAACCACTTCTTCTACCTGCAAGGCACATTCTAAATCTTATCGTCCTAGCTATAACCATTTGGCTTGGAGTTAAGTTTGTCGGTCACGCAGACAATTCAATAATATTCTTACTCATTGCGATGTTCATAACAGGACTGCTTGGTGTTCACTTAGTAATGGCTATAGGTGGTGCAGACATGCCAGTAGTCGTTTCAATGCTTAATAGTTACTCTGGCTGGGCTGCCGCGGCGGCTGGATTCATGCTTGGAAACGACCTGTTAATAATCGTAGGCGCTCTTGTAGGATCTAGCGGCGCAATTCTAAGTTTGATAATGTGCAAGGGAATGAATCGATCATTACCGAGTGTCATTCTCGGTGGGTTTGGAACTGCAGATAGCTCAGGTGCGAAAAGCACTATATCGCACGACGGAAACGTAACTTCAATAGAGATTGATGAAACTGCATCAAAACTCAATAATGCAAACAGTGTTATTATTGTCCCAGGGTATGGCATGGCGGTTGCACAAGCACAACATACTGTCGCAAAATTAACCAAGAAGTTACAAGACAATAATACCAATGTGCTATTTGCCATTCACCCAGTTGCTGGACGATTACCGGGACACATGAACGTTCTTCTTGCTGAAGCAAACATCCCATATGACATTGTTCTTGAACTAGACGAAATCAACCACACATTTCCAGCAACTGACGTTGTGATGGTGATTGGGGCTAATGACATTGTTAATCCAAGTGCACTAGACGACCCAATGAGTCCAATTGCTGGAATGCCTGTCCTTGAGGTCTGGAACGCAAAAGATGTAATCGTAATGAAAAGGAGTCTGGGTACTGGTTATGCTGGCGTTGACAACCCACTTTTCTTTAACGAAAACACTTCAATGCTTTTTGGAGACGCTGGCGAAAACGTAGACGCAATACTTGCTGCTCTTTAATTTTGTTTATCGTCAACTTAACAATAACCAACAGAATAATTAGACAGTAATAAAACCCTAGAAACTTGCGATAGGGGCTTTTTTGAACTAATTGGTTTTAGGCGAATTGAAAGCAACTTTATTTCTAACATATAACCTTGGTGACTAAAATCGTAGTATCCTAGTGGCATGATTAGATTAATCGCTTTTGTTTTAACAATCTGTTCTTCGTGTTTTTCCCAAGAAACTTTACGCTTAGATTTTGGAGTTTATCCTTCTGATCGAGCCACTGTGATGTATCGAAAATTTACACCAATACTTGACGCACTAAGGGTTCCCCTAGAGAGTCAACTCAAACGCAAAGTTGATATACATTTAACAATTTTCAAGGATTATGAAACAGGAATCAAAGCGCTTGCATCAGGGAAGATTGACTTTGTTAGATTTGGTCCTTCATCTTATATACTTGCTGAGCAAAAAAACAAAGATATCCAACTCCTTGCAATGGAGTTAAGGAATGGGTTAAAAAGATTCAACGGTTTTATCATCACTAAATCGGATTCATGCATTACTAAAATTTCCGATCTTAAAGGTAGAAGTTTTGCCTTCGGGGATAAGAACTCCACAATCGGGCGATTTCTTGCTCAGTCACTTTTAGTTAATGAAGGAATCAATTCTAAAAACTTATCAAAATATGACTATCTTGGACGTCATGATTTAGTAGCCAAAGCAGTTATCACTGGCACTCATGATGCGGGTGCCATTAAAGCTTCAACTTACAAAAAGTTGTGTGATCCTGATGAAATTATTATTGTTGAAGCATTTGAAAATGTAACAAAACCATGGGTTGCCAAAAGCGAACTACCAAAGGAAATTTGCGACGCAATTACAGCAGCTCTAATTGGTATGGAAATCACAGACGATATCGGAGAACTAGGGTGTTCGGGTTTTATAGATACAAACTCAAAAGAATACGATCAGGTGCGCAATGCAATGGAACACTCAAAAAAATTCGCGCCTACAAAACCATCTACTCCTATTGACAAGGAATAATTTACAAAATCTTAGTCGCAGCAGTAATTGTGCAAACCCCAAATGTTAATGGCTGATGGTTAATATTACTGAATCCAGATTTCTCGATCATTTTTGCTAGTTCTTCTGGTCCACTAAATGTTTCAACACTCTTTGGTAAATATTTGTAAGCACCACTTCTATCTTGAGCAATTACAGTTGCTGTAGTTGGCATTATTTTTTTTATATAAAAATTATTCAATTTCCTCATCAGATTATTTTTTGGCGTTGAAAATTCAAGCACAACCAATCTTCCGGAAGGTCTTAAAATTCTGTAAAACTCATTAAAAGCAACTTGGGGTTTTAGAACATTCCGAATTCCAAAAGCGATCGAAACAATATCTGCGGATTCATCAGCAAGATTCAATTTCATCGCATCACCCTGTCGGTAATCTATTTCCAATCCAACTTCCCTTGCTTTATCAATAGCAATTTCTAGCATGGCATGTGTGAAATCGACTCCAATCACGCTCTTCGCACCCTCTCGGCAGAATGCCATAGCCAAATCTCCCGTCCCACAGGCAACATCAACAACTTCATCGTGAATAGACAGATTTGCTGCTTTCACAGTTTTCTGCCTCCAGATCTGATCTTGCCATAGCGAATGAAGACGATTGTTTAAGTCATATTTTCTAGCTATTGCAGAAAACATACGCTCTACACGTTCTGGCTTATCCACTGATTGATGAGGATTCGAGTTCAAATCGTCACTACTCCAAACCGTTGTTTTTGGAGTAATTTTTTCAGGAACAGTCATTTGTGCAATGATACCCCCCATGTCCAAAGCGTGTGTAAGCCGATACAATAGACAACATCATTGGAGAGAGTTATGATTATTGACTGCCACACACGTTTATGGTCTGATGCAAGACAACTAGGTCCTGAGACCGCTAGCCACCTCTCAACCGGTTCACCGGACAGTTGGATCGAACAATGTGGAGATGCCGCTGCTCATGGCAGAGCAATGTCCTGTGTGGATGCTTCACTTGTACTAGGGCATAGAGCTGACCTTGCTGGAGCATATGTTCCCAATGAGTTAATAGCTAGTTATGTCAGCAGGGACCAACAACATCGCTTAGGTATAGCTGGGATAGACCCACTTGCTTCTACAATTGAACATGATTTATCCAGTGCAGTGGATCTTGGTTTAGTTGGAATTGCAATCTCACCATCTCTAGCAGGGTTCCATCCAACACACTCAGCAGCGATGAAGGTATATGAAAAATGTTGTGAACAACAACTACCAGTTATCGTAACGATTCCTCAACCAATTCCAGCATCTGCGATATTGGACTTTGCAAGAGCGATCCATTGGGACGAAGTCGCACGCACTTTTCCAGAACTACGAATCATGTTCACTCAGATGGGCTACCCTTGGATTGATGAGTTGCTTGTACTTGCCGGCAAACATAAACACGTTTTTGCTGAGGTCTCTGGGGTGGCAACTAGACCATGGCAGGTATACAACGCTCTTTCAACTGCATGGAGTTTAGATGTAATGGACCGTTTACTCTTTGGCTCTGGATTCCCAATATCGTCTCCTCAACATGCAATTGAATCTTTGTATAGTGTAAATGTTTCCATAAAGGGAACTCCACTTCCACCTATTCCAAGAGCGAAAGTTAAAGATATTGTCGAGAGAGATGCGCTGAAATGTTTAGGAATCAACCAAACTATTATTTCCAATGTTTCCGCCGACAGCGTAGTGAATGAGCCAGCCCATAGATATGAAATGTAAGTTATATTTTTCGTTGCTTTTATTTCTATCTTCTTGCTCCTCTGGCGTTTCGTTTTCTCGACATTCAAGTTTAGAAGTTCATTCAATGGGGCTCAACAGAGTTCTCTTGAAAGCTGATTGTCAAACAATTGTCTGTTCAGAAGGGTTTGCAGATGAGGGCAATATTTGGATGACAGACATTCCTCTCGACAAACTTGCAAATGGGGACTTCACTGATGGTCAAATTATCCATTTGCAATTACTCTGGAAACCAGTCGCTGGGAAGACACCTTTATCTTCAAGTTCAACAAATCTTGCAATTAAACACATTATTGTTTCTGGCGGTTCTGTTGGGGTATACACTGGTGGGGGTTTTTGTATACCAAATGGCTCACCTAAAAAGGGGATGTCACTTTATATTGAAGAAGCAACAATTGCATTGAACGAACACAATTCTTCTTTTGTTGATCTCCTAACTCCTGCAACAATGACTGGCAGAGTGTCAAGCACTCCTAACAGGCAAATCGCTAGGCAAATAGAAAACGCTGCTGCTTATATAGCCCCGTAAGCTGCTGCTTAAATAGCCCCGTAAACTGCTGCTTAAATAGCCCCACAAACTGCTGCTTATATAGCCCCGTAAGTAACTTCTTCAAATATTTTAATCGTCTTCTGACTTTTTAGTTGTTTTCTTTTTGGTCGTTTTCTTTTTAGTTGTCTTTTTCTTAGCAGAAATATCACCAACTTTTACCATCAAGTACTTCTGTCTGTGCCCAGTTTTTCGCCTATAGCCCTTACGTCTTTTGAATTTGATGACATTTATCTTGTCATCTTTAACTTCTTCAAGCACTTCAACTGATACAGTCGCCCCATCAATGTATGGGGTACCGATTGTTGGGTCACCATCCCCGCCAATCATCAAAACCCTATCTAAAGTTATAGAATCACCCTCTAGTTCACGTAGATCGATTTCTAGTACATCTCCAGTACTTAATTTAATTTGAGTTCCACTGTCTTCTACGATTGCGTACATCTTGATTGCTCCTACAAATTGGGGAACTTGGCATTATAGCAAAAAGCTATGTTTTAGCACAGTGCTTGAAGGCGTTCTACGGCAGTTTTAAGGGTTCCTAGACCTTTACAGAAGGCAAATCGTATGTAGGCCTTACCTTCATCACTCTTTTTGTAAAAGGAAGATGGCGGAATGCCTACAACAGAACATGTCTCAGCAAGGTGATGGGCGAACGAAATGTCATCTTCAAATCCAAAAGGCGAATGGTTCGCAAGAACAAAATAAGTCCCTTGCGAAGGATTAACTTTAAAACCAACCGATTTCAAACCATCTACAAGCAAATCTCGCCTTTCTCTATATTCTTTAGTGTATTCATCATAATATGATTCAGGAACTCGCAAAGCAGTTGCTGCTGCAACTTGGAGTGGAGTTGCAGCACAAAATGTTGTGAACTGATGTGCGCTTCTAATACCTTGAGTAAGTTCTTTTGGTGCAATAGACCAGCCAATTTTCCAGCCAGTTACTGAAAACACTTTGCCAAGTGATCTTAGGGTAATGGTTCTTTCTCTCATCTCAGGAAGTGATGCAATTGGAACATGAACTCCAGTTAAGATTAATTTGTCATACACCTCATCACTTAAAACGATTACATCATGAGCAATTGCAAGTTCAGAAATTAGTTCTAATTCTTTCTTGTTAAATACTCGTCCAGTCGGATTATGAGGAGAGTTAACAATTATCATCTTTGTCTTGTCATTAAATGCATTTCGCAATTCGTCCTCATCGAATGTAAAGTCGGGAGAATGAAGAGTAACTAGTATTGGAACACCCCCCGCCATCGAAATACACGCTAAATACGAATCGTAGAATGGCTCAATAACAATGACCTCATCACCAGGATTAACAAGGCCAAGGATTGCATTCGAAATCAACTCTGTGCTACCACAGCCAACAGTTACTTCTTCATATGGGTCAACTTCCCATTCCGTTTTTTCTGCGATTGAACTTACCAAAAGAGGGTGTCCAGCGGATCTTGAATATTGATTCTCATCGTCCATTATCGCTTTGACTGCAGCTTCCTTTACAAAATCAGGGGCTGCAAAGTCAGGAAAACCCTGTCCCAAATTAATTGCATTTTTTTCAATTGCAATTCGACTCCACGTTGCAAAGACCGTCTCACCAAACACATCTAACCGTTTTGCTGTTTCCATCAACTTATTATAATTAATTGACCGCTGGTCAATTAATTTAGGCGACCAGAGAAGCTATGGTGATATTACGAAGAGTCGATTCGCGAAGGTCATCGACGCCTTGGAGAGCCCCGCACACTTTACATGGATAATCTTCCGAACAGTCACAAGCAATAGCACAATCATCAGGCAAAGCCGTTTGCAAATTAAAAAACTCACAAATATCCTGAACATTGATCTCGTCTGCTGGTCTGGAAAGTGTAAAACCCCCTCCTGGTCCTGGAACACTCAAAATGAAGTTACCTTGCCTTAAAGTAGAAAGTACCTTAGCAACTGAGGGTTGTGACAATTCTGAACCCTCAGCAATTTCTATTGCTGACATCCTCTTATCACACTTTGCAAGTTCTACAAGCGAAGCAATCGCTAATTGAGCGTTTCTACTTACCATGTGAAAATAATAACAAAGTATTTGGTCACTGTTATCATAAATAAAGATAAATAAAAGAAAATACGACAGAAATATACATTTCTCCTTATTGATTTTCCCAATCTTCTCCGATTAGGCACATCTCATTATAAAAATCATCTACATCGAGACCTAGAAGAGATGCCCCAAACAAATCTGCTCCGGCTGCTTCTATGACATACCACATCACCTTAATTCGCCTCTCTTAATTCGGCTAAGACACATATGGAGGTGTATCCAATTTATTCTGTGATTAGGTGGATAGCGTTTCCGGGGGCTGGGCAAACGTAGAGGCAAACGCCGCAAGCGGTGCATACATCTGGATTAATTTTTGGTCGCCCCGCTTCTATCGTAATAGCATCTTCAACTTGGCAACGTTCAACACAAACCGTGCAAATAGTTCCTCGGAAAGCAAGGCAAGCGATGGAATCTATCTTTGCAGTTCCCATCGCAAGTGGTGCATCAAATGTCAGGACACCCGGTTCACAGACAGGAACGCATGGCAATTCATCGCACATTATGCACGGCTGAGTATCAGCATCTATTACAGGAAGTCCAGCCATCATCCCCTCACCATCAGGCGTTCTAAAAATAGCATGAGGTGGACACGCTTGAATACACGCATCACATTTTGTACATCCAACAACAAATTCTGACTCTGGAACTGCGTGCGGAGGTCGATGGACAAAGCCACCACTTCGACTCGTCAGCCCCGATGGTTTTCTAATTAAGAACTCTTGTTCCGAGTCCTCCTTAGAAATTTCCTCTGCACCACGAGCACAGATTTGCTTGAACCAATCGCCTCGTAAAATTCCCCGCCTTGACATTCGACCATCATCACGCATAAAGAGTATCGTACACCACCAATGGTCACCATTGACTGGATTATTGTTGGACTTTACGTCGCGTCGGCCATTGGAATCGGCGCTTGGTTCACCCGCAAGGCCAGTCGCGGAACTGGTGATTTCTTTGTCGCAGGAAGATCACTCGGCTGGTTCGTCGCGGGTACATCCATAGTTGCAACAACCTTTGCAGCCGATACTCCCGTTTTTGTTTCAGCAATGAGCCGCACTGATGGCATTGCATCAAATTGGTTCTGGTGGAGCGTTCTCATTGGGCAAGTCGCAACGGCAACAATTTTCGCTCGCCTTTGGAGACGAAGTGAAGTAATCACAGACGTAGAGTTTGTTCAACTTCGTTATGGACCCGGTCCGATTACAAAATTGCTTCGCATTTTCAAATCATTCTTCCAAGGGATTTTTGTCAACTGCGTGGTCATGGCAGCAGTTACTCTCGCTATGGTTAAAATCACCACCGTTCTCCTTGGCATTGACCCCGAACAAACTTGGATAGTGCTCTTAGTTCTTGGATTTGTCGGACTTTTATATTCTGCAATGTCTGGCTTGTACGGGGTTGTGTACACGGACATTGTGCAATTTTCGCTTGCAATGATTGGTTCGATTGGGTTGGCAATTATTGCTTATTACCATGCTTCCAGGGGCGTAGGCATGATGGCAAAACTCACAGCAGCAACAAATTTCAAACCAGAACTCTTACAATTTTTTCCACGATACGATGAAATAAGTTGGCCTCTCTTTACCTTTATTGTGTACGTCATGGTTTTATGGTGGGCTTCCGCCCCCGGAAAAGGATATTCAGTCCAACGTTTGCTTGCCACAAAATCCGAACGCGACGCAAAACTCGGTTTCCTTTGGTACGCCTTTATGCACTACGTTATGCGACCGTGGCCATGGATTGTTGTTGGCATCCTCTCACTCATCTACTTCCCCGAAATAGAGGACAAAGAACATGCCTTCCCGCTCATGATTGACCTCTTCTTGCCAGCAGGTTTGAAAGGCATCATGGTCGCCGCGATGCTTGCTGCATTTATGTCAACTATCGATACGCACTTGAACTGGGGAGCTTCATATCTTGTCAACGATGTTTATGAACCCTACATTAAACCACATGCAAACTCTAACCATTACGTTTGGATCGCGCGTTTCGTCATGATTTTCATCATGGCAGCAGCAATCATTGCGACAACCTTAATCCCTGACATTTTGAGTGCATTCAAATTTATTGGTGTCTTCTTCGCAGGCATAGGCACAGTCATGATTGCAAGATGGTTCTGGTGGCGAGTCAATGCCGCAACTGAGCTAGCATCACTCATAGCGACCATTGTCCTTGGCGCTCTCGTCTTATTTTTTGTGCAAGACCCCGAAAAAGATTTATTCGGTCTTCGCGTTCTCATAATGACGTTTGGTGTTGCTGCAATTTGGATTCCAGTTGCATTTGCAACTTCAAAACAACCAAGTGATGCAACAATTGCATTCCACAACAAAATGCTAATTGGAGGAGTTGGATGGAACAAAATTTCCAAAATTCCTGCTGAATTAACCTCAGGAATCTATGAATGGATCATCGTCATGGCACTCTTGCTTTGTATTCTTCTTGGAACAGGGAAATTACTTTTCCACGAATGGATCATGGGTAGCGTTCTTATTGGTGTAGCAACCCTTCTATTCTTACCGTTCCTGAAAGTACTTTCTCGAGCAAGAGTATGTTAAGGGCAGACACCCCAAGCATCCACTAAGCTGAGTAAATCAGTCACATTTACGGTCCCATCACCATTTATGTCAGCACTACATCCGCTACATGGTCCCCAAGAACTAATGACTTCTAGTAAATCATCTACATTAACGTTCCCATCACCATTTATATCGCCAACGCAAATAACCTCATCAATTTGCACCGGCCAAATAACTGTTTGTTTCATTATTGCATCACGAGCAACTTCATCCCTAACCCACTCTGTTGGATCAACGACATGTACTTGCAAATTGTAAAGACCAGCGGAAAGACCTAAAGTCGAAATTTCAAGAGATGTTGCTCCATCAATATCAAGTTGTTCGCCATCAAGAAACCATTCGATTTGCATCGGATGATTTATTTCAACCGGAGTAACAAAAACTGTTTCACTTCCATCAAGAACACCTGCTGGTGTGTGATCATCAATTGGGTCAACAATGTTGTACATTTCCAAGATAAAAGATTCCGCTGATGGTTGATTAAATGGTCTATTCAATGCACGCATCATTGAATTATCTGAAGGTCTATAGATACCGTAGTCAGCGTACATACAGCCCTCAAAT
>JASMLG010000113.1 GCA_030748805.1 Phycisphaerales bacterium | reverse complement strand
ACTAGGCAAACTCGCTTTTAACGAAGACCTTACAGTCGAAGGTGGACTTGGTCCAATTTTTAATCAAACAAGTTGCGGAAGTTGCCACAACAATCCTATCGGTGGAGCTGGAAATCAAACGGTCACACGTTTTGGCTTCATCGGGAAAAAGGGTGGGTTCGATCCACTTGCAGAACTTGGTGGATCTCTTCTACAAGCCGAAGCAATTAGCGATGAATGCGCTGAAATTGTTCCTACTGAAGCAAATGTGACTTCTTTGCGCGTCACAAACAGTGCACTTGCTTTTGGTCTAGTTGAAGCAATAAGTGACGAAGATCTTCTTGCTATTCGGGATGCGCAACCTGAAGGACAACGTGGCAAGGCACACATGGTTTCAAACTTTGAAGACGAAACCGATCCACTCCATGTTGGTCGGTTTGGATGGAAGGCACAAGTTGCTTCTGTCTTAACTTTTTCTGCAGATGCTGCGCAAAACGAAATGGGACTGAGTAATCGTTTTCTTCCATTTGACAATGCCCCAAATGGTGACGAAGAGTTACTTGAAAATTGCGATACCGTTGCAGACCCAGAAGATGGACCTGATGCCGATGGTTTTGAATTTATCGATCGAGTTACTGACTTTCAACGATTCCTTGCCCCCCCACCACAAACACCTCAAACTGGCATGAGTGGTGAAGTTATTTTCAACACTATTGGCTGTGCCATTTGTCATACTCCGAATTTTACTACGGGAAACGACCCAGAAACCGAAGTGCCACTTCGCAATATTGCCATCAAACCCTACGGCGATTTTTTATTGCATGACATGGGGCTCGCGGGCGATGGCATCGTCCAAGGCGATGCTAGCGGACAAGAATTAAAGACTCCCCCGCTCTGGGGCATTTCATACCGAGATCCAATTTGGCACGATGGACGTTTTTCTGCAGGCACATTTGACTCTAGAATACTTGATGCAATTGCAGAACACGGAGTGTTTGGCTCTCAAGGCATTCCGTCAGCAAATAGTTTTGCTGCGCTCTCTCCTCAAGACCAAGATGCGCTCATTGGTTTCCTAGGGTCACTTGGCCGTGCTGAATTTGACAGCGATAGTGACAACGATGTAGAACTCGATGATTTTCACGGATACAGCGACACCGTAGGATTCCGTGGGTGTTATGGAACGACTCCTACACCAGATGATCTGTGCGCAATTCATGACGTTGACCAAGATGGTGATGTAGACCTTGAGGACTTTGATGTATTCTTATTAGCATTTGATGATGAACCTGCCGATTGCAATGGCAATGGAGTTGTTGACATGCTAGATATATTACTCGGAGAATCAGACGCTAACAACGACGGCATCCTTGACGAATGCCAAACTTGCTTAGGTGATGTAAATGGCGACAACACACTTGGTGTAAACGACCTTCTTGCAATTATTGACGCTTGGGGAGCATGTACTGATTGCCCAGCTGACATCGATGGGGATGGTGCGGTAAACGTAAACGACCTTTTATACATTGTTGGAAACTGGGGACCTTGCTCATAATGCTTACACCTATTCTTCTCACACAAATCGCTGTCACTGGCGGGTTCGGTAATTTTACAAATCAAACAAATGATCGTCTTGTTTGCGACCCCGCTGTCGGTATCAGCGATATTGAAGAAAAAGATTATGCTTGGGGCGATCTAGATCTTGATGGGGATATTGATTTAATTTGTGTTCGCAAAGAACCATTCACCACAGAAGGCAGAAACATCAACGTACTTTTCATGAATGAAAATGGGCAACTTGTTGACCGAACTGCAGAGTATGCAACAGCAACAGATGTCGCAGGTGACAATGGTTTTTTGACGCCAACAAATGACCGAGACATTGTGATACATGATCTAAATAACGATGGATGGCTTGACTTGGTGACTGTCACCACACTCACCGACAACACGACGAAAGCGCTCTCCCACCCACGCATTTATATAAATTTGGGTGAGATAGATGGTATTTGGCAAGGATTTCGCTTTGAAAACAACCGAATCCCGCAAATGCACGATACCGCTGGACCACGCTTTTGCTCTCTCGCAATTGACGATGTAACAGGTGATGGGTACCCAGATTTATATTTTGGTGATTACGACAGTGGTCCAACTCAAATTTTTGATTACAACAATCGCTTGCTCATTAATAATGGCTCCGCTGTTTTTTCGGATGAAAGCACGCTTAGGATGGACGATGAAATGTTGTTGTCCGCATTTGGTGCCGCAAGCAACATAGTTGACATGAATGGTGATGGTGTTTTAGATGTTGTAAAACAAACTTCACTCAACCCTCCACAACATGTTGCAATTACATACAACAATCCAAACAATGAGGGATACTTCGATGGATACGACATTATTGATGAACTTGCACCCTACTTTGTTACAGTCGGCGACTTAAACGGGGATGGGAGAATGGATTTAATTGTTGTCGATGATGGTTCTGACCATTATTATCTCAACAGTGGTAATGGCGGAGATGGTTTTGCAAACTTTGATTCGTTCACGCTAGAAAACAGTGATGGCTTCGGCGGTAACGCAATTATTCGCGACTTGAACAATGACGGTCACCAAGATGTTATCGTTACAGATGTTGATGTAGATATTTCTGGTTGTTCCCGCACCACACACATTTATCGAAACCTTGGTGATGTTCCAAATATAACACTCTCAGAACAAAATATCGGTATCAGTAATCCAGAACTCCAAGGTGTACACGACGTTGCCGTATTTGACATAAATGGAGACGGCTGGCTCGATCTAGTCATGGGACGATGCGATTCCACAGAAGTATGGATTCAAGACGTTCCATCTGGTGTAGTTTTTTCCTATCCAAACGGCCTTCCTGGCTTTATTCAACCAGATCAACCATGGACATTTCAAATCCAAACAACATTAATTGGCGAGGGACAAATTGATGCAAACAATTCATTCATTACTGTGCTGATTGATGGAGTTGAAGAGGTACACCAACTCACACTGGTAGGGAAAAATTTATTTGAAGCAACACTTCCTGCAACACCATGCGCTACCGAATTAGAATTTCAAATATCTGTTTCTGTAACAACAGGCGGAAACTTTTCCGATCCCCCAACAGGTCGGTACAACGTCACGGTTGGTGAGGGCACTGAATTATTATTTAGAGATGAGATGGAGGGCGATGTTTCTAATTGGTTAATCAGCAATAGTGATGACCTTTCAACCGGAACTTGGGAATGCGTTGATCCAAATGGAACGATTTATAATTCGCAGATGGCAGCACCAGAAGACGATGCAACGGGCGGTTCGGAAAATGTCATGTGTTTCGTAACACAAAATGGTGATGTTGGAGGTAGCGCAGGGCAAGCAGATGTTGACGGGGGATTTACAACGCTCGTTTCACCTCTTCTTGATGTTTCAGGAACTGATGGAATTATTTCGTATACACGATGGTTTTTCGATAGTCAAAACACTGACTCGTTAAAAACATATCTCAGTAATGACAACGGATCTACTTGGACGCTTGCACAACAAACTGGAAGTACTGGTTCTGCTTGGGAAACAGTTCAATTCTCGATAAGTTCGTATGTTGAACCGAGCAATCAAATACGAATAGCATTTGTTGCTGAAGATGCTGAACCGCCAAGTATCGTCGAAGCAGGTATTGACAATTTTCAACTTGAAATCATTACATGTGGTGAAACCTGTCTTGGCGATCTCAACAATGACGGGTCAGTCAATGTCACCGATTTATTGGCAATCATTGGTGCTTGGGGCACAGATGATGAAAATGCTGATGTTGATGGCGATGGAATCGTCGCAGTTGGCGATTTGTTAACTTCTATTGGCAATTGGGGATTATGCGAGTAGTGTTCGCATAAATAAAAGAAAGATAAGTGTTTTATACTCTCTTCAACAATCCTATATGCAAGCATCCATTTACTCAGGAGGTCTCATTATTGAGTAAATAACCCATTTCTATACGTTTATTATGGAACCAGAGATGTGAATACTCGTATAATTGTGCAAATAGGTGGCTTTTCGCCATTTTTGATGCAAAATAAATATACCTAGAGAAAGGTCCTTAAGAGAGTCATGAAACGAAATACGATTATTACGACTGCTTTGTTGGGTGTTATTGCACCTGTAACGTTCCTCGTTGCTCACCAAGACGACCCAAAAATCAAGGATCGCCAACCAGCAGTAAAAGCAACCGCCTTTCGTTCTGCTCAGTCGTCACATTCTGCCAGATCGCTTGGATTCGATGCCGAAAACGTAGAGTTAATGTCGTGGCTTCCATTGAGTGAATTTAGCAGCAACTCAGACAATGGAAACGATTGCTGGGGATATGTCTCTCCCTCTGGTCGAGAATATGCTCTCATGGGGACTTACGATGGTACTGGTGTTGTAGAAATTACCAATCCAGCAAACGCGCAGATAATTGCTATGCTTGATGGTAATAACAGTTTATGGCGTGATATCAAAACTTACGGCACATTTATGTACTGCGTTAGCGAAGGCGGCGGCGGGATACAGGTCTTCAACTTAGCGAACGTAGATATGGGTGTTGTTCAGTCCCTAGGATCTGCTGGTTCTGGTTCATCACACAATGTTGCGTTAGATACCGAAAGTGGATTCCTTTATAGAACTGGTGCCAATAATGACGGGCTTATGTTTTATAGTTTGGCTAACCCTGCTGCGCCAGTACAAGTTGGTTCATGGAGCGATAGATACGTTCATGACGCACAGGTTGTAACTTATACCGACGGCCCATTTGCTGGTCGACAAATCGCTTTCTGCTGTGCTGGTTTTAGTGGTGGATGGAGCGACACTGGCTTAACTATTGTTGACGTTACGAACAAATCAAATCCGTTTGTTGTATCCCAAACTTACTACAGCAACGCCGCATACTCTCATCAAGGGTGGCTTTCCGAAGACAGAAGATATTTCTATCTAAACGATGAATTAGATGAACAGAGTTACGGAAGTACAACTACTACAAGAATAATTGATGTTGAAGATATTGAAAACCCATCGTTTGTTGGAACTTTCACAAGTGGATCTACTGCTATAGACCACAACTTATATACTCACAATGGGATGATTTTTGAAGCTAATTATCGTTCCGGTCTTCGTATATTTGACGCAACTAACCCAACAAACCCAACACAGTATGGGTACTTTGACACCTATCCTAATAATGACAATCCAAGTTTTAATGGTTTGTGGAACGTTTACCCTTACTTCCCAAGCGGAACAGTAATTGGCAGCGACCTAGAACGCGGTTTGTTCGTATGGCATGTTGGACCACTTGACCCCTGCTCGTTACCGATTGGGTCTTGTGCGGATGACATCGATGGCAATGGCGTGGTTGGAGTTTCAGATATTTTATCTGTAATCGACAACTGGGGAATTTGCGGAGATGGAACGTTTAGACCAACTGGTGATGTCGATGGCACATGCTGCGTTGATGTTGCTGACTTATTACAACTAGTTAGCAACTGGGGAATCGAATGCGTTGTAACTGGTTCTTGCTGCATGAGCGACGGAACCTGTCAGGACTTAAGTGAAAGTCAATGTGCAGGTGCTGGAGGAAGTTATTCAGGAGATGACACAACCTGTGCGTCTACCAATTGTCCAGGTGCTGGCGACGAATGTAGCGGGGCAATGACAGCATCTCTTGGATCGAACTCCTACGAAACAAATACTGCTACTCCAAGTAGCCCAGAACCCGATGATTCACAATGTTCCGGCACTTACATGAACTGGGAAAACTCCCAAGACATTTGGTTTGCTTGGACAGCAGAGTTCTCAGGAAACGCTCATTTCACAACTTGCGACTCAGAAAGTTACGACACATCCATGGCACTTTATGAAGGTTCTTGTGGTAACCAAGTCACCTGCAATGGCGACGACTACGGTGAAGATGGTTGCCAATCCTACTACTCAGCATTCGATTACAACGTACAAGAGGGTACGGTCTACTACATTCGAATCGGTGGATGGGAAGGCGATACCGGTTCAGGAACTCTAACAATCGAGTAATATCTCGAACATGTTCACTGCACTACTTTGTTTAGTATTTACAGCAGGCGATGGCTTACCGTCGCCTGCTTTTTCACAAGATGAATGGACGATTCTAAAATCAATGAGTCCTGCAATTTTGTTGCCAGACACGACAAACTCCTTTGAACAAAACGAAGATGCCGCCCTGCTTGGGCAATATATCTTTTTCGATGAAAGGTTTTCGTCTAACAAAAAGGTCTCTTGTGCAACCTGCCACAAACCAGATTTATATTTCACAGATGGGAAGCAAGTAGCTGTCGGAACTGGAGAGACAACACGAAATTCACCGACTGTTTTGAATGCTGCACATCAACGATGGTTCTTTTGGGATGGTAGAACGGATACTTTGTGGGGACAACCGATTCAAACGATGGAACACCCCGCAGAAATGAACATCCCTCGAAAGGACATTGCAGAACTTATAGAAAAGGACAAAACGCTTGGACCACTTTGGACGAGAATATTTGGCGAGATGAGCGAAAGCGACATCGATACAATTTCAGCTAACGTTGCAAAGTCACTCGCAGCATACATTACAAAACTCGATTCCTCTCATACACCTTTTGACGACTTCGTTGCAGGTAATGCAAATGCCATCTCGCCATCAGCACAGCGTGGATTAAAATACTTTATTGGCGAAGGTGGATGCCTAAGATGCCACTTTGGTCCATGGATAACTGATGGTGCATTCCACTCGGTAGGTGTTGGACCACTTGACGGAGGTCCATTAAAAGATGGCGGACGGGCTGATGCTATCGACAAACTCAAAACGACTCAATTTACTGCAAGCGGAAAGCATAGCGATGACCCAGATGGAATTCGCGCAACTATTTCCAAGCACATTGCAAAACGCAGCGAGGATTGGGGTTCCTTTCGAACACCGAGTTTACGAAACGTTGCAAAGACACCACCATATATGCACGCTGGGCAACTGGCTTCGCTTGAAGATGTTTTAGAACATTATTCAACACTTGAAAACTTTGTCAGCTCGGACCATCACCGTGAAACAATCTTAGAGCCACTCAATTTAACAGAGCAACAAAAAGCGGATTTGATTGCGTTCTTAGAATCGTTGACTGCGCC
>JASMLG010000112.1 GCA_030748805.1 Phycisphaerales bacterium | reverse complement strand
ACCTCTTGTAAAAAGGGAAGTTGGACAAGCGCAACATTTTTATCTTGTGGTTGGTCGGTTTCTTGAATGCCTGCTATAAAAACCTCAACACCAGCAGCTGAAAATCTGTCTCCAACTTGTATTCCTCGACGTTTTGCTAAGCCAGAGCCAACAATTGCTCCATCACCACGTTTCTTCCACGCATCGATTGAACCATCGACAATGACACCATCTTTTGCAAGAGCGTGTTGAATGGATTCGCGTGGAACGCCGCGAAATGTAACGACATCAAGCGAAGCTCCGCAATTTGAAACGTGAATTTGGATGGGAACTACACTTGCAACGCCATCGACCTGTTCAATTCTGTCTTCATAATATTGTGGCAAACGACTTGAAAAGGGGCAGTATCGGTTTTCACGATACACAACGAGAGTAGTTTCCCCAGCAGTCATCTCAGTAGCTTCTTTTACACCTGTACGCATGGATTCAACCATAACGAATAGGAACATAGCTATTGCGATTCCACCGAGCGTGAGAGTTGAGCGAATAGGGGATCTCCAAATTTGTTTGAGAACCGTTGGTATTACGCGAAAAATTCTCATGTTGCCACCTGCTCTGCAAGTTGTCCTTTTTCAAGGTGAAGAAGCGTGTTTGCCCATTCTGTCGTTCTGGGGTCGTGCGTTACCATCACGATAGTTTGCCCTTGTTCCTCTTGAAGATGTTTTAGCAAATCCATAACTGCGGTACCGGTCTCTCTATCAAGGTCACCAGTTGGTTCGTCTGCAAGCAAAATGGTCGGCTCGGTTACGATTGCTCTTGCAATTGCGACTCGCTGTTCTTGTCCGCCCGAGAGTTGTCTTGGATAGTGGTTGTACCTATCGCTAATGCTAACCACATCAAGAGCACGAGCAACTCTTCTATGCCTTTCTTTTCTTGAAAGTGAATGAAGAAGAAGAGGCAACTCAACATTTTCATACGCAGTAAGTACTGGAACGAGATTATAGAGTTGGAAGATGTAACCAATATGGTCCGCTCTCCACTGCGCCAAACTGTTTCTGCCAAGAGTGTGAATCGGTGCTCCATCAATTATTAGTTCACCCTCACTTGGTCTGTCAATTCCAGCAATCAAGTTTAACAAAGTTGTCTTCCCAGAACCAGAAGGTCCCATGAGTGCAACGAAAGAACTGCGATCGATTTCTAGGTTTAGGTCTTTAAGTGGTGTAATTTGTTCAGCACCGCGCTTGTAATGTTTCGTAAGATTTTTACATTGTATGAGGGTCATTTTTGTCCTCCAGTAATCTGAACGGAGTCACCATCAACAAGGTAAGTTTCGCTTGTAATAATTCGATCTCCAGTTGAAAGACCAGAAAGAACTTCAATCCAACCATCGAACTCCTTCTCGCCAAGAGTTAACGCTCGTTTTCTTGCTTGCCCCAAACCCTTATTCGCATTCTCGATAATCCAAACGGTTGGATTTTCAAAATCGTTTACGGACTCTTTGGGAATGAATACATGCTGTTCGGTCCACGTTCCTTTTTCGCTAACCTCACGTTTTGGTTGAAGGATTTTTACTCTTGCAAGCATGTCTGGCTTTAATAGTGGAGATGGATTGATGATTTTTACTTTCGCTTCAATAGTATTTTTCTGCTGATCTGCTCTATGAACAAACCGCAATACCTCACCATCAAAAGTTATGTTCGGAAGTACGTCGACAATTATTTGCGCTGGATGCCCCACATCTACTTGGGACGCATCAGCAAGGGGAACATCAGCACGAACTTGTAATTTTGTTGGGTCGTATATGTGCACAACGTGTGAAGAATGTTCGTCGTTTCCAAACCGAATTACGGAACCGGGAGAAACTAACCGTTCTATAACGATTCCATCCATAGGGGACACGATGATGCACCTGTCAAAAGCAAGTTGTGCTGTTTCTTTTCCAACTGTTGCGTCATGTAAAGATGCACGTGCAATTGCAACGTTTGCTTCTTCTGTTAGAAGCCGCAATCGAAGGCGCTCAACAGGACCCTTTGCAAGTGAGCCCGATTCGACTAGAGGTTTCTTGCGCGTATATTCATCTGCTAATTCTTCCATTCTTGTTTGGGCAGCACGAACTTTACCTTCCCAAAGTCGTTCATTTGCAATGGCGGTTTTTAGAACAAGTTCATTGTCTTCATCTATTAGTGATGCAACTGGTTGCCCCTTGATTACTGAATCACCCTCAAGAACGAGAACCGATTCGACAATGCCTTCGGTAAGAGCGCCAACGTAAACAGAGTATGGCTCTGCCTCAACCCATCCAGGCGCTTGCACGATGGATGACTCTTGAGACGTTGACTCTTGGGGAGTATCTGTTTCGACACTTCGCATCACGACTGTAATGGTTTCGACTTCTTTTGCACCTTTGATGGATTCCCAACTTGCATACATGAGAATTGCTGCGGTAATGATGAGAATTACTAACGGGATGCCAAGGCGTGATATAAAACGTTGTTTTGGTTGTGGAATATTCATTGGTTCATTCCTTTAAAAGTTCCACCGACGGCTTGTTCGAGTTTGATTGCGTTTGTGGAAACAAGAAGTTCATCTCGCAACAATTCCTGCTTTGCTTGGATGGCACTTCTCTCTATAGGGATTAGTTGTAGTGGATGGAGTTCACCCCGATTGCTTGCTTCAAGTGCTCTTTTTAACGAAAGCTCTGTTGTTAAAAGCACAGTTTCGTCAAGCGATGACTGTTCTTTTGATGCTATGAACGAGTCAAATAGTATTCGCACATCGCGGATAACAGTTCTCATCGCATCAATGTAGGTTAGTTCTTCTTGTTTAAGTATTGACTGTGCTACTGCTTCCTTTGCATCGCCATCAAGAGCAATAGTTACTCCAACTCCTGGAGAAACCGCTTGTCTATCATTAAAGTTTTCATTAAACATAAAACTCCCAGAAATAAGCGGGGGGTTTGCTAAGCCAAGTTCAGCA
>JASMLG010000111.1 GCA_030748805.1 Phycisphaerales bacterium | reverse complement strand
ATTGCCAATAAATCGGTGACATTGACTGACCCGTCATTGTTGAGGTCGCCAAGACATGTTTCACCACATGTAATGGTTTCAAGTTGAAAATTGTCAATGCCTGCCTCGACGATGCTTGGTGGTTCTGCATCTTCGGTGACGAACGCAATTCGAATTTCATCCGTTGGCACAACGTAAGAACTGATGGAAAACTGGACTGTCTCCCATGCCGAATTAGTACTCCCGGTGCTTTGGGCAAGCGCCCATGTTGAACCATTGTCGTTACTGATATAGGTTTTGAGCGAGTCGGAATTTTGGCTGTCGAAGAACCACCTTGCATACGAAATAATTCCATCGGTTCCAGAAACATCAAGTAAAGGAGAAACAAGAGAGGTCGAGCCACCATCCACATCAGCTTGCCCAGCGCTTCCTCCAACATCACCATTTTGTGTTACGAAACAGAGGACATTTTCCGAGCCGCCTGTTGCATCGTCTTCTGGTGCTGCCATTTGTGAATTATAAATCGTTCCGTTTGGGTCAACTCGTTCCCATTCACCAGTCGTAAGACCACTGCTATTTGTAACAGACCACGTCGAGACATCGTTTTCCATTTCGTCGCGGAACACAATTTCTGTTCCATCTCCAACTGTTACGTTATACCACCCTGTAGGAGGATCAGAATAATGCCCACCATTGACGACAGTGACTGTAATTCTAAAATCGAGTTCAGTTGCACACGGTGTTGCGGGCAATGTCGCCTCAAACAAGTTTTTGCTAAGAACTGTTAGCGGATACTCTTCTTCAATGCCATTAGCTAAAATTGTGATGGAGGTGTTCTTTATGTCAATTATTCCGCCGCCGATCAATTCAGTTTCTATTTCGAAGGTGTGAGGTTGATTCGGTTGAATAAAACCCGGAAGACCATTTGGATAGGAAAAAACTACACCAGAAGGTGCGTCTTGAATCCAAACCTCAGTGGAGTCACAACGACCCATTACCATGTCGAGCCACCCATCCCCACTGATATCAAAAACAGCAACATCATGCACGCCTTGGAGTTCACCGTTGGAAATACCTACATTTTGTTCATCAAGGGTGATGTTTGGTATATCGCCAAGGTTCCGATATATATGTGTTGTTCTTGAACAGCCAGAAATATCAACATCAACATCAGTCACGATAACATCTTGATGCCCGTCGTTGTTTAGGTCTCGAATAATTGCATTGCCACCAAAGCCGTTACTGTTCTCTAGCGTGAACGAATCAAAGTTTGCAAACCCATCGCCGCCGTTTCCACTGTTGAGATAATAATGGTCAGAACCATCATCGACAACAATTAAATCCATTCTCCCATCCCCATTTAAGTCGCCGACTGTAACAAAGTATGGTGCAAGTTCATCAATAATATCGTAGCCATCGAAGTATCCCTCGTTGTTTGGATTGTTGTATGTAATGGCAACATGTTGTGGAGGATTGAGTGAAGTTTGTTTCACTACATCTAAAACACCGTCGCCATTCATGTCGGCAATCTCGCTTGCTGCACCAAATGCGGACAACAACATTTCATCGTCCATCCTAAGTGTGCTTTCGTCCGAAAAAACTGCGGAACCATTATTAATGAGCAAACGATTGTTGTAATCAAAAATTTGTGATGTGCCACTGTCGTAATCACCAAAATATAAATCTGGGTATCCATCACCAGTTACATCGCCAATTGCCAGAGAGCAAAAGCGTGGACCAGCGGTATCGTGCATTTGCGGGATACGGTAGTTTTCAAAGCGAAATCCTTGCCATATACCGTCTATCTCACCCAAATTCATATATACACGAGGGTGAGATAGCGCTTTTGTTGAGTTATCAGTGAGAGTAGTGACAGTAACCATATCGAGCCAACCATCGAGATTAAGATCGTGTAACACAACGTCGCGATCATTAGTTGGTGTTAAAAAACCATTGTCACCTTCGACATCAGTTGCTGTTGCGTACTCTGCAGTTCGGTCAACGAGTTGCCCATCTTCGTTCATAAACAGAACATTTATGTTTCTACCTTCTGAGGTGAATGGTTCTTTGCGAACACAAACTAAATCAATATCTCCATCAAGATCTAGGTCACCCCATGCGTAGTCTTTTTCTTCGACGTCACTGATACCAACTGCGGAATCGCAAATAAGTCGTTCGTTTGTTTGATTTGTGAAGTTGCCGAACCCGCCCGCGACAGTAATTTGTGTAATAAGAATAGGTGTAATCATTATGTGCAAGGTCCCCAGTTTCCAACAATATATAGAAGGTCGTTTACGTTTACTGCACCATCACCGTTGATGTCAGCAGGACAATCAGTACATGCTCCCCAAGCGTCAATAATTGCAAGAAGGTCATTTACGCCAAGAGCGTTGTCGCCGTTTACATCGCCCATACATGTTTGGCATTCATCGAGGACGCCGTCGTTGTTAGCGTCTGCTTCTCCAAGCAAAATATCTAGCATATCAACAACTCCATTGCCATTGCAATCGGCAGGTTCATCATCAAATGCTAATAAGAACACATCAAAATCATCAAGGTCTACATCACCATCTTGATCAACGTCGTGAATGGCACAAGGGTCATCTGGGGTTGGAGTTGTTCCAAAACAACTTCGGAAACCTAT
>JASMLG010000110.1 GCA_030748805.1 Phycisphaerales bacterium | reverse complement strand
ACAATCGGGGTTAACCGTCATGGCTCCAGTTCAAGAATGCCCAACAGACAAAAGTAAAAAAATGTGTACTGTGTATGGCCTTCTCATTGGCGAAGCGACTGATTGTGACGAAACGCCACTTGCAAAAAACTCATCTTCACGTTTTGATGTTGGGCGGAACTTTGCAAACAAGTTTTGGACCGCCTGTCGTTTTGCACTTATGAATATTAGTAATCCAACTGATTCAATTACAAAGGATGATTTGACACCAGTTGACCAATGGATGTTGTCTAGAGTTGTGCTTGCCACAAATAAAGTTGACGCTGCTCTAAGTGAATATAAATTTAGTGCAGCGGTTGATGCGATTTACGATGTTCTTTGGAGAGATTTTTGTGATTGGTATCTCGAAGCTATAAAGCCAACAGTTAAGGAAAGCCCAAAACAACAGCGTGTTTTGCTCACAGTAGTTGATTTGATTAGCCGTTTGCTACATCCTGTGTGTCCATTTGTAACTGAGGCAATCTGGCCACATATTCACGCACTTCCATCCGGAAGCGTTGATGGTATTGATTTGGAAACTAACCTGCTCGTAGCAACTTCGTCATGGCCGAAACTATCTGGTGTGAAACTTGACGAGAATATTGTTCACTCTTTTGGGCATCTTCAAGAACTTGTTACAGCAATTCGAGTGGCTCGAGCATCGCAAAAAGTGAAGCCAAAACGAAAAATAGATTTGTTTGCTCCAGAACGCATACATTCACTCGCCTTAGAGCATGCTGAAGTTCTTACATCTCTCTCTGGATTGCGATCCATCGCGTTGCTTGAGGATTCATGTGATGGCTTCGCTGTTCTCGTAGATGGCGAAACAATTCTTCTCTCAAATATGCTCGACGAAACAGAAATAGAAGATAATAATTCTCGCCTTAAAGAAGAAATCGCTTCTCTGGAAAAGAAAGTCGAGGGATTCAAGAATCGTTTGTCGAATGAATCGTATGTAAACAATGCTCCAGAACATGTTGTCCAAGAAACGAAAGACATGCTCTTAAAAGCAGAAAGAGATCTTGAAATAGCGAAGGCGGCTGCACAATCATGACACGTTTAAGTATTACTTTGGGAATCTGTTTTACAGCCATTACTTTAGGTAATTGCACTATTCAGGAAACTAAAGAAATTCCCCCGCTGCGACCTACTGAAGCAAATAGGCGAACAATGTTTGAGCTACCTTGGACATATAAAGGCGATGAAGGCGAGCGATTTGTTTCAGATGTATGGGATATTCGTACGACCATTAAATATCAGCACATTCTCGATTCACTACCTGCTTTCTACGATGCTCTTATTGAACGGTACACAACTGTCTTTGGAGATTTGCCATTTCCTAAGATGAAAATGGTTGTCTACTTGTTTGCAAACGAGTCGCAATGGCAGGAGCAGTTAACGTTGATGCTTGGAGCTGATGCAGAGCATTGGTTTCAATTAGAATCTGGTGGTGTCACAATTGATGGCACAGCAGTGTTGTACCATTTAGATGAGAGAGGGAGAAGTCGAGTAACACTTCGTATTGCAGCACATGAGGGATGGCACCAATATGCAGAAGCAGCCTTTGCAACTTGCCTTCCGACTTGGCTTGATGAAGGCATTGGAACTTGGATGGAAGGGTTTAGGTTTCGCAGAGGCGAAGTGCAATTTCAACCAGCAAGTAATTGGGACCGTTTGACAACCTTGCGTAAAATAGTAAATGCAAATCGTTTAACCCCTTTGAAAGAACTCATGCAGTCAGATCCATCGGTACTGCTTTCTAGCGGTAGAACTTCACTTCTTGGATATTACGCTCAACTTTGGGGCTTAGTTAGTTTCATAATCGAGTATGACAATGGGAAATATTTGCCTGATCTTCGAAGGTTGCTTCAGGAAGCGGCCATCGGAACAATTCAAGAACCAAAGCGAGGGTGGCTCTCGTATTTTTCAACCGATCCAGCTTTCTTTGAAAGTGAATATAAAAGATGGGTAGTTCTATATGCAAAGCCCAGTAGCCAATGGCGCTAATTGGTTTTTTATCTGATTCTCATGGTGAGTGGCTTAGGACCCGCCACGCAATAGAACTACTGACAACATTGGGTTGTGACCAGATCATTCACCTTGGAGATATCGAAACGCACGAAGTGCTTGATGAACTCGCAGGTCATAATGTTTCTCTGGTATTTGGTAATTGTGATTATGTGACCCGCTTGCTTGACTACGCAATTAATCTTGGGCTTGATGTGCAACATCCAGCTGGAACAATTGAGATTGACGGAATCACAATAGCTTTCCTACATGGTCATGATTTGTCGCAATACAGAACCTTTATAGAAGATAGTAATATCGATGTAATTGCTCATGGCCACAGCCATGAAATACGCGATGAAGTGGTTGAAAAGACGCGTTGCATTAATCCCGGTGCACTACATCGAGCCACTCGTTACACTGTTGCTATACTTGATACGGTTAAGATGTCTCTAGTCTTTCATGAATTGGACACATAGGAATGGTTTCAAAGGAATCACAATTTCACACAGACCTCATGAACATTCGCTCAGCAACTAGCGATGATGTTTCAGTGCTTCGAGATTTATTTGAACGGAGCCGTTTAGAAGGACAAACGAGGGAAAATGATACAGGTGCAGATTTGGATCATTTAACAGAGGGCTATTTTGAATGTAAGGATAGTTGCTTCTGGGTTGCGGAGTATGAAGAGTGGATAGTTGGAATGATAGGTGTGCAACGGCTCAGCGATGATTCCGCTGAGATTAGACGTCTTCGAGTTCGCGATGTATTTCGAAGAAAAGGTGTAGGGACTAAACTGATGCAACATGCCATTTTGTTTTGCAAAGAGAAACAATATTTAAAAGTTGTGCTTGATGTTCGAATAGAAAGAGGACCTGCGATTAGCATGTTTAATACTTTTGGATTTTTGCAAGGAAGAGAACGAGACTTAAATGGCAGGCAACTCCGAGATTTTTACCTAGATTTATATAGCGATACTATAGAAACTAGGACTGAATAGCAATTTTTTCGTTTTTTTCTTCTAAGTTGGGTAAATCTTAATTTGGATTTCTCACAAATACCTTATATAGTATTAACTAGGAGACTTTTAACATTGAAGAATAAAAGACCAGTATTCGCATTTACACTTATAGAGTTGCTTGTTGTAATGTCGATTATCGCTCTTCTGTTGAGCATTCTGATGCCAGCGCTTGGACGAGCTCGTAAGGAAGCAATGCTTGTCAAAGATTCTGCTCGGATTAGGTCGATTCACTCCGGTTGGCTTACGTGGGCTACTGGTCATCAGGGGCGCTACCCAACTCCTGGCTACGTTAATAGGTTGGCTCTAGATAATGGTCAAGAGGTGCGAGGAAGAGGAGCTGAAGATCGGCTTGCAAACACATCCGACAACGTTCATTCGCTTGCAGTCATGGAGAATCTATACAACGCTGATCGTTTGTTAAGCGAAAATGAACCTAGTGGCAATGTCTTCGCTATGGAGCATTATGATTACACCGCCCGTAATCCGAGTGAAGATACATACTGGGACGAAGAATTGAATGTTGATTTGGATGATGGAGGTGATGGTTGTCACGTTTCTTATTCATCGATACCATTAATCGGCTCACGAAAAGAGAAAGAATGGGCGAGCACAGGATCTTCTGAGTTTGCAATCTTAAGTAATCGCGGTACGAGATTTGGACAGTATCCCGACTATTCTGTTACATATGATATACATGGTAGCGGAAGAACTTGGGTTGGCAACGTTTGTTGGCAGGACAACCACATGACCTACGAAGAAACATTCCAGCCTAGTATGAGTGTGTATAGGACTTCTGAGGGTCACGTTTCGGACAACCTATTTAATATCGATTGTGTTACAGGTGTATGCAATTTTTGGGGTGGTGACACTTGGTTAGTGTTGGTAAGCGAACTCACTGAAGCCGGTGACATGTTTCCATACCAATTGATGCCTGAATTAGAGTGGGATGATCCAGAATAAACGAAGAGAGAAAGTAGCAGTATTATGAAAAAATTACCAATAATTACATCACTAATTTGTCTTTCAACACCTTTCCTAAGTGTAGAAGCTGCACCAAGAAAAGTTATCTGTGAAAATTTTACAGCAACGTGGTGTACCTATTGCCCTGATGTAGCCAACGGTCTTATCATGCTCATGGATGAATTTCCTGATTCATGTTTTTCTATGCAGATACATGGATCGGATTCATATTCAACTAGTTGGGGTGATTTACGGCAGGTTTTTTACAGTGTCCCAGGTTTTCCAACGGTTTGGATGGATGGAGTAATCAGCCAAGTTGGTTCTTACGGAAGCCCCTCTGGTAATTATACGCAACTTCGAACAAAGTACTTGCAACGAATTGCAACCGCTACTGATGTCACTATTGAGATGTGTGGCTCCCCTGTCGATACTGATACCTACTCAGTTTCAGCTATAGTTGGAATTGAAAATGGTGGAGCAAACAAAACGATGAAGGTGCACTGTGCACAAGTATTGCGGAACTACCCTTCTACTCCATCGTATAATTACGGTTGTTTTAAGCAAGCAGACGAGCAAACAATTACTTTGACTGCTGGTGGCACTCAAGAAGTTTCATTTACTTTTGATCTTGATAGTTCAAGCCAAAATAATTTAGGAGATGTACATTACATCGCATGGGCTCAAGCAACGAATTCATCTGGACCGGCTGAAGTCTATCAAGCGGAAAAACATTACCACAACAGTGGAGATTGCCAGATAGATGAGTTTGTCGTCGGAGCTAAGGGTGATTACGCAACAATTGGCGAAGCAATCGAAGCTTGTGGTACAGGCGATTCTATTCTAGTAATGCCAGGCACCTATGCAGAAAACATTAATTACGGTGGACGAGGTATCTCTATAACGAGCACCAGTGGTCCTGAGCTTACAGTGATTGATGGAAGCGCTAGTGGTTCAGTAGTTTGGATGTACGGTGAGCCAAGCCAGAATACTGTTCTTGATGGTTTTACTATACAAAATGGTAATAATCCAATTGGCGGTGGCATTTTAACTGATGGCTCTCCAATTATTACAAATTGCATCATCAGGGATAACGTCGCTCAAATTGGTGGTGGAGTGTATCACTTACAAAATGGCACTACTGGTCCAGAGGTTTCAGATTCTCACTTCTGTAACAATTCGCCGAATGATTTTTATGGTGACTGGGTTGATGCAGGCGGAAACACATTTGATGACGGATGTGGCAATAGTTCATGCCCTGCAGATGTCAGCGGTGACGGAAGTGTAAACGTAACGGATCTCCTACTTATCATAGATGCTTGGGGTGGTTCTGACCCTTCAGCAGATATCAATAGTGATGGGGTTGTTGATGTAGTTGATCTTCTTGAAGTCGTTGGCAGTTGGGGACCTTGCACGTAGTAACCTACCCAAGAATTAACTATCCCGCGGGAAAGTTTGTTTGGCAATCACAACTAACGCACGCTAAGGGGACACGCAAGTTTTTACGGTTTGCCGTAAAAACTACTGCATGTCCCCGCTGCAAGGACGTTTTGACACCCGCGAAGCAACTCGAGCCATGAAAGGTTTCTTTCATGGCTCGATAGCGAAGCGGGTGAAGGGGTTCGAACCCTCGACATTCAGCTTGGAAGGCTGACGCTCTACCAATTGAGCTACACCCGCTAAGAGATAGGGTATTTTAACATTATATTTGACAAAGATGTATGATTTGGGTTAGGGTGTAACTAAGAATCACACCAAGAGAGGAGATTACTATGCGGTGTACACCTTCAATCATCGTAGTCACGGGTCTTTTTTTTGCAACGGCTGCGACCTCTGAGGACTATGGTGAGTGGGTAGAGCAAGAATATGGTATGGCTACTTATCTAGCCGGTGTCTCCTTTCCTGACACGCAAAACGGTTGGTCGGTTGGTGCTATTAATGGAGTTGGTGTTTCTGTACATAGGACATCGGATGGCGGAACAAATTGGTCTACGATTACCAACGGCATAAGTGGCTTGATGTACCTTGGCTGTGATTCAGTTGACAAAGATATGCTCTTTGTAGTTGGTGTTCAATTCCTTTTTGACGATGGTATGATGAAAACTACTGATGGCGGTGAGACATGGCAGATGGTCACGATGCCTGCCGAGTTATGGTCTTCAAACAGTATTGACGTCGTCGATTCGCAACACATTAAAATAGCAAGCACTTGGAAACCAGATCTTTGGAGTGCGGATAAAACGGGGATGACATTAAGTAATGATGGCGGTAATTCATGGCAAACGCACGAATGGGGTTTGAACACTTGGGCTCGGTACTGTTTCTTTTTAGATAACAATCGTGGTTGGATGACTGGTGGTGATTTCCCAGATGAGGGTGTACGTTCAGGTGGCTACCGATTGTTTGAACATGGACCAACTCTAGGCACACTTCCAAAGAATTTCCGAGATCGAAATCGTGGTAACCAGTACCAAGCAGCGATTGCAAAGACAACTGATGGTGGGCAATCGTGGACGCAACTCTTTTGGCATACGGGAGAGTTTTATCTCAACAATATCTTTATGCTCAACGACAACGAGGGCTGGGCAGTTGGTAGTGGAGGGTTTTACGTCCCCTACCTGATGCACACAACGGATGGATGGGCAACTTGGGAGTTTCAATCAACACCTGCTGGTGAGTATTCACTTATATCCATCGATTTTATGAATGCTCACGAGGGCTATGCTGTTGGCTTTGGACCAAACGGTCTTGGCGATGTTGAGATGTTTTGTTTGCATACGATAGATGGTGGGCAAACGTGGCTACTTGATAAGCCCGGTTTGAATACTGGTCCACTCGATGTTGAGTTTTATGATAGTAGCATTGCTTGGGCAGTTGGTGCAAATAATATGCAGATGTCAACAGTAGCTTTATATACAAATGATGAGGTGTCCGAATGTCCACCTGAAGATATAGATGGTGATGGTGTTATTGGCACAACCGACTTACTGGCAATCATTGGTGCTTGGGGCTCTTGTAATGGTTGCCCAGAAGATGTTAATTCAGATGGAGAAGTTAACACTTCTGATTTGCTCTCACTAATTGGTCTCTGGGGACCTTGCCAATAAGGAGTTTCTAATGTTACGTTCACTTATTGTTTTAATAGTTAGTGCTGCTTCCTTTGCTGAAGGGAATATATCAACTCACAATCCAAATACTACTGCGACTATTGTTATTCACGGGTTTGATCCTGATGGTGCAAGCCAAGAAGGTGTGTTTGGTGAGGATGTTTTAGATGAAGAGCTCTTATTGCAGGTCGGTGGTTTCGCAGGACTTCCAGTGAGTGATGGAAGTGCGACACTTCCAATCAATGTCGTTGCAACAACAACTTACTACGGGGACACACCACCAAGTTATTATTCCGCGCAAGACATTGCTGAACTAAACTCAGTGACAAAACAATACGGCGGAGGTATTCCAAGGTACGCCCTTATTATCGCTAAGTATGCCCAGCACATTATGGATCGTAGCGACGCTTCTCAAGTAAACATAGTTGGTGCGAGTTTGGGCTCCTTTGTTGCTAGATGGATGATTGAAAAAGATAGCGACTCTATTGTTACAGATGGCAAGGTTGCAAGGTGGCTCTCTCTTGAGGGTGTACTTTGTGGAAATTGGGCTGCGAGTAATGAGTTTATTCAAGACCTTTGGGATGACTTTGGAATTCCGACAATTGACATAGAACAGATGCAGTACGAATGGGTCGAAGCAAACTTACATTCCCCAAGAAGAGAAGCAGACAATCCATTGTTTGGTGAAATTTTAATCGGAATGGAAATGTCATCGCGCGATACAGCAGCTGATGGCATATTGACGGACATAATGTTACTCGAAGGCGATTTTCATGCGAATGATGGTGTTGTAACAGTTGACGATGGATATTTTGATTCAATGTCAGCACAATCTAAGTTTTACAATTTGTCAACTACTCACAGTTGGATGCATGTTAATCATTATGAACTGAAAGAATATGATCCAGCAATGTTACAGATTGCAAACTTTCTTACTCAAAAACGTAGAGTCCTTGCAACGGTAACTCGACTTCAAGTTACTAATCCAGAAGAACCAGATGATTTTTGGTGGGATTGGATGCCCGCAGAAGTAGTAATTGAAAGCGATGTTTACTCGCCGCTAGGCCAATCTCAATGGGGAATTGTTGACCCGATTTGTACTCGTGGAGTTGAAGGAGCATCATCTCCTATTTATGAATTTAATGAACATGGTGAGGAACAAACATTAAATCATATAATTTATGATGAGTTCGTTTCTGATAGTGAAACTTCCTTGGATATTAATCTAGGGTGTTTTGAAATTGATTGGAACGAAAAGTATGGGGTCTTTGAACCCCTTGATGATGGCGGTAACGATCTTGGTTCAACTTTTCTTGCAATTTCGGTCACAACTGCTGGTACAACAACCCAAGAGTTTAGTACGTCTAACTTCAATGGAACAGTGCAAGTTCAAGTGATTGATTATCCTTTTGATGTTCTTGATGATGCAATTATCGGTGATGTCAACGGAGATGGCATTGTTGATGTAACTGATGTATTGTCTCTTATCTCTGCTTGGGGACCATGTGCTGGTTGTTCAGAGGATTTAGACAATAGTGGTACTGTTGACGTGACTGATCTGCTTATCATTATTGGAAACTGGAGTTAATTTTACGCATTTCCCGCTTTTTTCATTGTAATAGACACTTTTAGGTGCTACAGTTGCTCTAATCGTTGGCGCTGTGCCAGCGAGGAGAAGGATTAAAGAAATGTCAAAACTCACAACTATCGTTGCGGCTTGCGCTGCAATTCTCTTCAGCACTACAACCTTTAGTGATTTTTCAAACAATAACGGGTTGCCTCTAGATTCCATTCCAGAGATTGAAATTCCAGAACTAGATTGGGCGAAAGTGTTTGCAGAAGACGCGCAACGTTCACGCAAAGATGAAGCACCTCGGTTTGCAATCCCTCATGAAGTACGGATCTCCCCCGCTACCGATGGCATTTGGGAACGAATTGATAGAAACACGATGCGTTGGAGTTTGCGTATTGGTTCTGAGAATGCAATCTCCTTGAACTTGGGCTTTGAACATTGGCAACTTCCACGTTCAGCAGAAATGACATTGGGCACAACCGACGGCGAGTTTGTCTTGAGGACATTTACGTCAGACGACAACAAACCACACGGCGAACTCTGGACACCAGTACTTCCAAGCGATGAAATCATTCTTGAAATAATTGTTGCTAATCGAGAACAACATCTTGTTAACAATGGTGTCTTGTTAAGTTCAATTAATGTTGG
>JASMLG010000109.1 GCA_030748805.1 Phycisphaerales bacterium | reverse complement strand
TGGTGCTGAGTATCAAAGCAATCTGTGGATTAGTTGGTGCAATCTAGAAAATTGGTCTGGTGCTCAATACAATCAAAGTTTGCTTCCTCAAAACTTTTTGGACTTAAGCGATTTGGATGGGGATGGGTATCAAAATGAAATTGGTGAACGAAAGCAAGATGCTTTTACTCCTGTTATAGATACAGATGGCGATGGCATTCCTGACACGGATAGCAATAGATGGTTTGTGGAAAGATCACTAACAGATACTGATGGAGATGGGTTTACTGATGCGTTTTGGCATCTTGCACCAGTAGCGATTGGCGCAGACATGCTTCAAGTTGTAGCAGTGTCAATCACTGACAATAGTGCACTTGTAAATGCAAATGTTGGTACAGGATTTTTCTCTTCAGATGATGGTGGAGGTAAGGCGACTCGTGGGCTGACGCCGGCAGATATGGCGTTGATTGGAAGCAACGACCCCGATGTGTACACCGAAAGAGTTGGCTTTTTAGACAATCCAGCAAATTTGCCCGGCAATCATATTGAACCGTGGATTGAATATGACCACACTCGATACCCGCCAATAGTGGATTGGGACAATTACTCTTGGAACAACAATGACGAATCAAGTTTTCTTGACGAGTTAGGTGTTGAACAGGGCGGTGGTGTTTCTCCAGAAGATGCAAACCCTGTTTTTGTAGGCGATCAAAATCCGACAAATGATGTTACTTCAAGGATTGGTCGGCTTTGGTATTGGCAACTCGCTGGCAAGGATCCATTAAATGCAACATATAGTTTCAGACCTTTTACCCTTGCCGATGAACTTGAATTGCGAAGTTACGAAGGCAACAATAATCAGTATGTGACGTCCAGATTTGAGGTTGCACTCAACGATCCCAATACACAAAATCCAAATTGGTCCGCGTTGGATTTTCAGTTCCTGAGAAGTTCGTACTTCGATGCTCACGAAGCGAGTGAATTAAGAGACCAACTTACAAATCAGCAACTTGTTTTTGATAATCGTCGCAAATTGACACTGTTCAACGGTGTACGCAATGATTTACTTCCCCCTTGGCTTCGTTGGGAAGAACGTTTCTGGAATCGTCATGATCCGACTCTATTGGAACTTCCAACTGGCTATGACTCCTTTGATATTGATATTTATTTCAGCAAGTATGGTTTTGAGGATGGTCTTGCATATTTTGGTGCTACGTTGCCAACTAAAGTAGGTTATGAAATCACTCGGGCTCTTACTGGGGGGGGCGGTGAAGTAAAAGGCAGGTGGGCTGTTGCGAATTGGCTGGAGAGTATGCGGAGAAAAGTTGATTTGCGTGAGTACTATCAGGATGGCAATAATTCACTGGATTTGAATGATGGCTGGTGGGAAGAAATAGATGATGGTCGTTTGACTCTTGCAGAACGCGCTCCTTTGCAGATACTTTTAGCAATGACAGATGGGCAAGAAGTTGGAATGTCAACTGCCTTTATTGATGACCCAACTAATGGGTCTACTCAACTCAACGCAAAAGGTCCATTAGGTGAATATACAAGTAGTGCAGGTGAATTCCCATTTAATCCAACAGTTCAGTTCAACCAAGGTACATTTGGTGTTGACTACTACAACCAAACTCGTTTGATGGCAGCTGGTCTGGCTTCAAACCTCCTTGCCTATCGAGACGATGATTCGAATTGGCGTCAACATTCGTATACTCATTTTAAAGCATCCCTTGATTCTGAAGTAACAGACAACGGGTTAGTCGAGTGGGCTCCCAGGTCGGCTTTACCTTTGTCCGCAGCTATTGTTCCACCAATCCTTGGTCGTCAGGGAAATGGAGATTTGATTTCTCAGCCAGTTGCTGTAAAGGACACTCCAATTCAAGGTCCGAATCAACAAGCTGTCCAGATGCTTGGCTTGGAAGCACAACCGTTTATCCTAGAGGCCTTTATCGGTCACGTTCATGGAGCAGAGACAAAAATAGAATACGGTGCTTGTTGTTTAGATGGATATTGTGATGTTATTTCTGAAAATACTTGCGTCGCCCTAAACGGAGATTTTCAAGGAGTTGAATCAGTATGCGAATTTGTTGTATGCGAATTTGGAGCTTGCTGTTTACCGGAGGGAGGGTGTATAGTCACAATAGAAGATAATTGTGTGCTTTACTTTGGAGACGAAGCGGTATATCTCGGGGATGGCACCAATTGTGAAGATACACCATGCGAAGGTTCTTGCTGTGTGCTCGGAAGGGATTTGATTAACGGTAATGAAAGCACCTGTGTTGAGGTCTCTCAATATAGTTGTGCTCAGTTAGATGGTGTCTTTGATGATTATTCAACAAGTTGCGCTACAACTAGTTGCACCCTGCTTGGCTCATGTTGTCTTGATAGTGGAACTTGTTTGAACGTTGTTAGTCAAGGAGCATGTGATTCTCTGGGTGGCAACTACTCGTTTAACCAGTTCTGTGCAGTTGCTCCATGTCTTGGAGCTTGTTGTGTTGATTACGCAATTTGCGTGGAAATTGGTGAGAACGGTTGTTCTGATCTTGGCGGTAATTACATGGGTACTGGAATGTCATGTGCTGGAACAACTTGTGATTTGGCAGGAGTGTGCTGCGTTAGTGGTTCAACTTGTCAAGAAGTGCAATCGATTGACGAATGCGTAGTACTTGGAGGAGAATTCCTCGCAGGGGAAAACTGCCAAATAGACCCATGTTTTGGTTCTTGTTGTTTGGGTGAGGGTGTTTGTGAAGATGTATCTGTTGAAACTTGCGTTGCTCTAAACGGTGTTTACATTCAAGGAATGTTTTGTGCTTCAAATCCATGTCGTGGAGCGTGTTGCTTTAGCACTGGTGGGTGTGAAAATTTGCTGAATGAAATGTGCGATGAATTTGGTGGTTTCTTCATAGGTGGTGGTGCCTTTTGCGAGTCAAGCCCATGTGTTCCTCTAGGTGCATGTTGCCTTCCGGATGATCCTGAAGATCCAGATGATGGCGGTTGCCTTGATGTGATGAGCGAAGCATGTGTTCTTCTAGGTGGTACTTATGAGGGGGACGGAGTATTGTGCGGAACGGTTCCATGTGGCTCAGGTTCAATTCGTGGCGCATGTTGTCTTGAAACAGGTTATTGCCAAAATGTTGTGTCAGAAGAGGTCTGCGACACTTTGGGTGGCGAATATCAAGGTGAGTTGGTCTCTTGTGCAGAGAATCCATGCGATCCAGAGTGGGCTTGTTGTCTAGATAATGCAACTTGTATCGATGAAATTGAAGGTAATTGCGATGCGCTTGGTGGAGTTTGGCAGGATGGATTTAACTGTAGCCAAAGCCCTTGTTTGGGTGCATGCTGTTTGCCGGATGATACGTGTGAAGATAAATCATCAACTGATTGTGCTGCTGAAGGTGGCACCTTTAATGAGTTTAGAATGTGTGATACTTCTCCTTGTTCAAATGGGGCTTGTTGTATAGCAGATACGTGTGACGATTTGTCACAGGCTGAGTGTGTGGACAATGGTGGAACATTCATTGTTGGTGATTGTTCAACAGGTGACCCTTGCGGTTTAGGGGATTTTGGCGCTTGTTGCATGGAGCCACTTGGTTGTATTAACGTTTATCAGATTACATGTACTGAAGCTGGCGGTAACTGGGCTGGAGGTAATTGCTCGTCTTTATCATGCAACACTGGTGCATGCTGTTTAGAAAATGGTGAAAGTGACCACTGTATTGAGGTTCTCAACGATGCAGTTTGTAATAACCTAGGTGGTTTATTCTATGGCGGTGTATCGTGTAGTGAAAAGCCATGCATTGGAGCGTGTTGTTTGTGGGCAGGCGGTTGTGATGTTATGTCTGAAAACTCATGCGAGGGCTTAGATGATAATGGTGACGCTCCAGGTACTTTTATTGGAGTAGGTTCAGTTTGTACTGATGTCTTGTGCGACCCTCCTGGTGGTTCTTGCTGTTTGGAAAGTGGAACATGTGTAGACATTCAAAGTATTCCAAGCTTTGAAGAATATTGCATGTTAACTCTTGGTGGCACTTGGAGACCAGGAGAGTTATGTGAAAGTCAAGAATGTGGTGGAGCGTGCTGTATTTGTCCGTCCGAGTGTTCATATATACCAGAGGATATTTGTTTGGAACTTGGTGGTGCTTATCAAGGTGATGGAATTCTATGTGCTCCAAATCCATGTATTGCTGGTGGCGCATGTTGCTTTGGCAGTGGAAGTTGTATTGAAGTTGTTGACGAAGGGTGTTGCGATGCAATTGGCGGATTGTTCATTAAAGATGCAGAATGTATTGATGAACCTTGCACTGCGAACTTCATTGTTGACGATAGAGTTGACGAATTTGCACAACAATATATGTGGGATGATTTCCAAGAAACGGTTTCGGTTGTACAACTGGTAAACCCATTCGATGTCGAAATTGATTTAAACGATTATTCTATTGAGTGGTTTGGACAGGAATATGTTCTTAGTGGATTAGATTTAAAGTTGCCTCCTGCTACTTACGAGAATCCTGCAACTTTAATTCTTTATTCGATGCCGCAATCGATTCCTACTGTTCCCGAAATTGGTGATCGTGACTTTGAGGATGACTGGTTAGATTTTCTTGATCTCGATAATTTAGATCATGTATCTAATACTTTAATTCAAGAGGTTCCAATTACTGCTTGGGGATCTAGCCGTAAAGCCGATTACGATAATTTGACCCAAGGTAATCAACACGGGATAGCGCTCTATAAATTTGACAATGGAACAGCAGCTGGTTTTACAGTTGAACGTGTTCTGGTTGATCGCATCGATCCACCTAATGCATCTGAGAAGTTTGACAAGAGAGTCGTTACTGACCTTGAGGCAGAATGGAATATCCTAAGTGATAGTTTGGATGATGAAAATGTCTTTAGAAGATATCTCGATACTGGAATTGAATTTCAAGAAGGAACAGAAACATTGCTTGTTCAGTGGGATCGAGTTACTCGCGCATGGGCTAATGATTTACCTACAGAGGATGGTTGGCATAATGATGTAATTGACGCTTGGGAAAAAAATCCTAGGTATGTATTTTCAACTCGTGACTTTATTCGCAGCGATGAACTTAGAACTGTAGTAAGTGACCCATATACAAAAGCAAATCCAATGAAATACACATCTGCCTTCCATTGGACAAAGGAATATGCACCCGGTTCTTATCCTGCACAACCTGGTGATCCAGATGATATGAATGGAGACGGTAATCCTGACTCTGGAGACCCTGATTTACTACCTGACAGCCCAGACCCATGGTTCACTGTTGAGGTTTGGTCTCCTCGGGCTGGAGAATATCGCCCTCCAACCGATCCACTTGACCCGGGCTCTAGTCCTGGCGAAGTTCAAGGTGGAATGCGCATTCGTAAACCAACTTACTTTGATATGAACCGAACAGAGGACCCATTGTATGGGCAGCCAGAACCATGGTCATATCCAGATAAGGGTTGGTATGGTCAAACAGTGGACGCAGATGGCGACAAAACATCTTCTGATACTCCAGCATTTTTTGATACAGATTCAGATGGCGTTATTGGAAAGAGTGAAACGGATATGCCAATGTCGTTTCCTATGCAAATGCTGCAAAAGGATGGCGACTTCGATCAAGTAGGTGAATTGTTAAATGTTTGGCTCTTTGGTCACATGATTGAGGGCGCATACGATTCAACTGCACTAAATTCATATTTAAATCTTCCAGATTCGCCACTTGATGGCGGTTCACAACTTGATGCAGGCACAATTACTACCTTTAGTGAGTTTATGTATCCAAGCGTAAACGACTGGTATGCGCCTTGGGTTGCATCAATCAATAACAATAAGGTAGTTCTGGATGAAAAGGTCAACCGGTTACGGTTTGTTCCACAGGGAAGTGGTGGTCAAAATAGTTTACCAACACCGTTTATGATGGATGGACGTAGTGGTCTTGATTCAAATAATAATCTTGCTTCTCTTTACAACCCATGGCCAAGGCAGGCGATTGCTTCCCGAATTTTGGACTCATTCGTTTGCGATGGCTCAGGTAGGCCGGACTTAGATGGTGATGGTGGATTAGTTACGAATCCACAAGATCCAAATTATGGAAATCTTGACCCAGATGACAACTTGGATTTTGAATCAGATTCCTATGCGTTTTCTTTTTACAACGCTCATGGTTATTCTGGAAAGACAACACCAGGTCTTATAAACATAAATACTGCCTCTGTTGAGACGCTCCGCACATTACCACACATGTATAAGACCGTTCACCCGTCTGGCAATTCAGGTAATGACCAGAACCCCCGTTCGTTAATTCCTGAATCAATCATCCAATGGAGGGACTTGGCAAATGGTGGCTACAACGATTTGAATTGGGACGCAGTTTTGACTGATACAGGGTTTACAGGTGGTCCTAATTATTCTGCTGGCTTTAATGAAAGTAATAATTATTACAGTTTACGTTCGGCAACTTTGGGATTGACTCCAGGAGTTGGAATTAAAGATACACGTGGTTTCTCTTCACCTTCAGAAATTGGTCTTTTGCAACAAACTGCTCTGTTAGATGATGTTGTTGAACCATGGGACATTATCAACTTGCATCAATCGATCAAAGATGAGGACTCGTGGCGTATTGATTTTGCTGCTCTTGAACCGTTTTCTGAGAATGTTGGTTCTGGTACGGACTGGATAGGAACCGGTGTAGGTGCTCCGTTGAGTATCGATGTGAACCCTAGAGAATATTACGTAGAGGATCCAATGATTGGTGACGGTGTTAGCGGTGATTCTGAAGAGATGAATATGCTGCAAGCAGGTATCTCTAACCTGATTACAACGAGAAGTGATATGTTTACTGTACACATGCGCATTCGTACATTTAAAAAGAACCCGATTAACGGAAAATGGGATGCAACTGACCTCAAATACATCGTTGACGACAGTAGGTATGTCTTGTTGGTAGATCGCAGTAATGTCAACACCCCTGCAGACAAGCCAAAGATTCTGTATTTTGAGAAATTACCCAACTAATATTTAGATTGCTATTTTTGCCCGTCTCGCCACGCTCATCCGCAAATGACGTACGGGGCGGGTTTTTTTATGTAAAAATGGCCGTAGGTCAAGAAATCGAAGTTAATTCGAATACAAATCGATTTTCATTTTATTTTGGAACTGCTTGGCGATATGCTATGAGCATAAGAATCAAAGTTTTGCAATCTAAGATATTGAAAATTGTCATTAAAAGGAGAAATGGAATGAAAAGTATAGAGGTGATCCTAGTATTTAGGACAGTGAGCTAAGGTGGGTTAGAATTACATCAAAGGAGGTCAGTAATGACCAGAAAATTACTGTATCAAACTCGGCGGCGATTGGCAGGGTGAAGGTACTACTTGCGATGCATGCGGTGGGAATGATGATCTTGGTGCATGCTGTGCGAAGGGACAATGTTTTGACTCTACGTCGCAAGATATTTGTGAAATGAATGGTGGTCAGTGGCAGGGCGCTGGCTCAGTTTGTGGAAATGATACTTGTGGTGGTGGAGGAGCATTTGGTGCTTGCTGTTTCAATGGACAATGCATGGAAGAACCTGAAGAATCATGTGTCCAGCACGGTGGTGAATGGCATGGTGAAGGTACCGAGTGCGCGTACGATTCTTGCGATGGTAGTGGCCAAGAAGGCGCTTGTTGTATTGGTGCAGATTGCATTATGTTGACACCTGAGCACTGTGCTCAGGAAGGTGGACAATGGCATGGATTGGATTGCGACATGGTTGAATGTGATGACATCACAGTCGGAGCCTGTTGTTTTGATAGTGAGTGTAAAATGATCGGAATGGAAGACTGCTACATGAGCAATGGAATCTGGGTAGGCGGCTCATGTGAAGATGCTCAGTGTTCTGGTAGTGGAAACGGTGCATGCTGCTTAGATGACATGTGCTTTGATCTTACAGAAGAGCACTGCTTGCAGGAAGGTGGACAATGGCACAATACAAGTTGCGATGCTGTCGAATGTGTTAACGAAGAAATTGGTGCATGCTGTATCGATGGCTTCTGCGAAGAAGTACTTCCGATGACATGTATGAAACTTGGTGGTGAATTTGCCGGTATCGGAGTTCATTGTGGAGATGTAAATTGCGGCGAACCAGAAGATGGCGCATGCTGCGTAGAGAATATGTGCTTCATGATTCCGGAGGATGTTTGTTTCAATGAGGGGGGCGATTGGCATGGACCTGGTGTGCTTTGCGAATATGTTGAGTGTGATGGCGGCTCAATGATTGGTGCATGCTGTATCAATGGCGGTTGCTTAATGTTACACGAAGATGAATGTGCTTCAGTTCTAGGTACTTTTGATTCTACAACACATTGTGAAATTGTTGAATGCCCAACAAGTTGTGAAGGTGACGTTAACGGTGATGGTTTAGTCGATGTGACAGATGTCCTTGCAGTTGTTAGTGCTTGGGGTATTTGCCCATAATTGATTTTGTTCACAAACCAAAGGGCGTGGTTTTAAAACCACGCCCTTTGTCTTTGATAGAATGTGTTAATGAAAGAATCTCTAGTTCCAAAACAAAATATACCGGAACACATTGCAATAATAATGGATGGCAATGGTCGATGGGCACAGTCGCGAGGATTACAACGTACGCAGGGTCATGCGGCAGGGGCAATAAGTGTTAAACATGTTGTTCAGAGATGTGCGGAATTGGGCGTTTCTTATTTGACTTTATACTCTTTTTCAACTGAGAATTGGTCGCGTCCCTCTTCAGAAGTTGACGCGCTCATGGAATTATTATTGCTGCAACTATCAAAAGAAGTCCCTGAACTTATTGAGCAAGGAATCAAATTGTGCCATTATGGGAGTAGGGATAAGTTTTCTAAGGAGGTTATAGAAGCTTTAGACAAAGCGGTTGATGAGACATCAAAAGGAGAAAACCTAACTGTTGGTTTGGCACTCGACTATTCAGGAAGAAGTGAATTGCTACATGCCATTAAAAAACTTGTTGAAGATGGTTCTGATGTTAATCAAGAAGAACTTGAAAATCGACTCTACACTGCAGGCATTCCAGACCCCGACCTTTTAATAAGAACAGCGGGTGAAATGAGGATTTCAAACTTTTTGCTTTGGCAAATTGCATACTCAGAACTATACGTTACAGATCAATGCTGGCCTGACTTTAATAGTAACTCCATTGACGCAGCAATTGTTGATTATGCAAGAAGAACGAGGAAGTTTGGCGCTGTTAAATGACAGTTTGAGAACGTTTTGGCCCAACACTTACAATTGAAATTGGCAAGTCGAGATATTCAGAAATGAAATCTAGATATGCTCTAGCATTCGCAGGTAATTTATCAGGCGATGTAACTTCGTCAATTTCTTCGCCCCATCCGGAAAATGTTTTAAATATTGGTTCTGCATGAGCAAGTAATCTAGCGTCAGGAATAAATCTCAAACTTGTTGAACCGTCAGGTAATTTGTAACCCACACAAATATTTAGTTCATCAAAACCACTCAAAACATCAAGCAACATGCAGGCGATTGAGGTTGCTCCGCAAATCATCGATGAGTATTTGACAGCAACCAAATCTAGCCAACCGCAACGTCTTGGTCTGCCAGTTGTTGTTCCATATTCGTTGCCACGCTCTCGTATTCGTTCGCCAATTTCCCCAAGATCTTCACTAGGGAATGGACCAGCGCCAACTCTAGTGCTATATGCCTTCATGATTCCAACTACATTACTAACATATTTTCCAGGCAGACCAGTTCCAGCGTGAATACCAAGAGCAGAGCAATTTGAACTTGTTACGTATGGGAATGTCCCATGGTCAATATCAAGTAAACAAGCATTAGCTCCCTCAAAAAGTATTGATTTCCCCTTCTCAGAAAGTTCATGGAGTTCATAAACGGTATCGGTTATGTGTGGTTCAAGTAATTGTCCATATTCATAAAACTCGTCTGCAAGTGCGAGTGGATCAAGTGGGGGAGCATCAACTCCAAGAGCAGTAAGTTCTGCACAACGAATTGAACAAGTGATTTTTAATTTGTCTAAAAGTGAATCGTAATGCAGCAGGTCTCCTATTCGGATTGCAGTTGCACGATGGACCTTGTCAGCATATGCAGGGCCTATGCCGCGTTTTGTAGTTCCAATAGATTGGTCACCTTTGCCCGCAACTTGAGATAATTTACGTTCAAGTGCCGCATCATGTTCTTTATGATAGGGCATTACAACGTGAGCGCGATTTGAAATTTTCAAGTTGCTCCCGACTTCGACTCCTCTGTCGCGGAGGGTTTCTATTTCTTCGATAAGTTTGACAGGATCGACGACAACACCATTACCAATTACACATTGTTTATCTTCATATAAAATCCCTGATGGTATCAAGTGAAGCGCGTACTTTTCGTCGCCTACTACCACAGTGTGTCCAGCATTTGCTCCGCCGTTGTATCGAACAATGACATCATGTTTAACTGTAAGTAAATCAACGATTTTCCCTTTGCCTTCGTCTCCCCACTGAAGACCTACGATTGCGGTGTTCTGCACTGTTTTCATGAGTGTATTCTAGCGATTAGTGGCGGCGAATTATGGTTTCGTCATCGTTAATCATGACTGTAAATTCGACTGGGCCAATACGAACTCGATCGGAGTCCTCAAGTGGTGCAGAACTGACGACATGGTCATTGTGGAATGTGTCGGCATCTGGGTCACGATTCAAGAGTATTGGTTTTCCATCTTTAATGGTGATTTCACAGTGGAGTGGAGCTATAGAAGGCAAAGAAACATGCAAATCACACGAACGACGACGACCGATAGTAGTACGATCTTGATCCAATTCGAAAGTTCGACTTGTGCCATCCTTGTAAGTCATTTGTAATTGAATTGCCATAGCGTGTTGCCTTCTGCCCTAAGATACCCCAGTGAACAAGACCAACCCCAACCATACCCCTCTTACCCAGTTTACCAAGACGGAGAAGGAGCCACAAGAGAATTTTTCTAAAATTGGGTCTGAATTGACTTCTAAATTATGCATAGACAGAGTTTCTCAAGTTAAAAGTGCGTACATTCATATTCCATTTTGCTTTCATAAGTGCAATTATTGCGATTTTTATAGTGTTTTGGGAGAGCAAGAACTCCATGGTGCGTTTGTTAAGCGTCTCGAATTAGAACTGGAATTCGTTGGTCACCGTATGAACCAATTGAAGTCGATTTTTATTGGCGGTGGAACACCTACTCTTCTGTCACCTAAATTATTCAAGGAATTGCTAGACGCCGTTAATAATAATCTCCCAGTAGAAGCTGATGTTGAGTTTACAGTTGAAGCGAATCCTGAAACGGTAACCCCAGAGATTGCAAAGTTAATGGTTGAAAATGGAGTAAACAGAGTTAGTATTGGTGCCCAATCGTTTGACAAGAAGTTGTTGAAGACATTGGAACGGTGGCATGAACCAAGCAGTGTATTTGCTGCTGTAGAAGAATTAAACAATTCAGGGATAGATAACCTTAATCTTGATTTGATTTACGGAATACCAAATCAAACAATTAATCAAGTTGAATCAGATCTTAATAAAGCAATGTCGATGAACCCAAAGCATTTAAGTTGTTATGCGTTGACTTATGAACCCAACACTCCAATGTATAACCGTCTGAGGGACAATAAAATCAAAAGAGTTGAGAACAATGTCGAGGCGGATATGTTTAGGTTAGTGGGTGATGTGATGCGAGCTAATAAGTATGTGCAATATGAGATTAGCAATTTTGCAAAGGAAGGATTTGAATGCGTTCACAATTTGTCTTATTGGAAGAACGAATCATGGTGGGCATTTGGTCCATCAGCAGCTGGTCATATTGATGGTCTTAGATGGAGGAATGTTTCAAAGTTAACAAGTTATTTGAACTCGGAATGTTTGCCACCTATTGAAAATGTTGAGGAATTAAGTGGGGAATTACAGATAGGTGAAATGTTTATGATGGGATTGAGAATTACTGATGGGATGGACAAGGAGTTGGTTGATAATCTGATATGTCGATCAACAAATTGTTGGCGGCAAACTGTCATTGATAAATATATTTCAGAAGGTTGGTTGCAGTGGAGAAATGGGAAACTCGCACTAACTCCAGATGGGATACTTTTCACAGATACTGTAGTGTCTGGATTGTTAATGCAAGAAGGAGCGATGGCCGATACCAATCTGCAGTAATAAGATGAGTAAATCAAGCACATTTGGATCTTTGCGACGCCGTCTTGCACCAATGATTCGACCAATTTTGGAACACTGTCCTCCTATTCGTGCAGTCGCTGTTTGTCTTTTAAAAATTAAGCAGGCAGGAACTTTGAGAAGATGCGGATTGGTTTTTGTTCTACCTAGTGGCGACTTCGGTGTAACGCTTGAAGCAGAATCAACTGGAGAGTATGAGCCAGTTACAACATTAACATTAAAGTCGCTTTTGTCAGAGGGGATGACCTTTGTAGATATTGGAGCTCACGTAGGGTTATTTTCAGTGCCTGCAGCAAAATGGGTTGGCGATTCGGGACGAGTAATAGCATTTGAGCCACATCCGGATAATTATTCGATGTTATGTGAAAACATTTCAAGAAACTCAATGGGAAATAATATCCAAACAATACAATCGGCAGTTTCTGATTCTTCAAATCCCGTCAGTTTGCATTTGTCGATGTTTAACACTGGAGATCATCAACTGTTTCATGGTGGAGGGCGAAATACAATCGAAGTAAAATGTACGACTTTAGATGATTTCTTCAACGTTGGTGATAAAGTTGATGTAATAAAAATGGATGTTCAAGGTGCAGAGCATGCTGCGTTCCTTGGAATGTGTAGGGTGTTAACCGAAAATAAAGATATAAAAGTTATCTGGGAGTTGTCACCAGCTCAATTAGAAGAAGCTGATTCAAGTGCTGAGGAATTATTGGATTGGCTAAAAGGGCTTGGTTTTACTTTTACAATTGTCGACGACACGTCAGGAAAAGTATGCAAGTCAACAATAGATGAAATACTGAGTTCTTGTCCACGCGACTCTTATTTAAACATAATGTGCTGTAGAAATGAGTGAGACCAAATCCAACTTGTTCTGGCCTTTGGGTGCGATTCTATTAGTTATTATTGTGCTATCTGGCTTAAGATGGTTTTCTGGAATAACTAACAAGGGGGTTGTCTTTGATGAAAAATATATTACTGTTCCAATAAACAATTTAATCGAACAGGGGTGGTCAGTAGAAACCGCAATTGACTTTCAAGAAACAAAGGGTCCAGCGATGATTTGGCCTTATGCATTTTTTGGGAAGATTCTTGGTGGTTCTTTAAACGACTTGAGACTTGTAAGTGTTTGGTGCTCTGTCCTTGGTTTAGCAATTTTGATTTGGATTGCAGTTCGTTGTTCGTTGTATCGCAAGAGTTTAATGTTAGTAGCACTTGGTTGGTTGTTACTCCCATACAACTCTGTCTTAAGTGAAATAGTGATGGGTGAAGTTTCATTTCTGCTTTTATCTTTGCTTGCTGTTGGCTTGTTTGTATGGAGTTTAGAAGAAGGAGCAAGCAAATCTAGAAAGATTATTGCTCCAATTCTTTACGGTCTTGTGGTAGCAGTAGCACTGCATAGTCGAATCCATATAGTTGCTTTAACTGGCGGTATCTGCTTTGCAGCATTTGCTTTGCAAGGAAAAAGCAGCTGGCCTTGGTGGGTTGCTAGTATCTTGGCAGGATTACTTCGTGTACCACTTTGGATGAGATGGGGAGGTCTTGTTAGTTCTGACTATCAAGCATTACATGGCTTGGGATTTCGATTAGAAAGTTTGTCTTACCTTGCCGCTGCAATGGTCCCGTTTGTAGGGATATTTGCTATTGAGGGTTGGCGAATAGCTAAGAGTAAAGTTCTAATAGTCATTTCTTTCGTATCTGGAATAATGATTGTATGGGTTGCAATGCCAGATCTTTCAGTTCCTGCAATCGATTATATTGATCCGTCTTCAAATGAACGATTTCAAGGAATCGCTGCGTCTTATGTCAAATCGATGTCACAATCAGGTGGTATTCGCCAATTCGTCTTGTCAATTCTTGCTGGGATTGGGCTTGCTGGTTTAGCTGGACTTTGGCACCTACGAAAGAGATGTGAAGTAATAGGGTTAATTACTTTTTGGTCATTGGTTTTTGGATGGCTGCTCTATTCGTTTACACGTGGATTTGTGTTTGATCGATTCTTGCTAACTTGGGCATTTTTACTTCCTATTATTTGGGTAAAGACCATTCCGAAGTGGTTGCTCGTACCTCAATACTGCCTACTCGCATTAATAGCATTTCGCCTAATTTACGTTTGGCTATTGTGACCATGCACTCAGGTGGCTAATTAGCACAAAATAAGTTTGTAGACGACTCAAACTATTTTGTAGTAGTGTGAATTAATTGCTCTTGGTGTTAGAGAGAAAAGAATCGCCCAGTGATATCAAACATAGGTCAATTTCTCAGCACACACCTTATAAGAGGAGTTGAAAATTTTAGGCAGTTGGATCTATGATTCCGCTTGGTGTATCAGTTGTAGTCGAAGCGGCACCTTCTTGCTGGGAAGCAACTAATTGTGCTATTTGGACAAAACGTGATTGTAATTCTTGAAGTAACTGTTTGATTTCTTTGGACTCTTCGTCAGTAATGTTTCCTTGAGTTTTTTCCTCAAGCATAGAAATTAAATCAATTACAAATTTTGATCCTTCGAGGTCAACCATAACTCCTTTGCCAGAAGGGTCTTGGTGCATCCCAAGCCCCATAAGTGCTTGTGAGGCAAGAACCCCTAAAAGACCTCTAAAATTTGCTTCAGGCATTTCTTGCTTCTTTGCCTTCTCTTCAACTTTCTGCTCGGCTGCAGTGAGGCGCTCTTTTTCTGCTTGGGCTTCTGCTTTCCAGTCGCTATCTACTTGAATACTAGGAGTTTCAGTGGATTCGTTATTTTGTTCGGTTGTCATGTTGACTCCAAAAAGTTTTAAGAGAAATTTCGTAATTGGGCATTATACGTTACTTTCGACCTTACAATGTCGGACAATATGTACCGATATTTATCAATTAGTTTATTGCTGCTTTCTGGTAGTTGTTCTTCAGGTTTATCTGTTATAACAGAACAAGTAGAGATTATTCAGCCATCTGACTTTGTTAACACAGTTCAGGAAATTGAAGTAATAGATGAGGTTGGAGTTTCTCAAGAAAATGAAGAGTTGATTGTTGATACAGAAGAAACAGAAATAGGTGAGGGGCTGATTGCTTCAGATATTGGGTATTTAGAAGAAGAATCTATCCTTGGAGAAGCTGGCGAATGGCTGACAGTCGATTCATTAATAGGTCATGTGAACGGCAGACCAATATACGCAAATGAGGTTTTAGATCTGCATGCAGATAAATATAGGGCAATTGCTATTCCTCTACCAGGCGAAAATAAAATGCACAAACTTCAATACGAACAAGTTATTGAACAGCAGCTCTATAGAAAAAATGAATCAATGGGTATGACTATTCGTGAAGGTGATTTGTATGACATCGTGGAGCATTACTTGTTGCTTTCTGAGGCAATGAGCGCTATACCAGAGAGAGTGGAAATGGGACTTGTTGCAATGGTTGACCAGATGCGACGTGGTCTTGCTTCTACTTATGGAGGTAGCGAAGCTAGGTCACAACAAGCATTTGAGGACTTGGATTCTTCAGTGGATGATTTTCTTCGTGTTAGCCGTGAACGCTTTTTGATTGAAACCCTTTACAACAGAAAAGTACGCTCAAAAGTTAACGTTAAATGGCGAGATATTGTCAGAGAGTTTGATTCTATTGAGTATGTAGAATCGGTTGACCAAACGAATCAGAACGATTCAAGAACCAACTATATAGTAGATCAGTTGCAAAGAAAAACTGCATTGAGAGATGTCATCGTTGAAGATTTATATGGTGAAGAAGAATTTAGTCTTGCCTTTCCACATATTATATTGGGTAGGATTAAATTATCTGTCGATAGCCCCAAAGTTCAAATTGTAAAAGAGTTATTCGATAAAGGTCTCACATTTAGCGAAGTAGCAACTCAAATAGGAGAAGAAGATGGGGGGTTTTGGACTGTTTGTGAATGTAGTTCGGCGGGTCTGGATGATATAGATAGAATAAAGGACATCCCAGATGCGTTTAGGAGCGCCCTTATGGGCGCGAGCATGGGAGAGTACATAGAACCGTTTGAATTCAAATCAACGATCTATTGGCTTTCGGTGATTGATGTAGTTCCACCAATCTCGTTATACAACAAACGTATCCAGATGGCTGTACACGATTTTTTATGGTCCAAGTACTACGATAGGGAAAGGATTAGATTTGTTGACTCACTCTGGGGAGAAGGCAGTATTGAAGAACTTGATAAAATGGCAAAGGAGCTTGCTAGCATTGCTGCAGAACGTTATTACAACAGTTCTGACTAGATCTGAGCATGTAAATGCAAGTAAGAAAATTGGAAATCGTGGAGAAGCGACAGCAAGGCGATATCTAAAAAGATTGGGGTGGAGATTAATTGCAAAGAATTTATGTTTTGGAAATGATGAGTTGGATATCCTTGCCGTTAGTCCATGTGAGAAGATATTAGCGATTGTTGAAGTAAGAACAACTGAGGATGCCTTAAAAAAACCTGAAAGTACGCTTACCAAGAAAAAGCGTACAGCTATGCTCAGGGTTGCCAAACGGCTAAATTCGACAGCGATTAAACATTCTTGTGAACTTAGAGTGGATTTAATTGCTGTACGAATAAACGGTCACAAACCCACTATTTCTCACTATGAGGGTATATTCTTACTTTAGCAACCCAAAGATTTTCTTAATGAAATTGAATTTTTCTGCCATATTCACCTTTTATGTTCGTTATGCAACAGATTAAAAACCCTAAAAAACAGCAATTGGAGACCAAAATGTCCTTAATCACACACATAATTGTTAAGTTAACTCTGCTGATAGTCATTACAGCTATGCCTACGATTGCGGTGGCTCAGGGAGGTGGGTTTTCGCGCATGATGTCTGCAGGAGGTAACACTCCTGACTATATGCTTCGCGATTTACAGCGTTTTGACGAAGCGTTAAACCTTACTGATGAACAAGTTATGATTGTCGAGCAGATACTACGTGACTACGATGAGTCCTTTCGTGAAATGAGTGAAGCAAACCAAGAAGGAATCGGGGCGTCCTTTCAATCAATGCGTGGAGATGAGAATAATCCTGCAAGGCAGAGATCTCAAGAATTAAGAACAAAATCCAGAGAACTTCGTGAGAAACTTGAATCCACTAAGAAATTGGGTGACGAAGAGGGAATAGGAAAATTACAAGAAAAACTTAATAAGGAATTGGAATCGATACGAGAAGAAATGCGACAAAATCGTGTTGAACAGTTGCAATCTCCTGAAAGCCAAACAGCGTTCGAAGAAGCAGCATTGTTGATGCAAGACCAATTAAGAATAAAAAAACAGATGAGAGAAGAATTCGAAGCGGATCTCGAAGTTATTTTGACAGAAGATCAGCAGGAATTTTGGCCTCCTCTTAAACGTCAATTATTGCGAGATCGATTGTTGCCACGAGGTAGATTAAGTGGTGAAAAAGTTGATGTGATGTCTTTAGTTGAACAACAGGATTATGATGACGATACTTTATTGCAATTGCTACCAGCCATTTCCGAATGGGATACAAATGTAACCACAGCTCTTAGCACAAGAGATAACCACATGGTTGAAAATCAAGGGGTACTTATGTTATCTATGAGGACATTGGATATTGACTCTGGCATTTCGGTAATGAAAGCGCAAGCTAAACTAGCTGAAGCGGTAAGAGATCTCAACGATTTGGCAATTGAAAACATTGTGATGTTGCTACCCGAGGAAGAAGCCAAGCAATTTGATGCTTACGCTAAGAATAAAGGATATCCAAGAATTTATAGACCTACCCGAACAGACAGGGCATTCAAAGCTGCGATGGAAATTGAAGATTTAGATTCAGAAATTCTTGAAGCAATTAATGAAATCTACGAGGCAATGACTGTAGACATCGCTTATGCAAATGAACAAATATACTCTGCAACCCACAGGTGGGAGTCCCAAGAACAAATAGATAGGATGAATCGTTTTGCTCAGAGAATGTCAGGTGGTTCTTCTGAACGTACGGAAAGTCCTATGAAGGAATCAGAGGATCATAAGAGGGACGTTGAAGAAGATTATCTCAATCAGTTGAGGATGTTGTTGACAGAGGAACAAATAGAAATGCTCGGAGGACTTGAAAAACGTACAGAACGTGAAGGTGGTCAAGATAGATGGGGTGGCAATCGAGGTTCTGCTGATAGCAATCGTGGTGGTAATCGCGGTTTTGAAGGTGGGCGAGAAGAGTTTATGAATCGCTTCGATAAAGACGGAAATGGTGAAATTAGCGAAGAAGAACGTCAAGCGATTCGTGATCATTTCCGTAATGGCGGAGTACATGGTGGAGGCGGTAGTGATGGTGGCGGCAGACCGTAACATCAAGTATATATAAGTACAATTGCAGTCGAGATTGCAATGACTAACGCAGAGAATAATCCAACTCCGAAGATGACGCCCTTTGAAGGGCGTTTATCTTTTGGCA
>JASMLG010000108.1 GCA_030748805.1 Phycisphaerales bacterium | reverse complement strand
GGAGCAGCATTCTATTTAAATGATGACTATGAAGATGCAATGCGATATATCAGCGAAGAATTGGAAATCAGTAGGCGCATTCTTGGCAATGAACATCCAGAGACTCTTATTTCAATCAACAACATGGGTAATTTGCTTCAGGTATTGGATCCAGAAAAAGCGCTTCCATTTTATAAAGAGGCGCTGGACACAAGACTTCGTGTTCTAGGTGAGAAACACCCGAGAACCTTGAACTCAATGAATAACTTAGGATATTTCTTCCATAAGCAAGGCAAATATGCTGAAGCGGAAAAGTATTACCAAAAAGTGTTAGATATTCGACGCCAGACGCTTTCTAATGAACATCCAGACACATTGCTATCAATCAATAATATGGGTTCGCTGTTAGAGGACCAAGGACACTTTAGCATTGCAGAACCATATTATCGTGAAGCGTTGGAATTGAGAAGCAAAGTGTTGCAGAAGGAACATCCACACTTATTGATTTCCATCCACAACTTGGGTTCGTTGCTCCTGAGACAAGAAAAGTACGATGAGGCGAAGCCCTATTTGCTTGAATCACTTGCACTGAACCGCAAAACGCTTGGAGATAACCATTTAAATACTTTGCTATCAATTGGAAATATGGCTGCGTGGTATAAAAGGCAGGGGTTGTATGCAGAAGCGGAACCTTTCTATCGTGAGTCTCTTGAACGTCGACGTCACAAATTAACGGACAGACATCAGTACACCTTGTATGCACTGTATGATTTTACAAATTGCCTAATTAATCTTCAAAAGTATGATGAGGCGGAACCCCTTGCAATTGAATGTATTGAATTAAACAAAGAAGTTTATGGTATAGAAAATTCTGAGACAATCGATGCAGTAAATTTGGCTATCTCCCTTTATGAAGCTTGGGAGAAGCCAGAAGAAGCCCAAAAGTATCGCGAACTGCTACCAGAAGATTCAACAAATTAAGAAATAACCTTGAGTATCCCTCATTTTTTGTCTAATAACGCTCTTTTTCCTCCATTCTCATTTTATCTTTGATTTTTATTGGTGTCCCAGTTATAAAGACGCATGTTATTAAGAGATAAAAGGAGCGAGGGCTCCAGAAAGGATTTATTAACTGAGAAAGTCAATCCTATCGTGTCGTGTATTGGTTACGGGTTACTTTGTACAGATTGAACTCATCGCAGCGCGGGGTTATTCAAATTCGCCAGTGGACTTCAACAATGATGGAATGGCAGATGTTTCGGACTGGCTCTTTATTGTAGGGAATTGGGGTGTTTGCCCTTAACACGTGAGAATCAGCGTTTAGAGCTGATAAACAATTGAAATAGTGGATTATTCTTGCAAAAAAAGGTTATTAGTGTCATAATTAAAAGTTGCGGAGGCAGCGTAATTGGAGATAGGGACATGTTGAAAATTAAATCTATTTTACTGTTCATCCTCGTCACTGGTAGTTTTTCTTTTGCTACCACGTGGACTGTCGATGATGATGGCAAGGCGGACTTTGACAACATTCAAGCAGCGGTAGATGCTGCAAGTGATGGTGATGAGATTATTGTGATGCCGGGGACGTACACGAGTTCTGGGAACCCGCTCATAGAAACACAAGTCGTATTCATAGAGAAACAACTCTGGATTCACAGCAGCGATGGGTCTGATGTAACGATTATCGATGGCGAAAATATTTCCCGTGGAATCTTCATATCATTCGACGAAACAAACAATACGGTCATTGAAGGTTTTACGATTACCAGAGGAAGCACAAACCAGTCTGGTGGTGGCATGCTATGTCAAGCTACGGAACCTGCAGAGATTGCTCCCACGATAACGAACTGCATATTTGAATACAACGATGCCCCTTCGGGCGGTGCAATACATTTTTCAAACAGTGACTCAACGCTCAACAACTGTAACATTTCAAATAACACGGCTCAATTAGGTGGTGGAATATCTGCAACGAATAGCCATGTAGATATCAATGAATGCACAATCACAGAAAACACTGCCATTTATTTTGGAGGAGGGCTTTTGGAAACTGGTGGTCAATTCGTACTCAGGTACAGCATGCTTTGCGGCAATACTCCAGACCAAATCTACGGTGACTGGATTGACGGTGGTGGTAGCATGGTTGAAGACGAATGCCCAATTTCATTGCTTGTTCCACAAGAATATGCAACGATCCAAGCTGCGGTGGACGCTGCTTCTGATTTTGATGAGATTGTTGTATCTCCTGGTACATATACTTCCAATAGCAATCAAGTAGTCGACTTTTCTTACAAGACTTTGACAATACGCAGCACCGATGGTCCTGAGGTTACCATTATTGACGGTCAGGGTTCACGAAGAGGGGTTCTCCATTTAGGGGGTACGGGAGTTATCGATGGCTTCACTATTTCAAATTGTTATGTGGAAGGAGAAGAGTCAGATGGAGCTGGTTTATGGGCTCAAGGTCACATAACAATTCAAAACTGTAATTTTGTAACCAATACAGCCTCTGGCACAACAACAATGGGTGGTGGGATTTTCCTTAGTGGTGCTACCGCTGCCTTGACGAATTGTGTGTTTGAGGATAACCATTCTGGATACTGGGGCGGTGGTATAGCGATACAATACGTTCCTGCAGTTTTGACAAACTGTACTTTCACAAACAATTCTTCGAAAAATGGTGGTGGTTTGTCTGTAATGCAAACGTGGGGTAGTCAAGCTTCACTGGTGTTGTCAGGGTGCGAGTTCACGGGCAACAATGCTTACCATGGCGGTGGAGTTTATCAGTCGCTTGATTCAGGTTCAGAATTCACTAACTGCACATTCACAAACAACACTGCCATTTTTGATGGTGGAGGGTTTACTTGCTCTGTCAGTAGCAATGCATCTTTTGTCAGCTGTTCTTTTTATGACAATACCGTTACTCAGGGCGACTATACTGGCGGAGGCGCCATATATATCGGTTACACCGATATTCTTGAACTTACAGATTGCATAATGAGTGGAAACGAATCGCCGAATGCTAATGGAATCTTTGCCTATTACACCCAACTTGTCTTCAATGGCACAAACACCTCTGATGAGATGTATATAGAAGATCTCAGCGCTCTAGCCTTTAGCGCAGAATCAACTTGTGGTGTGACTGGCTCAACATTCCTATCCCCAGACGGAACAATCTCCTTTGACATTGATGCTATAGATACATCTTCATCGCTAAATGCGAGTGAATCAATCAATCTGATGGGAGGATTAGTTGTCTCAAACAACACCGGCAGTCTTTCTGGTTCGCAATTGGGTGATGTCATCCCACTTGCACAAGCATCTACTCTAGCTGGAAACTTCGATAGCATTGTGTTTCCACCAATGCCCGAGGGGCTTGGTCTTCAACTCATTCAACACCCTGCACTTCGTGGTGGTGACACTGAGGTGGCTGCTGAGGTGATCGGAGTTGAAGGCGCAAACTTTGACAATCCGTTTTCTGGTGACTTAGACAGTCCGCCAGTTGACATAATCTCATTTGATGCTGATGGCGATCAACGTGATGAAGTTGCGGTGTTGTTCGGAGGAACGCCCGGTGGTGTAGCTTGCTATAGCGTTTCCGAAGACGGCATACCTACTCCCATTGACGGTCTAATTGCAAATGTAGGAAACGATCCAGTCAGTATTGATGCCGGTGATCTAAACAGTGATGGCCGCGAAGATCTAATCGTAGCAAACTCGACTGACAATTCGATTGGCGTGCTCTTGACTATGGAAGACATTGATGGCTCACTCTACTTTGATGTGCTAACAATTAGCGTGCCTGGCAGCGGACAATCGATCACATGCGTGGCGGCAATAGATTGGGATGGTGATACGGATCTTGATGCGGTGGTTGGTGTTAATGGAGTCAATAACGGTTACCAAGTTTTGCTTGATGTCTCTGACACGATGAGCACTGGTCCATGGCTTGAAATACCCGATTATCAACTACCCGACAATTCCTCTGAACCCGATCCACCCACTTGCGTAGATGGCGGCGATCAAAGTTCATCTTGGGGATTTGTAGGGGGTACACGATACGGTAGAGTTCACCGTGCAACTTCTGGCGGCTCACTGCAGGTGATCTCTGAACTTGCCGGCAATAACACCGTCACCATCGAAGCAGTCGAACTTGACGCTGATGGTGGTGATGGACAAATCGATTTAATGGTTTCATCTGATGAAGCGGAAGCAATCTACTTGTTCCAAGGAAATGCTGCAGAGAGTGATGGTTTTGACGATTTGATTCCTCTTGGAGTATCGGTACCAGTGGAAGACATTGTTGCAATAGATGCTGACTACGATGGTGATAAAGACATTGTGATGACCGCACCCGACTCCACGATTTCACCGTTAACACTTCTGAGAAACGATGGTGCGACTGGTGGTTTTGTCGGTTCACTTACCGGTTTAACTTGGTCGAAACAAATTATGAACTCTGGTAATCCACCCGGAAAGATAACAAGTGGTGGGCTTAACGGTAAGGACGAAGACGACGACTGGATTGTCGGTGGAGCAGCCGGCGCGGAAGGCATTCGTGGTGAACCAGCGGGTACTTTAGAACAAACAAATTTACTTGGCGATATAAACACTTGCAATCCCGACATCAACGGTGATGGATATGTCAATGTGAGCGATTTGCTTGCAGTGATTGACCAGTGGGGCTTAACCGACTCGCCTGCCGACATCAGCGGCGATGGTATTGTGAATGTAACTGATCTTCTCGAGGTGGTAGGTAACTGGGGACCTTGTTTATAATCTAAGATAAGGCTAATAACGATGAACAAACAAGAAAAACTTCAAAAACTTTTTCAAGAAGCGATTGAATTGCCATCAGAATTGCGGGATCAGTTTTTGATCCAAGAGTGTGGAAATAACAAGGCACTTCTTGAAGAGATCAGATCTATATTGCACCACCATCAATCCCAAAGTTCAGATAGAGCAGATAGCCCCTTAGATTTAAGTGATCTGCCAACTATTGATTCTGCAGCAGGCGAAGCGCACTTGACAACTGTTGGATCTCCAAAACCACATCCCAAGAATATTTCAGGGTACAAAATTGTCCGTGTTCTAGGCGAAGGTGGAATGGGTATTACATACGAAGCAGTGCAGCAATCTCCTAAGCGAAGAGTTGCACTAAAAATAATTAGAGGCAACAGGTTTTCAAAAACAGCAAGAAGGCGTTTTAAGTATGAAGCCGATGCGCTCGCTCGACTGACGCACTCAGGTATCGCACAAATTTTTGAATCTGGAGTATGGACAGATGACGAGAACATTGAGCGGCCATTTATTGCGATGGAATTTGTGAACGGCGGTCCATTGACAAAGTACGTTGAAAGGAAAGAACTAAGCACTATTGAGCGTTTG
>JASMLG010000107.1 GCA_030748805.1 Phycisphaerales bacterium | reverse complement strand
CAAGGGTGCTGCTGTTTCTTTGATGGAACTGGTTGGGTCACAATAGAAATATCAAGCACTGATTGCGACGCGTATCAGGGATTCTATTCCGGTGATGGTGTGCCCTGCAATAGTGCGTCGCCCGCCATGGGTGCGTGTTGTTTGCCCGATGGGGGATGCGTGTATACAGCAGAGTGTGACTGCACTGAAGTACAAGGCGGAATATTCTATCAAGGCATCAGTTGTTCGAAAGCACCCTGCGAACCTGATCCAGAAGGATGTTGTTGCTTCCTAGATCCTGATTCGGGCATGTGGGTAATGCAGTACATCACCGAAGCTCTGTGTAATTCATATGGCGGGATCTATGCCGGCGATGATTACGAGTGTGAAGGCGAGTACCCCGACATGGGCGCGTGCTGTGTATCCAATAGCGATGGTGAACAGTGGTGTTTCTATACGTCACGTTGTAACTGCGATGATTTGTTAGGACAGTTCTGGGCTGACCTTGATTGTGATGCGGACATCATTGAGTGCGATCCGGTCGAGCATGGGGCCTGCTGCTATATCGACCTCCAGACTGGTTGTTTCCTCTGCGCTGAAACGACGCGTGAGAAGTGCGTGAACGACATGCCAATGGGCTCATGGCAAGGGGATGGATCAACCTGCGACGATTCAGAGACGGCATGCTGTCGCCCGTTCGGCGCGTGCTGTGTGGGCAACACATGTATATGGACGATTGAAGATGCCTGCACCCAAAGCGGAGGGACATGGAACCCCTCGATTCTGTGCGCTGATGCTGGTTGCCCGTCGTGCCCCCAAGACATCAATGGTGATGGCGTGGTTAACATCCATGACTTGATGTCGCTGATCGGTGCGTGGGGTACTACTTGTCCATAATGTTCCGCCCCCTGCTCATCTCACTCTGTCTCACAAGTACAGCACTTGCTGACACGGTTTCATTCACACAAAGTAATGAATATTTCTTTAATACAAATGGCGCAAACAACACTTTCTCAAGGTGTGTTGCTACCGGCGACATAAATGGGGATGGAATTCCCGATGTAGCAGTCAGCGATCGATTTAGTGATGAAATTCTCCTGCTAGTAAATTGTGGTCAGGGGTCACTGTCTACTCCAATGGTGATCAGGAGTAGTGGCGAATACCATAACCGTATTATTGAATTTGAAGATTTAAACAACGATGGGTTCATCGACCTTGCTTCTGCAAGTGGATTCGGTGCAACAGTTTTCTTGAATCTTGGCACATCTCAAGATGGCGATTGGCTTGGATATTCCGAGTCGGTGACTTACACGGCTGGTTCCGATCCACATTGGATTCACACTGTCGATCTCAATGCAGATGGATACAAAGATTTACTTGTAGCGAATTACGGGGAGATTGGATTTGAAACAGGCTGGCATGTATTTTTTAATGAAGGTGATGGCACATTTGGAACCGGAATTGAATTTAATCTTGGTTTGAACGCAAGGTGCATCTCCATCGTAGGTGTGAATCTGGACCAAGACGATTACCCTGACATTGCCGTCGTATCGCAGTTGGGTTACTTACATATCTACGAAAATCTAGGATTATCTAAAAAAGGTGAATGGGCAGGTGTTCAAATGCGAGCGAGTATAGGTATTGAATCTAGCGCATGTTCTGTTCGTGCTCTTGATTTGGAACTTGATGGCGACTTCGATCTGTCGCTTGCGAATCGAAACCATCCACAATTTAGTCTGATTAGAAACCTCGGAGAATGGAATTTTGTGCATGAACTAGTTGATTCTCCATATCAATCGGAGTTGGTTGAGCCGTCAGATATCAATGGTGATGGTTATACAGACCTCACAGTAATCGACAAAGGACTTGGCTCATTTCATGTGTACGTGAATGATGGCACCGGTCAATTTACACTTGATTACAATTCAGAACTCAACGCAGTCGCAGAACCAAAGTTTGTTTCGTTTGCTGATCTTGATCAAGACAACGATCTCGATTCTATCGTTGTGAATTCATACCCAACAATGGATTGGGGATCAATCATAGTTTCAATGAACGATATGGCGCCATTGAGAGACTCTAAATGGAATGAGGATTGTCAAACTATTTGGTCGGTCGATGACGATGGGATTGCAGATTTTGTATCTATTCAAGAAGCGATTGACGCTGCAAGCGATGGCGATGAGATTGTGGTCATGCCAGGAGTCTACACAAGTTCAAACGATGTTCTTGTCAACTTAAAGGGTAAGGCAATTTGGTTACACAGTATTATTGGTTCTGAAGCGACATACATTGACGGATTGAACCAGACCTGTAGGGGAATTGTGTGTGAGAACAACGAAGCAAACACCACAATCATTGAGGGGTTTACGATTACAAATTGTTCGACTCTAGAGGGTGGGAGTGGAATTTTATGTTCAAACAGTTCACCGACAATTAAAGATTGTCAAATCATCAATAATTCATCCAGTGTTGGCACGGGCGGTGGTGTGCTAATTGATACAGGAAGTCCCGAGTTCTACCAGTGCTTGATCGCCTACAACACAGCAATCCAGGGTGGAGGGATTGGATTCGTGAACAATGGAAACCCGATCCTTGTAGACTGTCAAACGAAAGATAATGTTGCAACGATTGGTGGAGGGTTGTATACAGAAAGTAGCAGTATCACAATTGTGGAATCACTCTTTTGTCAAAATAACCCAGATCAAATATTCGGGAACTATGTCGATGGCGGAGGTAATTCAATAGGGATGGTGTGTTATTGGGGTGACAACAACTGTCCCGACTTGAACGCTGACACAACTGTTGATGTGAATGATATATTGCTTTTGATCAGTGCTTGGGGAAATACTGATGGAATTGAAGACATCAATCTGGATGGAATTGTTGATGTAACAGATTTCATGTTGCTCATTGCAAATTGGGGACCGTGCGAGTAATCAAACACCCCCTGCTTCTACTAATGCTTGTATCGCTAACTTGATGTGTTCGGGTAGTGTTGACCAGTTCTCGACGCTGCTATTTAGTCGCTAATACCTTCCCGATTAGTGTCAACAAACTAACATGCGAATTGGTGCTACAATTTCGTCGAGACGGGATGGATTGGTATCGTCTATGAGATATTAAATAATAAATTGCCGGAATTCAGACATGAAAAAAATTAAGATAATTATATGTATCGCCTTTACATTCACTCTTCTGAGTTGCATTAGCGAACAGGACATGGCAAGAAATGGATCGAGATTTTTTACGCCACCACACTGGGTGGTTTCCAAAAAGGGAGAGGAAGCGACTTCATTCAATTTGCCATGGGTCTGGAAGGAATCCTACGAACTCAAAAAAAATATGGGCAACTACACAATGGTTTATACTCGATCAATCCCAGGAACACGCGAGTTTGATAACCCAAAAGTTTTCCCTGTTACGATTACCGGAGTTCCAATTCCTACAACAACTGAGGATCAGGGTAAACCAATCGAAGACCAGGCACATTTCAGATATGGTTTTGAAACAACCATTGATGAATGGGTCATCACACTTACAAATCCCACAGATGAACCAATATCCGAAAATCGGCCTAACGGTGACTACTGGAAAATTAACCAATCAGGCAGTCTAGAGGTTTGGAACTGTGATGGTTTGATTGAAGTTATACCCAGTCAGATGCAAGATTTTCTTGGGAATTTGACAATTATGTTTATCCTTGATTTGACAAACACAATCGCAAAAGAGAATCTGGGGAAGGTGCTTTTTATAGATGAGAGTTTATATTTCGAATGTAAAGAAGGACATCGGTGGCTTGCCGATTTTACTCAGTTCGATGTTTCTCCGTTTTTTGCCAGATCAAAGCAAAAACCTTCAGAGCAAAAACCTTGGTGCCTAGAATGTGACAACAATCTCATTATCGAAGAAAGTCACACGAGTAAAGAATAGCGTTAGTGGGAATTATCAACTAACAACCAGTTTTTAATTACCAAAGTTTTTTTATTTGACCCAAGTCAGTGCAATACTATTGCTGTGACAACAATGGCACGTTTCCTTCATTGTTGGAGCGTGTTAAGAACCACCAGTTGCGAAAGCGTAAAGCGATGGTTGCTCTATCTACTTCTTATCGTCGTCACCGCTAAGAGCGTTGCCGACTGATTCTGCGCCTGATTTAATTGCACTACCTGTTGCCTTCACTGCATTGATTGGACCCTGCGCTGCACCCTCAAGACCAGAGCCAAGACGTTCTGGCGCATTATCCCAAGTCTTTGGTTCATTGGGTTCTGTTTTTTCGCAACCAAGTAGTGAAACGAAAAGTGCCGTTGCGAGAGTTGTTGTAATAAATGTTTTCATGATTCTGCTCCTTAAATAAAATGAGTACATGCACTATATAACAAGTTCTGCTGAGCCATCAGCGTATGTGAATGAATTTGACCAATAATTTGTCCAACGGAGTTGCCCGTCGTCGCACCGTTCGACAATCCATTGCTCCCCTACTTCGCTCACAATTCTCTCACCATTTTTATTAATTGTTGCTTCCCAGTGCACAACCCCATTAAATTGAACTCGCTCGGGATTTTCAGAAAGAACTTGTATCGATGAATCGCCAACCCATTCATGAACTTCGTCTGACAAGTTTCGGTGTAACTCTTGGTGCGGT
>JASMLG010000106.1 GCA_030748805.1 Phycisphaerales bacterium | reverse complement strand
GGATCCATCCCACTTGTTATTTTCTTGCCTCTAGTGAGAGTCAGACGAATATGCACTCCATCATTCATATTGTTTGCTTGAAGTGTTTTTGAAATTTCAGAAGTCAACTCTTCATTGTTAGGGATATTTTCAAAAGCCATTGCTTGAGCCGAGTGTCTCAATCGATTCAAATGTTCTTCTAATTTAAAGATGCGTCCGTTATAAAGTCTGAGTCCTTCCCAGACCCCATCGCCTCCCTGCACAACCGAATCAAAAGGGCTTATTCCTGCATCATCTCGATGAAAGAGTTCCCCGTTAATATTGATTTGTAAATCCTTGTTGCGTTTATCAAATGTTTGGAGCATGATCTCTTCCTTCACAGGACATCTTATGTGCAGCAAGTTCTTCGTAGATGTCGATGCATTTTAAGCATAAATCTTCAAAAGCAGGGGGGACTTCTTCATGTTTAGGTTTCCATGGAGCAAATCCTGTTGAAGATTCAACAGATGAATACCAATGAGGAGCCCATATCCCATCGCTATCCCGTTTGCCAGAAGGCCAAGAGAGCATTTGTTCGTAAAATGGAATAGCAAGTTCTGTGCAGAGTTTGCGAAGCATTTGTTCTGGCTGCTGAAGAATATCCTTGCTCTCAACGACGATTGGTAATTTGCCTGTTGCCTTTTGAACAAAGTTGAAGAGTTCAAGTTGTTGAGGCAAGCCGGTTTCTTCAATACTTGGATTTGGAATGGTTTTGATTAGACTTGTCATCATTTCTCTTGGATGACGAATAAGGAAGATGTTAGTGACTTTCGATAGCCAATCGCGATTAATGTTTGGTAGCAGGTGGTGTGTCATGTGTTTTTGATAATAGATGCTCTCATTACACGGCCCTACAAGTTCTTCTATGACTTTTTCACAGTTTGATTCATGGTGTTTAAGAACGGCATCTCGTCCCGGATGATTAAGTCCTGTCACTTTCAAATAATGAGCATATAGCGGCTCGTCGCACACAATGGTGTCAGGTCGATTCTCCCACGAACGCATCATTGCAGTTGATATGTTTCTTGGGCCAGACCAAGCTGCAATTCGGATAGTGTTCATAGTTATATGATAGCTTTTTCACTTACATTCTCATCTACACTTGATTTGGTGGTGTTTGCATCATGGACAAACAGAATGACAATATATCCATACTGAAAACGGTGTTCTAATCTCATTTATCAAAAAAATAGAGGGATATTGCTTTATTTCACTTGAATATTAGATAGATTCAGCGACTCTCTTGGAGATATTTTTGAATCAGGAAATAAAGGAGTTAACTCGTCATAGATACCAACTTGAAGATCGAAACAACCTGTAGACAGAGTTGATGTGAGGATAACTGAGAACATTTGAACAATTCTTAGAACAATGTCACTATTCTACTACCGTATTGGTCAACAAAAAATGCGCTGAGAATCCATCAACTCCAATTCGCAATCAGGATGAGCAAATCTGACACGTCTACGACGCCATTTCCATCTAAGTCAGCACCACTGGACCCGTCTCCACCCCATGCAGCGATAAGTAACAAGATATCCGCAACGTCGACATCACCGTCGCCGTCAAGATCGCCCTGCTCGGCCTCGTCAATAGAAATGGAGATCAAACCTGAACCAAACTGATATTCGTTCCAGCCACCTACACGTAAACGGTACGTTTGCCCTTGCTGTACTGCAACCTCAAGGAGAGAACTGTATTGAGAACATCCTGCACCATCATCATTGCAGCCAACTAAATCTAATGCGCCACATTCTCCTGAATAGAACACCAAGTCTGAATCGTAATCAACTTGATCACAAGTAGAAACTGTCAACGTGCCTGAAGACGGAGATTCAAAGGTATACCAGATGTCTCTACCTGTTACTCCTCCATCACCTGCGACTTCGCATTCCTCGTGTGCATCACCGTCTGTCGAGGCATTCGAAGTATCAAACGATGTGTTGCCAAGGCCAATTGGAATGGCATCACTACAATCATCATTTGATGGTCTCGTATGTTTTGTAAATGTAGTGTCTGATGCAACTGTATTGTTATTAGGATTAGCATCAGTTGTGTTTGTTGTGTTAATAATCATTCCTAAATACCAGTCGCCATCTGCCAGTGACTCGGGAAGGATAATTGTCGCTGTTGTTTCCTGTTGATACAGTGCCTGTAGATATTGGCTTGAATATGTAGCCAACAGAGGGTCTGAGGTAGAAATTATTTGATTTGTTGAAGCACGTATTTCAATGTCTGCATATGTCCATTGCGCACCGTTGTTTGAAATTACTACTTCATACTCAAAATCTTCACTACCATATCCATCGGAATCAAGTGGAGTGATACTAACCGCTTCCGCATCTGAAACTTGACTAACGTAAATTTCAAACGCATCCCAACCGCTTGTTTCATTATTGCCAGAAGAGCCGTCAGTACTACTATCCAATCTAACTCCTAGCCAATACGTACCCGATGGAGTTCCGATTGGAATGTCAATGTTACCGAGCCCAACATTCACCTCAGCCATTGCACTGTAATTCCAAGTATAAGTTTGCTCATCCAAATGCGTGTCACTTGTAGTAATATTATCATTAGTTGAAAGATACAAATCCACTGTCCAAGTGCCGCTGTCAGAACCATTCGTTGCATTCGCGGAGGTGAATTTCATGTCTGATATAGTATCTCCAGCATCAACAGTATCACCCTGTTCCAACCCGCCTTCGTTTCTAAGATATAACGACTGCAGGTCAAACGCCGAGCCCCGTGCTGCTGGGATAACTGTATCTGCAATCCAATCTGACATGCTTTCCCAAATTTTTGGTGCGTTCGCACTGGTGGTGCGATTAGAATTAGAAGTTATCGCGTGAACACGCCGAACGTCATCGTCATCCTTATAATAAAAAGCGCTCCCGCTTTGCCCACCCCAGACCGCAGTCAGGCAGCCAGCCGTCGTATCGATATGTAATTGGTTGCCAGGGCAAGAATCAAACCGCCCATCCATGTAATACATATCCGCACCATTATGCAATGCCCCACCACAGAATTCTGATGGGAAGGAGAAGTTGTAATAAAACTGATCTTGAGCCCAGCTACAACTGTAGCCCCATGTCCATGGCTTCCACCCAGAAAGCATGCCGACCGCCCTGTTCACTCGAATTACCCCAATATCCCAATCAAAGTCCTGATCATCTGACCACCCCGTAAATGCACCTACCCATGTTGAGTCTGCTCTACCCCAGTTGTCTGTTCCCTGATGGCTTCCTGGATAAACTTCTACCCAATCTGCCCAATCATTTACAACACGAGTTGTGCCACCATTGTCAACAAAAGTAGCTGTATACACACAATGGCCTGCCGTTATAACAGTTTCAGCATCTATCATATGACCGGAACCTACAAACACCCATTGGTTACTATTCGTATCTGTGAATTGCATTCGTAACCTACAAGCTGCACTACGTGGGAAAGTACTTGGACTAGTAGCCAACTCCATAGCATTAAACGTTCTTGGGTAGTCGTCCGCACTTGGATCTTCACCAAACAGACCAGACCAACTTGTGCCATCTTGTCCGAAACTATCGTCAAGTGGTCCGGAAAGGACTCGGATAAGTTCTGTTTCGCCCGTCTCCATATTATGCCAAAGCACATGCCCTGGAGGTGCTTGTTTTGCTTTCTCTAAATCTGGGTTTGGCATAGGAACTGGCAAGTCCGTTGGCAAACTTGAAGGTCGCTCTTTATACGAACCCTCATCCATTGCGGGGCCAAGCCAAATCGGAGTTCCAATCTCTCCAGTTGAAACTGCGTCAACGTTAGGCACTGGGCCGCGAGGTGGCTCTGGCAAATCTGCCACACCAACCAAAGTAATTCCACACAGAGCCAAGATACCGGTTACAACATTTATATGTTTCATAACAAAACCTCCGTGCCTATTATTAATAATTGCTGTTGAATATTCAAGGTAAATCTGCTGTAATCCAAAATTATCTGCGATTTTTGGGAACATGTTCTACCTATTTTTACAACCGGAGGTTGTTTTGTGTCATGAAATCATCTTTTTTCCCTTCCATGAATCTATGGTAAACTTCCCGTTCACGAGACGAGAGACTGTTGTCAATTTAGTCATACTTAGTTTACCTATAGGTTCATTTAATTCACTTAACTAGAAAAGAACAAACATGCACGCTGAAATTTCCGCTCAAACTGTAGAAACTAACGAGCCCACCGGAAGCAATCGGTGCGGCGTCATTGGATTGGTTCTTTCAATTGTGGGCGTGTGCATGTGCGGACTCTGGTTGCTCACTATCCCAGGCCTCGTCCTATCGATCATCGGATTGCGCAAAGAACCTCGTACTGCTGCAACAGTGGGTACGATATTTGGTGGAATTGGT
>JASMLG010000105.1 GCA_030748805.1 Phycisphaerales bacterium | reverse complement strand
ACCTTTTGCCCACGCAAAAGCACAATTGAGGACTCTACAAGGTCAGGCGCAAACAGTTCGATCTCGTTCTTTTCTTCCATCTCGGTATTTTATTTTGCTTTTTGGCGATACCTCAAAAAACTGCCTTTTTTCGTGCTGATTTCATAAGAGTTGCGACCTCAAGCTTGATGAGAAAGATCAGCCAAGCCAACAAATAACCACAATAAAAACATGTCTGTACTTTGTGTAGAATGCAAATCGTGAAGTTTTTGTTTTTAATATTAATTTCAATCACTTACATGCTTGGTGGTTGTTCTTCTAAAACAGCTGGACCAGATGTTATTCTGCTTGATTCGCAAACATATTCCGCGGCGTTTGATGCAGCGGTTGCTGCCGCTGATGCTGATGGAATGAAGCCGGTTTTGCTTGATCGTCGAAGCGGAGTTATTTCAACCGACCCAGCAATCGCCGCAAGTTTTCTTGAGCCGTGGAAACCACAAGCATCGACAGCAAGGCAGGGTCTTGAAAACACACTCGCAATGCAACGACGCGTCGCTCGGTTTGAATTTACTCCAGTAACATCTTTACAGATTCCAAGTGTTCAGGATGAAACCCTACTTGGTCCCGACCTTTTATCTGGACTCGAGCAAGATTTAACAACATATTCAGGACAAATGGAATTGCGAGTTTGGGTTTACGTCGATCGCAAGTATACGCAAGGTATTCGGCGCGGAACATGGTCGCTATCAAATGAGTCGGTAACCGAAGTTTTGCCAGCCGAGCAACCTTGGGAACAAGTACCCGGCTCATTCTGGGTGCCAATAAATCGCGATGTTGTGAAAGAAAGAATGTTGCTAACGGCAATAAAAAGCGACATTTCAGAGTAACTATTCGGATTATTCCAACTACTTATTCACAAACGTATTTTTGAAGTTGAATTTGGGGTAATTATGAGTATTCTTAACCCTAGAGAAGAATGCTGTCATTACCACTAAAAACCTGTGCCATCGTTGCAAGTGGATTGTTTTCTACATCTGTTTTTGCAGGTGGCGTTGCGACGAATCACGGTTTAGATGATTTGATTATTCGTCTCGGTGCCGGCAACGAACCAACGGGCGCTGATATCGCTGTAGCACAAGTTGAAGCAGATGATGGTGGCAATTATGGACCAGACACAGCACATGAAGACTTTGTTGGGAAATCGTTTACATATGTGAGTGGGTCGACGGGAGTTTCCGGACATGCAACAAACATAGGTAGGCGAGTGTATGGGTCGGGTGGTTTGGGCCTGGCGCCTGGGATTACAAACGTCTATTTGTATTCAGCAAGTGGTTGGGTGCAAAGTAATTTTTTAAGGGTTGGCTCAGGTAGCAACCCCTCCGCCCCACCAGGCGGAGTATCGATTTTTAATAACAGTTGGATAGGATCGTTCGGTAGTAATTCACTCGATAGCGAAGCTGTTCGCAGGGCTGATTGGGTGGTCGAAAGTTCTGATGCCATGATGATTGTTGGTGTTGCTAATAGCGGTGAACACTCTCCATTAATGTCGTTTGGCTTTAATGGTGTTAGCGTGGGAATGCAAAATGGCGACCACATTGCCGGAGTTATTCCAAGTGGGTACGATTCAAGCGGCTGTCAATTACCATTAATCGTTGCCGTACAAAGTACAACGAGTGATGCAACTGGGGTTGTTTCCGCAGCTACAGCTCTCATTACAGAAACAGCAGAAACACATCCGAACACTTCTGGTAATTATTTTTCCGGACTGTCCGAGACAAAGAAGGCGTGTTTGTTAGCCGGTGGAAAACATCTTGATGATTGGACGAACAACCCCACAACATCAGGTCCAAATCGTGGACGCACAACTCAGCCAATTGACGACACTGTCGGTGTTGGCACAGTAAATGTTGATAGATCGTGGCAAATTATGGCTGGTGGGCAACATGATTCCAGTACAAGTACAACAGATTTAGTTCCCGCTCCTTACGCTGGGTGGGAAACATGGTTACTTGGCGGAAATCAGAGCCGGTATATAAGGTTTGATGTTGGTTCTCTCGCCGACGAGGTTTCGATTGTGTTGACGTGGCACCAAAGTCCATCGAGTGGTTTTGGAGGTTACTCACTTGCCGACTTTGACTTGGTGTTGTGGAAACAACAAGGCGGAAAACTGATGAACATGACTGGTGACGCTGGGCTTGGAGTGTTTGGAAGCGGCAACGTTGTTAGTGAAAGCGCAATCGATAATGTTGAACACCTTTATATAAAAGATCTAGCCGCCGGTGAATATGTTTTAGAAATTCGTCGTGCGGATTCTTCTTCTGCAAGTAGAGTTTTTAGTGTCGCATGGTTGTTTCCAGAGCAGACCGGTGTACCTGGTGATGTGAACGGTGATGGTGTAGTTGACGTAAGTGATATATTGATGCTTATAGTTGTTTGGGGTCCCTGTAGTGATTGCGTAGAAGATTTAAATGGTGACGGTGTTGTTAATGTTGTCGATCTTATTCAACTGATTTCTTACTGGTAATCCATAAACCAAGAGTGAGTTAAAAAGGTACACTGCGGGGATGAGAAGGAGGACCTTAACCCCCAAAATCATAATGATTGGTTTGTTTGCGTTTTTCGCAGCATTTCTGCTGTATCCAATTTGGCTGACTGTTCAGGGTGGTTTTGAGAGCCAAAACGGCGGGTTTACGTTCCACCACATTGCATCAGTGTTTCAAAACCCTGTCCTGCGAGATGGGTTTCTAAACGCAGTTGGAATAGCAGTCGGCACAACCCTTGTGTGCCTTATTATTGCCCTTCCCCTTGCGACACTTGCTGCAAGATACACCTTCCCATTCAAAGGGGTATTTTCTGCGATGGTTTTGGTTCCACTTATCCTTCCACCATTTGTGGGCGCTATCGGTCTTCACCACCTTCTTGGAAAATATGGCGCAATCAATACCTTGCTTGTGGATATGGGTTTGTTTTCAGAGGGCTACGATTTTATTGGCAATGGTGGGTTTTGGGCAATTGTGTTTATTGAAGCACTTCACCTTTACCCAATTTTATATTTGAACGCGACAGCATCCCTTGCGAATCTTGACCCAGCACTCGAAGAAGCAGCCGAAAATCTGGGCGCATCTTCTTGGCAACGCTTCAGACAAATAATCATGCCATTGATTCGCCCCGGTTTGTTTGCCGGCGCAACAATTGTATTTATCTGGTCGTTTACCGAACTTGGTACACCACTTATGTTTGATTACCAAACAGTGACACCAGTACAAATATTTAACGGCATTAAGGAAATGAACACATCGCAACAACCATACGCTCTTACGGCTGTCATGTTGTTCGCTGCTATCATGTTTTACCTTCTTGGAAAGATGGTGTTTGGCGGCAAGGCTTACGCAATGTATTCAAAGGCATCGGTGCAATCAACCACAGAAAAATTATCTACTTTTCGTGGATGGCTTGCAATGGCAGCGTTTACAACTGTCATTGGACTTGCAATTTTGCCACATATATCAGTGTTATTTACATCACTTGCTGTGGAGGGTTCGTGGTATAAATCGGTACTTCCAACACATTGGACATTCGACCATTTCGAAGGGGCGCTTAGTCACCAACTTGCAGTTGGCTCAATTCGGAATAGTTTGTTGTATTCCTCACTCGCCGTGGTGATGGACTTGTTTATAGGTATTCTGATTGGATATATCATTGTGCGGACAAAAATACGTGGTCGAAACCTACTTGACGCGTTTTCAATGCTACCACTTGCGGTTCCAGGTCTCGTCATGGCGTTTGGATATGTGGCGATGACTTTGCGATGGCCGTTTGGTGAGGGTGATCCACTTGAAGGTGTTATTGATGTGCTTGGAGCAAACCCGAACCCAATGCTGTTGCTTGTTATTGCGTACGGTGTTCGCCGTCTTCCATATATCGTTCGGTCAACAGTTGCAGGTCTTGAACAGACAAGTGGTGAACTAGAAGAAGCGGCAATGAATCTTGGTGCAGGTAGAATTCGGGCTGTTCGAACAATTATTATTCCATTAATTATGGCGAACCTTATCGCCGGTGGCTTGCTTGCTTTTAGTTTTGCGATGTTGGAAGTCTCCGACTCGCTTATTTTGGCCCAGCGGGAGTCTCATTATCCAATCACAAAAGCAATTTATATCCTCTTTGAACGGCTTGGAGATGGTCCGTACATCGCAAGTGCTATGGGAGTCTGGGGAATGGCACTCTTGGCAGTGACACTTATTGGTGCAAGTGTCCTTATGGGCAAAAAAATGGGAGCAATTTTCCGTGTTTGATTGGGGACAGTCCCATGGGGGACAGTCCCCATAAATTATTCCTTAGTTGGTGGGCGGTGCACTATAATGTTCGGTTCCAATGCCCTACACACTTACACCTATGGAAGAAGCGTACGATTTAGATATCGAGACTCTTGATGAACTTCAGGGACGAGTTGAGAGCGATGATCGATGGATTCTTAACTTCGGTCCACAGCACCCCGCTACTCACACAACCCTTCGCCTCGTACTTGAACTTGATGGCGAACGTGTTGTAAACGCAACACCACATATTGGATATCTACACAGCGGTTTTGAAAAACTCGGTGAACACCATAACTTTAACCAATACGTTTGTACTGCAAGCCGGATGGATTACGTGAGTCCGATTGTAAATGACATCGCTTGGCATCATGCAGTAGAAAAATTACTTGATATTGATTTAACGCCAAGATGCAAGGTGCTGCGAACAATTCTTTGTGAACTTGGTCGAATTCAAAACCACCTACTCTGCGTGGGCGCCGCTGCACTTGATCTTGGTGCATTTACAGGTTTCTTATATGGATTTAACGAGCGTGAACATGTCTATGACATTATAGATTTTGTTTCTGGGCAACGGTTTCACCCAGACTATACCCGTGTGGGAGGTCTGAAAAATGACTTGCCTTGCGAGGAAACATTCCAAAAAATGGTTCACAACTTTATTGATGTACGCATGCCAAAAGCAATTGGTGATATTGAAACGCTTCTAAATACCAATAGAATTTTTATTGATCGTGTTGAAGGTGTTGGGACAATTTCCAAAGAGGAAGCAACCGCCTGGTCGTTAACAGGACCACTTGCAAGAGCATCAGGAGTCACCCGCGATTTGCGAAAGGATGATCCGTTCCTTTGTTTTGAAGATAATTGGGATGGCCAAGGTTCAGAACCAGTGGAATTTGACGTTCCAATTGCAACAACCGGCGATTGCCTGGCAAGGTATCACGTTCGACTTGAAGAAATTAAACAATCCTGCCACATTATTCGGCAGTTAATAGACAACATCCCAACCGGACCACTAAACGTTTTACCAAGTGGTGGCATTCACATGCCCCCAAAAGACCAAGTGTACAACTCTATTCAAGGTACTATCCAACAGTTTGAATTGGTCATGCCAAACCGAGGCTGGGAATCACCTGTTGGCGAATGTTACAGCGCAATTGAGGGACCCAATGGCGAGTATGGATTTTTCGTAGTTTCAGATGGCGGTCCCTGCGCTTGGAGAGTGGCACCGAGACCGTGCTCATTTATTAACTTCCAAACTTTTGCAAAAATGTTTGAAGGCCATCAACTTGCTGACCTTGTTGCGATTCTTGGATCGCTCAACATTATCGCAGCAGAATTGGATCGCTAAGGAAAATCATGTCTTGGACACCCAAACAATCTGCATCGTTAACCATTGAATCAAGAGTAGAACCTTATCTGACACCCGAGTTGATGGAAAAAATCACCAAAGACATCATGCCTCGATACGCAACTGGTCAAGGCGCGTTGATGACAACCCTTCACGAAGTTCAACACGAATACGGATACATCTCATGGCAAGCAATGGTTGAGATTGCAAAGGTTCTCGATATTACACCAGCACAAGTTGCGGACGTGGTTTCTTTCTATGAAGATTACCACAGCGAACCAATGGGTAAATATATTTTTGGCATTTGCCAATCAATCGCGTGTGAAGTTTGTGGTCACCAAGCAGTAATCGACCACTTAAAACAAAAACTTGGAATTGATGTTCACGAAACAACAGAAGACGGAATGTTTTCATTGCTAGGAATGGAATGTATCGGTTCTTGTGATAACGCACCATGCGCATTAGTAAACGGAAAACAATACAACAAACTTACAATTTCAAAAGTAGATGAAATTGTGAGCACTTGTAACAAAGAGAAATGATGTCATCTGAACACAAAAAACCCTTAATGCGTTGCCTTGGCGAATTTGTTGGGCATATTGTTCGTGCAGTAAAATCAGACACTAACTCAAACGAAGTGAATAGAACCATTGAAGAGAAAACAGATGGCAATGTCACGCTACGTCGAACAACAATTGATGAGATAGAAATCAAACAAGAGGACACAAAAAGTGACTGATCGATTTCTCACAAGAAATATTCCACAGAAACGCGAAGAACGTAAAACACTTTCGTTCAGTGATTATGTTTCAGCAGGTGGCTATCAAACGTTGAAGCAAGCTTTATTAAAGAGACCAGAAGAAGTGGTTGACATTGTTAAATCAGCTGAACTTCGCGGTCGCGGCGGAGCCGGTTTTCCCTGTGGCGTGAAGTGGACTTTTTTGCCCGAGCCCGATGGCGAATCACGGTACTTGTGCGTGAATTGTGATGAGGCAGAACCGGGAACATTCAAAGACCGATTGCTCGTAGATTTTGACCCACACTCAGTTATTGAGGGCATTGCAATAGCGTGTTATGCCTGCAACCTCGACAAAGCATTTTTCTTTATGCGAGGGGAATGGGAAACCCAAGCAAAGATTGTTCAAAACGCAATTGACGAAGCATATGAAAATGGGATCTTTGGTTCGCAGGGCTTAATGAATGGCGCCACAGACTTTTCTGTTGAATGTACGTTGCACCGAGGAGCTGGAGCGTATATTTGCGGCGAAGAAACCGCACTACTTGAAGCTGTGGAAGGTAAACGTGGGTGGCCAAGAATAAAACCACCGTTTCCAGCAGTAAGTGGATTGTTTGGAAGACCAACAATTATTAATAATGTTGAAACACTTGCTGCGGTTCCTTTAATAGTTGAAAAGGGCGCGGACTGGTGGAAATCGTTTGGGTGTGAATCATCAATTGGTGGACCAGCAAGTTACGGTTTAAAACTAATGGGTGTTTCTGGTCACGTGAACAACCCAGACGTCTTTGAAGTTCCACTTGGAATCACACTCCGATCTCTTGTAAATGATTATGCAGGTGGAATGAAAAACGGTCGAGAGTTTAAAGGTGCAATTGCTGGTGGTGTAAGCATGGGCGTTCTCGGGCCAGACCAATTTGATGCGGAAATGGATTTTGATATTGGTCATAGGTATGATGTCATGGGTCTGGGAACAGCGTGCCCAACAATCTTCGACGAAGATACCGATATGGTCGCAGTTGCTCGAAACATCGCAAGGTTTTATAAAAATGAATCGTGCGGTCAGTGCACTCCTTGTCGCGAAGGTGCTGATTGGATTTACAAATTGCTTTGCCGAATTGAGTCTGGCGAGGGAACTATGAAAGACCTTGATCAAGTTATTGAAATTTCAAATTCAATGGGAATTATTCCTGGAACAACAATTTGCGGTCTCTCTGATGGCAATAGTTGGGCAGCAAGAACAATCATAAATAAATACAGAAGCGAGTTTGAAGCACGCTGCAAGCCATCTATGGTCCCAATAACCCCAATAACTTCTTCTTAGTTTGTTTTTATGTGTTTAGCCTGTATATTGCGTATAGAAATGGAAGAGTCTAAAGAACAACCTGACCAACCTCCGCCGACAAACATCACCGTTCAAGGTGATGCAAACGTCAATTACAACTGGCTTGAAGAACATACAATTTCTGTGTTGCGATTTTTGCGTAAAGAACAATCAGAAGTTGCCGTTAGAGTTGTAGATGATGTAGATATGGCAGAACTACATGTTAAACACTCTGGTGTTTGTGGAACAACCGACGTGTTGACTTTTGACCACGGTAGTACAGAAGATTCCGTGCATGCGGACATTGCCGTATGTATTGATGTTGCACAGCGAGAAGCAGAATCGAGAGCTCACGCATTAGAAAACGAACTACTTCTTTATATTGTGCACGGTATTTTGCATTGTTGTGGTTTTGATGATCACGACGAAGAATCCAATCAACAAATGCACGCGGAAGAAGACAAGATTCTTTCAGCAATTGGTGTAGGTCCTGTTTGGAGTAATAAACAATGATTGGAGTTCTTTGGATAATTGTAGTTGTTGCGGTTTTTTTATGCACTTGGTTTGCAATAGTAGAACGCGCAATGACCATGTCTACCCCACTTGTACTGCGTCATGAACTTGAAGTAAGAGGGAAGCCACAGAAAGGAGCTTGGCTCGAAGCTAAATATGAATCCGCATTGCAATCGATTTCATTTATGAAGGGATTAATGTTTCTTCCTATTCTTTCCAGCTTTGTTCTTATGTTTGGCTCTGAGCCAATAACATTAAGCACATTTTTCTTTGGTATGGCTATTGGCTGGTTTTTGATTTGGGTATTCGCATCTGTGATTGCTGGATCTATTGCACAATCGGTTCCAATTGGTTCTGTGACTCGAAGTTGGCTTGTTATTAGATTCGCCTCGTTGCTTAACCCACTCATAAGTTGGTGGATTGAAGGCGTAAATGAAATTGTTCGACGTTTAACTGGGGCTAACCTAAAACATAATGATGGCCTAAATCCAGTAGAAGAACAATTGCTCCGTTCGATTGAACATTCACAACGCGAAGGCGGTATTCCTGCAGAATCTGCAGAAATGTTAGAGAATGTTGTCGATTTACGCGATACCGATGTCGGCGAAATAATGACACCGCGAACTGACATTGAAGGCGTTGAACTCACGAATGACATTTCAGAAATACGCAAGTTTGTTTTGGAATCGGGTCGCTCTCGTATTCCAATTTTTGAAGAGAACCTCGACCAGATTATTGGCATCTTGTACGTAAAAGATTTAGTCGGATTTTTGGGTTCAGAAGCTAACGGTTTTGAATTAAAAAACATATTACGCAAACCAATTGTTGTACCAGACACTAAGCCAGTACAGGAATTACTCGCTGACTTTCAAACAAGTGAAGTGCACATGGCAGTTGTCATAGATGAGTATGGCGGAACCTCAGGGCTTGTTACGATTGAAGATGTGCTTGAAGAAATTGTTGGTGAGATTCGCGATGAACATGATGATGCTGAAGCAGAAGAACCAGCTATGGTCCGTGTAAATGAATCGCTTGTTGAAGTCGATGGTCGGTATAACCTTGATGATTTGAATGATGAACTTGGCATTGAATTGCCAGAGGATGAGGAATACGACACAATTGCAGGCTTTGTACTTGCTAGTCTTGGGCATGTTCCAAAGGTTGGCGAAGTGCTTGAGACTCAAAATCTTGTTTTAAAAACACAAAAAGCGACAGACACCCAGATCGAGCGTCTTTCTATAGAGTTTTCTAGATATTCAGACTAACAACGCAATTGACCCCTGCATTTTGCGTTATTCTGCCTTGACTCTCAAATATAAAAGGAGACGAGCATGAAACACGTAATAACAGCCTTTGCCCTTGTTTCAACAATCTGTATTGTTGGTAGTCTTGTTGGTTGCAACAAAACGAAAAAGGCGACTGTTGCCACAACTGCCTCAACCGCTCAACCAGCCGAAATGGATGTAGAGGTAGAGGTCGAAGGTGACGAAATTGTTGTAATGGTAAATGGAAAAGAACAAGTTATAGAACTTTCGGAAATTTTAGGTGGCTTGGACCTCAACAATATTGATGGCGAAATGAGTATCTCTGTTATGGCATTCGCAGATGAAGAAGGTGCCCCGAAGCACATGATGAAAACGATGAGTGGTCCAGGAATGAAGAACCCCCGAATGAAGAACCACCATGGAATGAACGGTGGACACGGCGACCTTCCCCCGGAAATGGGCGAGCATATGATGCAGATGATGCACGGTCATGGTGGTGAACATGGTGGCTCTCACCCAGAAATGCGCGAGCACATGATGCACATGATGGGCGGTCACGGTGGCGAACATGACGAACATGGTGGACATGGCGACCTTCCCCCGGAAATGCGCGAGCATATGATGCAGATGATGCACGGTCACGGTGGTGAACATGGCGGATGGAGTCCACATCACGGCGAACAAGA
>JASMLG010000104.1 GCA_030748805.1 Phycisphaerales bacterium | reverse complement strand
GTCGCAAGACCAAGACGAACTGCAACACTGACTTTACTTGAAACACCAAAGAACGGGCAAAGACCAAGAAAGTAGTACAACGTAAAGTTATTTACAAGAAGCGCGCTAACAAAAATCCAAGCAAGATCGCTCATGTTACTGCTCCTTTCTTCCGTTGTTCAAGCCAGTTGAAGAATAGCAGAATAAAACCGAGCATCAAGAAACCACCAGGCGGCAGTGCCATGATGACCCACGGTTCAAAGTTCTCGCCGAAAATAGGGGAACCAAAGAACGTGCCAAAACCAAGGATTTCCCGAGTTGCACCCAAGCAGAATAATGCAAAGGCAAAACCAATTGCCATGCCTGCGGCATCAGCGATTGCAAAACCAACTGTATTTTTACTCGCATACGCTTCTTGGCGACCAAGGATTAAACAGTTCACAACAATAAGAGCAATAAATGCGCCAAGTTCGCGGTGAAGTGCGGGTGAAAACGCCTCGATTGAGTAATCGGCAACAGTTACAAAGGTTGCGATGATGACAATGTACGTGCTAATTCGAACTGGCTTAGCGATAACCTTACGAAGTAACGAAACAAGAATGCTCGAACCAAGAAGTACAAATGCAGTTGCAACACCCATAGCAATAGCGTTCACAGCGGTGTTTGTAACTGCAAGCATTGGACACATACCGAGCACTTGGATAAAGACAGGATTTTCCTTCCAAATTCCTTTGAGAAACTCTTCAGAATAATTCTTGGTTGCGCTCATTCGTTGCCGTCCTTCTCTTGTTCTACTGGAGGAGGAGGTGGAACGAATTTAGGTGCTGCTCCCTTTGTTTTGTCATCCCATTTTTGGTGCGCATTATTAATAATTTTTACAACTGCATCAGAAGAAATAGTCGCGCCGGTAATCGCGTCAATTTGGTTGTCGGCTTTGCGGCCACCTTTGACAAGTTCAATACTTGGGTCAAGTAAGACGGGACTAAACTGGGAAACAAAATCAGCGTCTTTGTAAATCTTATCTCCCAATCCGGGTGTTTCCTTGCTGTCAAGGATGTGCATACCAAGGACTGCTCGTTGCACTGGATCATAGCCATACAAAAGACGGATGGTGTCCTGAAAACCATTGCCTGAGCCAACAATTGCGTAGCCCATGAAACCGCTATCGTCACCATACGCACCATAAAGAATTTCGCCGGGCTGTACCCTATCTCCTTCGGGTCCATCACCAACTTTTACTAACTCACCATCTTTGTAATGGAGTTCTTGCAAGTAAGCGGAGTTTGGAACAACTTTGAAGACCGCTTCGCGAAGCGCTTTCGCTTTATTGGCAGCAATAATTGGAGCGGTATATTGATAGACAAAAACCAAGATGAAACCAGAGATAAGTCCAGCAATGCCAAGTGTAATAACTAGGCGAATTGCACTGGGTTCTTTGGCAGTTACAGAGCATGTGAGTTCTACTTCTTTCATGCTGCAGCCCTTCCTCGACCAAAGGCACGCGGCTGCGCGATGCGTTCAATCAGAGGCGTTGCTGCATTCATCAGCAAAATGGCGTACATCACTCCCTCGGGCAATCCGCCCCATAAGCGAATCAATACTACTATCAAGCCAATAGAAGCGCCGAAAATCCAAGCGCCCTTAGGAGTTACTGGTGATGTTACTGGATCTGTAGCCATAAAAACCGCGCCAAAAAGCAAACCGCCAGAAAGAACCATTGCCCATGGTGTTGGATAAAATTCTGGTTTGATGAACCATGGAATAGCAGAGAATGCAGCAACTGCAAGCAAAATCGAGACAGGAATTCGCCAATCAAAATCGCGTCGAATTGCCATAATTAATCCCATCACAATAATCACGATGGCGCATGTTTCTCCTAGTGAGCCAGCAGTATTGCCAATGAACAAATCAAACCAAGGTGTTGGTTCATGTTCAAACTTCATTAAGCCAAGCGGTGAAGCGGTTGTGACCGCATCGGTACTTGATTGCATAAAAGGTGTTGCAAGATTACTTTCACGAATAGCAGTAAAGGATTCTAAACTTCCGGGAGCGGGGGCGGGGGGGTTCCAGGTTGTAATTGCAGTAGGAAATGCCGCTTGCAAAAATGCGCGTCCGACAAGTGCGGGGTTGAACATGTTTTGCCCAAGACCGCCCATCACGAGTTTACCGATAGAAATGCCGACTACTCCGCCAAGGAAAGCCATCCACATCGCCATGCCTGGAGGAAGGGTAAGACCAAGTAAAATGCCTGTGAGTAAGCCACTTCCATCAAGCAGCGACTTGCCACGACTGCCTTTCTCCGCGAAAAACCATTCTGTGAGCATGGCTCCAGCAACTGCTGCAAAGATAAGAAGCAGGGCGCTTAAGCCAAAGTACCAACACGCTGCAAAAATGACGGGAATGGTTGCAATGACAACTTCGCTCATCAATCGAGGAGTAGTGATACCTCTTCGTAAGAAAGGCGATGTCTGAAGCAGAAGTTGCATCGGTTTTTTGATCATGCTTCTTGGGTCGCTTTCAATTCACGAAGCGCGACTTTGCCAGTGCGAATCAGTTGCACAATTGGAATTGAGGAAGGGCAGACCCAACTACAAGCGCCACATTCCATGCAATCGTTAACGTAAAAATCATCGAGTTCGTCCCAGCGCCTTGCTTGCGCTAACTTGGCAAGGCGAGCGGGGTTTAAAAAGTAACCACATGCTTCTAAGCATTGCCCGCAACTAATGCAGGCGAGTGTATCTTGATGCCCCTTTGGAGCTTCGGTGAACGCGAGCAAACCACTTGTACCTTTTAGAACTGGAACGTCAAGCGAACTTAGCGGCATGCCCATCATTGGCCCGCCCATGATTACCTGTTGCGTATTCATATCTAAACCGCAAAACTCAAGCACTTCACGAACGGAAGTTCCAACAGGAATAATTAAATTCGCTGGTCTTGCAATTGCGGTTCCGGCAACTGTAACAACACGTTCTATTAGAGGTAGCCCTTCGTCAAACCAATCGGCAAACTGCGTCATAGTCGCTACGTTGTTCACGACGACTCCAACGTCAAGTGGTAACTTGCCCGCGGGAACTTCAATGCCATAGATTGCCTTTATGAGCATCTTCTCAGCGCCTTGAGGGTATTTAACTTTGAGAGGATAAATTTCAATGTCTTCTAAGTTATTTGTTGCATCTTGCATAGCTGCAATTGCATCTGGTTTATTCTTTTCAATTCCTATGCTGGTTTTCTTCGCACCAAGCACTTTTGCAGCAATAGTAATTCCGCGTATAACTGCTTCGGGACGCTCGATCATCGTTCGATGGTCACAAGTTAAATATGGCTCACATTCGCAACCATTAATTGCAAGATGTTCACATGTCTTGCCTTCTGGTAATTTGTATTTGACATGTGTTGGAAAGGCAGCGCCGCCAAGACCAACGAGTCCAGAGTCCTGAATACTTGTAACAAAATCATCGGTCGACATCTTCATTGGGTCAACTTGAGGTGAAGCGTTGATACTTTGCGTTGAAAAAGGGTCCGCTTCAAGTTCAATACATGTAGCAAGGTCCCCTCGAGGATGCCGACATGGTCCAATTGCAATTACTTTGCCATCAACTGGTGAATGTAAGTTTGCAGAAACATAACCACCTGCCTTTGCAAGCAGTTGACCCCGAAAGACAGTTTGACCTACTTGGACAATTGGTTTTGATGGTGCACCGAGATGCTGTGAAAGTGGCAAAGTAAAGACCTTGCCAAAAGCCATTCGGGCGATTGGAAAGTGCTCAGTTTGCTCCTTATTTTCATGTGGATGC
>JASMLG010000103.1 GCA_030748805.1 Phycisphaerales bacterium | reverse complement strand
TACTTTTGACATGAAAATACTACAAACGTTGTTGCTATTATCCGTTTTTGCCACCAACACCCTTGCTTTCCACACAGTTGTTGACAGAGCAGAAATGCAAAGGGCGTTGACTCGCGACATTTTGCAAGATTCAGACAATCGATCTAACTATGTAGGTGATGTTGACTCGGCACTGTTTAATACTCCTCCCTCCACCACGGTTTTTGATAGAGCAGAAATGCAAAGAGCGTTGACTCGCGATATTTTGCAAGATGCAGATAACCGTTCAAACTATCTAGGCGATGTTGACTCGACGTTGTTTGCTATTAGTTTGCTGCAGCAGCCAAAACAAAAAGACAGCACAAAGCCAGCACTATCAGACGAAGAATTGGCAAAAAAACTTGCCAACCCAGTCGCCGCAATGATAAGTGTTCCGTTTCAGGGCAACTACGATCGCAAGATTGGTCCAAACAACGACGGCTCTCGTTTCCAACTTAACTTTCAACCCGTTATTCCAATAGAGTTGAACGACGATTGGAATTTAATCAGTCGAACCATCGTTCCGATTATTAAACAAAAAAATATTTTTCCTGGCTCAGGAACCCAAACTGGAGTTGGGGATATCGTTCAAAGTTTTTTCTTTTCCCCAAGAAAGCCAACCGAAGACGGGTGGATACTTGGAGTTGGACCCGTCTTTTTACTTCCAGCCGCCTCAAACGATTTGCTTGGTACTGAAAAATGGGGCGCAGGTCCTACCTTTGTTGGGCTCAAACAAAATGGACCGTGGACTTATGGCATTCTCGCAAACCATATTTGGTCGTTTGCTGGTAACAATGACAGGACCGATGTGAACGCAACCTTTATGCAACCGTTTGCAAGTTACACGACCCCAGACGCTTGGACCTTCGGTATCCAAACCGAAACAACATATAGCTGGGAAGCCGAAGAATGGTCTATTCCAATTGAGGGCGTTGTTTCAAAAATGTTGACAATAGGAACGCAAAAACTAAATCTGTTTGGCGGAATAAAATATTGGGCAGACAGCCCACAAGGCGGGCCAAAGGATTTTGGGTTTAGAGCTGGAGTTACACTTATTTTCCCATTCTAGGGCTTATGCTTAACAGACAACTTCATCACCCAATTCTGGTACAATTCCTCGCCTTATGGCACAAATTCGCGCTATCCGAAAACGCATGACTGCGGTTGGAACAATCGCACGTATCACCAAAACGATGCAGATGATTGCAACGGCAAAGTTTACCGCTGCACTATCACGGGCTAAGGATAGCCGACCCTACACAGATGCAATTCGAAATCTCGTTGGGGAGGTTTCTGGAGCAGCCGGTGATTACGATTCACCCTTTTTTAACCCACCAACCAAGAAAAACAAAGAGTTGCTTTTGGTTATTACCTCCGACCGCGGCTTGTGCGGTGCGTACAACGGTAATGTTTTACGCAAAGCGCTTCTGCATACACGCTCTGCTAAAACAAACAACTCAGAAGTTACCCTTGAAACCGCAGGCAAAAAAGCAACCACGTTTTTTAAGTTTCAAAAACTAGAAGCACGCAACCAACTTACATTTGGCGACAAACCTAGTTACGAAGATGTTTCCAGTGTTGCAATGAGATACATGGAAGAGTTTGCAAATGGCGACTGGGACGAGGTCTCTGTTGCTTATATGCGCTTTGAATCAAACGCACGTCAAATTCCAGAAGTTGTTCAACTATTGCCACTCTCGGGCGATATAAACGAGGTGACCGGTGACCCTGTCGAAGAAACAAGTTGGTCAGCAAATTACGAATTCTCACCTTCTGCAGGTGAAATACTTGACGATTTGATTCCGCGAAGTGTTATTACAACACTTTTCCAAATGTTTAATGACGCTGTTGTGAGCGAAAACATTATGCGAATGATTGCGATGAAGGCAGCGACTGAAAACGCAAACGAACTTGGTAAAGATCTTAAGCGTGATTACAACCGCGCGCGTCAAGCACAAATTACTACTGAACTTACCGAGATTATCTCGGGCGCAGCAGCACTTGAGTAAAGTATGCCAATCTATACAAGAACAGGCGACGATGGCACCACGGCACTTTCAGGCGGCGGTCGCATAGAAAAAGACAGTGCGAGGATGCACGCAGTTGGCGATGTTGATGAACTTAACGCAGCGCTTGGCATGGTTGGCGACGAAAACCTGAACCCTTTGCAATCATTATTGTTTGAACTTGGTGCCGACTTGGCGAGTCCAGAAACAAACGAATCGCCCCGCGTTGGACAACAAGACATCGAACATATCGAAGAGTGGATTGATCAAGTCGAAGAACAAAACGAACCACTGCAAACATTTATTCTTCCCGGCGGTTGCGAATTTGCTGCTCGCCTGCATTACTCAAGAACCGTCTGTAGACGCGCCGAGCGAAGCGTAACAACTCTTCACCGCTCTGGCGAATGCTCTGCAGAAACACTAACACTACTAAACCGAATCAGCGACCTGCTTTTTGCCATGGCGCGTTCTGTTAACAAACAGGCAGGTCTCGGAGATATTCCGTGGACCCCGGACCCCAAATGACAAGGATTAAACAATGACTATTCGAATTGGCATCAATGGTTTTGGACGTATTGGGCGACTCGTATACCGAGCAGCTGCAATGAGTGGTGATTTTGAAATCGTTGCCATCAACGACCTTGTTCCTCAAGATAACCTTGGCTACTTACTTCAGTACGACACGATGCACGGTACGTTTGCTAAAAAAGTAACAGTCACCGATAACGGTTTTGATGTTGATGGCATGCAGACCAAATGTTTAAGCGAGCGAGATCCGGCAGCTCTTCCTTGGGGCGATTTGGGTGTTGATTATGTTTTGGAATCAACCGGTTTCTTTACCGATTACACGGGCGCGCATAAGCATATTGATGCAGGTGCAAAGCGCGTCTTGGTTTCGGCTCCAACAAAAACACCCGACGAAGTTCCTACGTTTGTCTACAAGGTAAACCACAGTGAATACGACCCAGCAAATCACAAAGTAGTTTCAAATGCTTCGTGCACCACAAACTGCTTGGCACCAATCGCAAAAGTTATTGACGATTCATTTGGTCTTGAAGAGGGTTTGATGACCACCATTCACGCCGCGACCGCTACGCAGCCAACCCAAGATGGTCCAACCAAAAAAGATTTTCGCGGTGGTCGCAACGCATACATGAACATTATTCCTGCAAGTACCGGAGCCGCCAAAGCAGTCGGGCTTTGTTTACCGCATTTGCAAGGCAAACTAACGGGAATGTCAATGCGAGTACCAACAGCCGATGTTTCGGTTGTTGACTTAACAGTTCGCACAAAGAACGCTACTTCGTATGAAGATATTTGTGCTGCAATGAAAACCGCCTCAGAAGACGCGATGTCTGGTGTTCTTGGATATACCGAAGAACCACTTGTAAGTTCTGACTTTGTTGGTGACCCCCGAAGTAGTATCTTTGATGCGAATGCGGGTATCGGATTGAGCGACACCTTCTTCAAAGTTGTAAGCTGGTATGACAACGAGGCTGGTTATTCCAACCGTTGCGTTGACATGTTGAAAATGATGGCAGCGAACGACTAGGATTGATTTCCATTAAAAAAGGCGGCTCGTTTGAGCCGCCTTTTTTAATTGTAAATATTTTTACGCCAGTTCGGGGAAGGTTGTCTTCACTGTGTTGACCAAGTCAGCAACATGCGATGCGGACTCATCCATCATTGCCTGTTCACTTTCATCAAGTTCGATTTGCACAACACGTTCGACACCGTTCTTACCAAGAACGCAAGGTACTCCAACAAACAAACCGTCGATGCCAAACTCGCCATCGCAATATGCAGCACAAGGCAAAATTCGCTTTTTGTCTTTGATAATTGCTTCGGCCATTTGAACACTACCACTAGCGGGAGCGTAATACGCGCTTGTCCCCATCATTTTTACTATTTCACCACCACCAACTTTTGCGCGGTCAACGCACGCTGTAATGGTTTCTTCAGGAAGTAA
>JASMLG010000102.1 GCA_030748805.1 Phycisphaerales bacterium | reverse complement strand
TTCCGCTTCGCCCATCACGCTCACAGCGTTCGCTCGAATATCACTTGGCTCTTGCCCCGTTAACATTGTTAGCAAGTCGAGATCGTGAATCATCATGTCAAGCACAACTCCAACATCAACGCTGCGAAATGTCATTGGACTAATTCGCACCATTTCTATAAATCGGGGCTTCAAATTTTCAATCGATGCAACTGCTCGCATCACCGGGTCGTACCGAACCACATGTCCAACTTGCAAAACCGCACCGCCCTTTTCAGCGGACTCTGCAATCGCTGCAGCAACTTCGGCAGTAGGTGCAAGTGGTTTTTCAATTAAACATGCAACACCGCGTTCAAGTAGTGGTTCTGCTGCTTCTAGGTGGTACACCGTAGGAGTAGCAATTGTCACTGCATCAACTCCCGGGAGTTCGTCATTACCAATTAGTTCTTCAACGGTTGCAAACGGTTTGCCGCCCCACTCTTCAACAATATCGTTTCTTCTTGACTCATCTTGGTCAACAACCCCAACAAAATCTACGCCATCCATTTGCGAATACACACGAGCGTGGTGTCGGCCCATGCGCCCAACACCAACAACAGCGCAACGAATTGTTTTTTCTTCTGTCATTAAAGTATTTTACTTTGGATGAGGAAAGCGCGTGCTGTCTTTCTTTTTAACACGGCGTTCCTGATAATCTTGGAATTCTCGGGCATGAGTGACCGCTTTTAACACCGAAGATGTCAACATCATCATCCCAAGAATTCCCTGCAATAATAGAACTGTGCCGAAAAGCCCAATTGCGATGGAAACAATTGGGGGGATAAATAAAATCAATATCTGCGAGAGAATAAAAAGGAAGGGAGCGCCCCACGCCGCATATTCAAGCAGTTTCTTCGCTGTTGTATCCCGAACCCAATCCGCAATTTCGGCAAGTAAAAGAAACAAACAAATCAATCCTATGGCTAAGACCACAAGAGAAGCAACAAGTAATATCGTTTGAGGAGCATGGATTCCAATCACAACTCCTAACGACCCAAACGAACACCATCTTGCGATTCTCCGAAGGATGCCATTTTTGCCTAGACCATATCGTGCTGCTTCTTGATTATTGATTGGATTTGTCAACAACATAACCCCAACAATCCAAATCACTGCAATCAGCAAATCGACAACAAGCGCAAATCCTGGAGTTGTAATTTGCGCCGCTGGTAAGAACATCCTAGCTGCAATTGCTGGGAACACTATAATCGTTGCAGTACAACATAGGGCGAGCCGGCGAACAAATGATTCTGGCATTTGAGAAAGTGGTATATCTTTTTTTACTCCGCTTGTATTTGAAACAACCGATCGCTCCCCGCACTCCGGACAATTTGCTGATACAGGAATCCCTTGCAAATTATATCCACAGTGTCTGCAAATACGTTTAGTGTTTTGTGGAGGTGGCGAAAAATCTTGAGGTGGTATGTACGCCATCACCAACCACGTTCCTTTTCATAATCTTCACGCTTTTTCGTAATCCGTTCTTGGCGGCCCTCTCTATCTTCTTCGTACTTCAGCGACCACTTGCTATCTGATGAAAATTCAAGGAGCGCGCGCCCAAACATAATCAAAATCCAATACCACGGGAACATAAGTACGACCACGTAAAACCAGTAAAGCGCTGGTGCAATACCATCACTTGGGTCAACCGCTATTCGTTTCCATGGTGATATAAAAACTATCACACCAATAGTTGAAATTGCAAAAGCAGCGATGTTACATCTTCTAGCGACAAGGTCCAAACCAAGACGAAGTGCAAGATCATGCAACCAAAAGGCAAGACCAACAAGTCCGACACCGCCGAGCGCTTGAATATAAAAGACAATCGTACAATTTTTAATGTTACCGCCAAAAGTAACGTCCTTTGTTGGCAGATAAAACACAAACCAAACGACATACCCAATTGCCCAGCACCACTGTGATTGTGGAATCCATTTCCGTACTGTTCGGTACACGGGTGGCATGGATAGATCTGCGATAGCGGGCATCATGCCAACAACAACCGAAGGCCAGAACAGCGACATCCCAAAAAGAGTAATTCGATAATGTGGAATTGGAATAATTGCAAACATAACAAGAAACTGCAAAAAAACTAATGCAAACACAAACATTGCTCCAATTCGCATCCAGTATTTTGTTCGCTGACGAATATCTGGTACTTCTTCTAAACCCTTGACAGCAATATTTGCGTCAATGAGTCGCATTAACTTGCCTTGCGACACATCATCATTTTCATCACGGTGTGTGTTGCCACATTCGGGACACGGGGCATCTTGCGAAATACCCCTTAAATCATATCCACACTTTGCACATGAAATTAACTCGTCAGTTTGCATCAATCATTGCGTCAATTTCGTCAAGGTTTGTGTGAAGCCATTGTCTATCTTCCTCACCTTCAATACCCTCTCCAACTTGCCGCGCCTTAGCCAAATGTTGTTTCGCTTTTTCTGGGTCGTTTGTTACGAGTGCTCTTGCAAGCCCCTCGTGTGCAAACGGTAAATCCCAATCGTCAAAGTCATGCATTTTGCAAGCATCCATATACAACTGTGCATGATGAGCCGAAGCAGCAAATCGTTTTATTGCTGCATAGACACGTGCAATTTGCCACTCGCCACGTGCTTTATTTTTTTCAGTTCCTGCAATTCCCCAGTGGTGTCTTGAAGCATGCGCTGCGTGCACCATTTCTTCGTCTTGTTCGGGTGTTCTTTCTTTGTTCTCAAGAAAAGTCCAAGTGTAATTGAACAAATCAACTGCAAGTTTTCTGTGGTCAGTCATACAGATTGTTCAACGCAATTTTGTGTTTTGTTTTTTGCTACATAATTCACAGCATTTTTAAACATTTGTAAACCAAGCGTATCACCTTGTTTCTGTTCCTTTGCAAGCCGCGTCCATGTTGGGTGTTGTGTCCAGTGCAAGAACCGTTCGGGATGCGGCATCAAACCAAGTACAAGTCCACTTGCGTCACAGATACCCATTACATCTCCAACGGAACCATTTGGATTATCGTTTGCGCCGTAACGACAAGCAACACAACCGCTTTCTTCAATCTCTTGCATCAACTCTTCGCTTGCAGGTACAAACCTGCCTTCACCGTGCGCAACTGGTATCAATGATGTCTCAGGAGTCGCTGACAAATTCTTAGTCCAAACGCAGCGCGTCTCTGATGGAACCCGAAACTCTACCCACCTATCAATAAAACGGGCAGAGTTGTTCTGGGCAAGTGCTACGGTTGGTTTTGGTGCAATTTGTTCCCAATCGCTTCCGGGGGTTGGTCCCGGAAGTAAACCAAGTTG
>JASMLG010000101.1 GCA_030748805.1 Phycisphaerales bacterium | reverse complement strand
ATTTTTTCGTTGTCAATTGTCATCTTTGAGTTCGCGCCTAAGCCACGCCCTCGCCCAGACCCAATCGGTTCGCACTGTGCGGTCGGTTACGCCAATGATATCTGCTGTTGTTTCTATGGTTAATCCAAGCACGTAACGAAGGCGAATCACTTCTGCTGCTCGTTCGTTGACTTGTTGTAATTTTTTGATTGCCAACATTAACGGCTCGATCATCTCGTTGACGCAGGTTTCTTTGGAGGTAAGTTCGCCTGGAACTAAGTCGATTGAAAGTTTCTTCCTGTCGCCGCCGCGCCGGATTGTATTTCGTTTCCTCGAGTAATCGACAAGAATCTGTGCCATCGAGCGGGCTACACTTCCAAAGAAATGGGCTCGGTTTTCCCAAGTTAGTTGCTCGCCATCTTTGCCGTAGAGTCGCATCCAAACCTCGTTGACGAGAAGGGTGGGCTGAATCGTGTTGCCTGCAAATTCTCGTCTGCATATATTTTCTGCCATGTCGTGAACATCTTCGTTTACTTCTTGCCATAAACGAGCGATAGCAACGCTGTCTCCTGTGGAAGCGTCGTCTAAGAATTGTGTAATTTCTCCGCGAACAGTTGACATAACTCTCTAGCCATATCGTCCCAAGTTGTCCTGTTTTAAGCAAGTACATTTCCACAAATTGCATGCGAAAAATAGAGGGATAACAGGATAATTATTTGCATAAAAAAAGCCCCTGACAATTGTCAGGGGCTTTAAATATCAAATTAATTTTTGATTAATGTTCTGTTTTGCGAGGTGTTGCTTCGCTGCATTTGATTTCGCGACCGTCTAATTCATGGCCACTGCATTCTTCGATTGCTTTAGATGCTTCTTCATCGTTATCCATTGTGACGAATCCGAAACCGCGTGAACGACCGCTCTGACGATCTGTAATCACGATTGCATCAGAAACCGAACCAAATTGCTCAAAGTGTGCCTTGAGATCTTCAGTTGTTGTTCCCCAACTTAAATTACCAATATACAATTTCATAACTCTAACCTAACCTTTACATTCCGCCCTACTGGGCGACAAACTTACCTAGAAAAAAACACAGATCTAGGCACTAGGCTGCTTAGATGTCGAGATTATAGTGTAATATCCTTGTACTCGTACAAAAAGGTGTTGTTTTTCGTATTCATAACCACGCAAACCCTCTTTTTAGTACGATAAGAGGGATGTTTCGGAATTTAGTATTGTTAATTACTTCAATCGCCCTTATCGGTTGCAGTGATACATATATAGATGCACCTGAATCGAGTGAACAACCAATCAAGGTTGCGCCACTGGGCGATTTGCCGAAATCTACCGATCGTCCAACAATTGCCCATGTCAATATTGTGGACTTAAATCAGGATGGCGAAAATGATGTTTTGGTTTGTGATGTGCTTGGGCGGAAGGTCAGTTGGATTAGTCACGGCATAGAACAAACAATACTTCCGTCGGTTTCGGGGGCTGTGCATGCTGAAACAATTGACATGGATGACGACGGTGATTTGGATGTGCTCGTTGCGGTGATGGGAACCATTCTTCCTTCCGATTCTCATACTGGCGAAGTAATCGTTTTAGAAAATGATGGAAGCGAAACGTTTACAAAACATGTTATTGCAAAAGAAATTCAGCGTGTTACTGATGTGCAAGCAGGAGATCTCGATGGCGATGGTGATTTGGACTTGTCTGTCGCACAGTTCGGATATACACAGGGGCAAGTAGGGTGGTTTGAAAATGAAGGTGATTGGAACTTTTCAAGACATCAACTCATAAACAAGAGCGGCGCGATTCATGCACCAATTACAGATATTGATAACGATGGTGATCTTGATATCGTTACGCTTCTCTCGCAAGAGTGGGAGACGGTTTATGGGTTTGTAAATGATGGCAGTGGAAACTTTAAGCAAATCATTTTGCACGATGTTGCTGACGCTGACTTTTCAAGTTCGGGTATAACAATTGCTGATCTTGACCGAGACGGCGATGATGATGTTATCTGGACAAATGGCGACGCCTTTGTTGCTGTTGATTACAGACCGCTACCAACGCATGGTCTGCAGTGGCTTGAGAACCGCGGTGATTTAGATTTTGTCTATCATCGAATAGGGCAACTTGATGGTGCGTATGGTCCTTCGGTAATTGACTTGGACGGTGATGGTGATTTCGATATTGTTACAGTTGCCGAGTTCGCTCATTGGGATAAACCAGAGACAGCGAGTATTGTTTGGTGGGAGCAGGGCGACGGCGGTTCGTTTACTCGGAAAAACATAGCGAGCAAACCAACCCATTTGGTAACGTGTGATGTTGGTGATGTTACAGGTGACGGTAGACCCGACATAGTTGTTGGTGGGATGGCGCTGTACCCACCCTTTGATCAAATTACAAGAGTGGCACTTTGGAAAAATGATGGTGAAGGTGTGTCAACAACTCATGAACAATTGCTACCTGAAACAATTCGAATTGAGTTGCAACATATTGCAACCCTTGGGGAAAGGGGAATGTTTTTGCATGCTAATGGATTACCTGCACGTAAGGAGTACTCGCAAGCAATGCAAGAAGAGCCAACAAACGCTCGCTGGCCGTACTACCTTGGCATGCTCGATGTTGCTGTAGGGGATAGTGCTTCAGCGCTTACATATTTTCAACATGCAGAACAACTTGATCCTACATACTTACCGTTACAAACTCGTCTAGGTGAGTTGTATGTCGGGATTGGTGACATCGATCTCGCTAAGGAATACTTACGGGGAGCAAACACCGATTATGCAAAAGTTGCGCTTGCTCAACTTGCAGCCGACGAAGGTGCTTGGCGAGATGTGCTCGTGATATTAGAACACACAAATATTCCTGCAGCAACTTCGCTTGTACTGACGGCAAAGGCAGAGATGGATAATCAGCCACATGCTCCATACACTGCAATTGATATGGGCTTTCAAATGGATGACCCTTGGCTTATGGAAGTAGAGGAACTTTGTATCCTCGCTCATCATCTTGTAACTCAAGCACAAACGGACTTTATTGCTGGAGATATTGATTCTGCAGAACGATTGTTGCGAAGAGCAATCAAAATTGATGGCACGAACAAAGATGCACGTTTAGCACTTGCAAATATTTTATTGCGAAGTGATCGACTGACTGAGGACTCAATTGCTGAATCGATTGTCCATCTTGAAGCTGGTTTACTTACAGATCCAGAATATGTTATGACAAGAACGAAGTACGGCTGGGCTTTGTACATGGCAGGTCGATTTGACGAAGCTAATGCGGTTTGGGAAGCAATACTTATAGATGAACCAAACCATAGTTTGTCGTATGCGAACATTGCGCAACTTGCGTACAACCTAAAAATGTATGACAAGTCGTATTCATACTACAAACATGCTTTTGAAGTTCCAATGGACTCACCATTTGCAATGTCACAAGACGTGACGCTGCAATCCGAAACACGATACCGATACGCGCTTGCAGCTAAACAACTTGGCAAATCAGAAGAATCTCAGAAACTTTTGCAAATAGCAGTAGATCTTGTTCCAAGTAACAGCACAATTCAATTTGAACTTGGTAATTCGTTTCTTGGAAGCAAACAATTTGATAGAGCATTACAGCATTTGGAAATTGCAAACGCCTTGCAACCAAATAATCCTCGGATGCTCGCGGCACTTGGATACGCTTGGTACAAACTTGGTGATGGCTCCAAGGCATTAGATTTTTTAGAACAATCAGTACAACTAGCACCCACGTTTGCGCTCGCTTGGTATCACCTTGGCAACGCTCAATCGTCAGTAGGTGACAATAATGCGGCAATTGAATCGTTTAAAGTTGCGGTGCAGTTACAACCGACCTTTACTCTTGCAAAAGAGGCGTTGTCCAAGTTGAATGGAAGGTAAACTACACAACATGACAAACACAATCGAACATTTTATTGATGGAAAATGCGTTGCACCCGGAAACGGGGAAAAGTGTGATGATATTAACCCAGCCACTGGTGCAGTTTTAGCAGAAGTAGTAATGGATGAAATCTCCGCAGCAGAGAAAGCGGTTGCTTCAGCAGAGAAAGCGTTCCGGGGTTGGAGTGAAACGCCAGTAGGTGAACGGTGCCAAGTTTTGTTCCGCTTCAAGGAATTACTTGAAAAGCACTTCGACGAACTCACTCAAATGATTGTCGATGAACATGGTAAAACAACTGCAGAGGCAAGAGGAGATGTTCGCAGGGGAATTGATTGTGTTGAATACGCTTGCGGAGCGCCATCGTTGATGATGGGAAGGACGTTACCACGAATTGCTGTTTCGACTTCATTTAGCCGTGAACGGGAGGAAGGCATACCGTTAGATAGTTCGCTTGAACGTGTTCCGCTTGGTGTATGCGTTGGAATTACTCCTTTTAACTTCCCAATTATGGTTCCACTTTGGATGTGGCCAATGGCAATTGCTTGCGGGAACACTTTTGTCTTAAAACCTTCTGAAAAGGTCTCTCTTTGTGCGTTGAGAGAAGTTGAACTTGCACACGAAGCGGGTTTGCCTGCGGGGGTCTTGAATATGGTGACTGGTGGACCAGATGTTGTGAATCATCTTTTAACTAACGACGACGTAAAAGCAGTTTCTTTTGTTGGCTCGACTGCTGTAGCAAAACACATCTATTCGACTGCTTCAGCCAAAGGTAAAAGAGTGCAGTGCATGGCTGGTGCTAAGAACACTATGATTATCATGCCCGACGCAAACCAAGATGCCGCAATCGATGGAGTGATTAGTTCTTCGATGGGAAATACAGGACAGAGATGTTTGGCTGGTTCAATTGCGGTGCTAGTTGGCGATGCCCCAGATTGGTTTATTCCAAGAGTCGTTGAGGCAGCGAAACAAATCAATGTTGCAAAAGGTGATGAACAAGGTTGCGGTATGGGACCGCTTATTGATGAAGCGAGCGTGCAAAGAGTAACAAAAGCAATTGAGGAAGGTATCGAAGCGGGGGCAGAGTTATTGTTAGATGGTAGAGATATCAAAGTTCGGGGGTTTGTTGGACCAACGGTGTTTGATAATGTCCCACCTGATAGCGCACTAGCAATGGAAGAAATTTTTGGTCCTGTGCTTTCGATTTTAAGAGTCGATACGCTTGATGATGCAATTGCTGTAACTCACCGCTCTCCTTATGGAAACATGGCAGTAATGTTTACGGACAGTGGTTTCGCAGCAAACAAATTTAAAGATACTGCAGGAGCAGGAATGATTGGTATTAACGTTGGTGTTCCTGCTCCAATGGCGGTCTTCCCGTTTTGTGGTTGGAAGGACTCCTTCTTTGGAACATTACATTCCAACGGTGAGGATTCAGTTCGTTTTTATACCGAAGGAAGAATTTTAGTCAGTCGTTGGTTTTAACCACCGGAACGGAAAGGATACGCATGACCCGAATAACAAGAGTAGCCCCCGGAAAGGATTGCAAATGACAAGAATAACCAGAGCAACCCCCGGAATGGCTTGCAAATGACAAGAATAACAAGAGCAACCCCCGGAAAGGATTGCAAATGACAAGAATAACCAGAGCAGCCCTGATCCAAGCATCAAATCCAGCACCTCCGGATTCATCTATTGATGAAACGAAAAAAATGATGATTGATAAACATATCGAACTCATCAAACAAGCAGCAGAACAAGGTGCACAAGTAACTTGCTTACAAGAAATTTTTTACGGACCATACTTTTGCGCTGAACAAGACACTCGTTGGTATGAAATTGCTGAGCAAATACCAGATGGTCCTACGATTAAGTTAATGCAACAACTTGCAAAAGAACACAAGATGATTCTCGTCGTGCCAATTTATGAAGTTGACATGACTGGCGTCTACTACAACACTGCGGCAGTCATTGATGAATATGGTAAATACCTTGGCAAATACCGTAAGCACCACATTCCCCATTGCAATCCCGGATTCTGGGAAAAGTTTTACTTTAAGCCGGGCAACCTTGGTTATCCTGTTTTTGAAACAAGCGCAGGTAAAATCGGTGTCTATATTTGTTACGACCGGCACTTTCCAGAAGGCGCTCGTGAACTTGGATTAAACGGAGCGGAAATTGTGTTCAATCCGTCTGCTACGGTTGCGGGCTTAAGCGAGTACCTTTGGAAACTTGAACAACCAGCACACGCTGTTGCAAATCAATTTTACGTTGGTGCTATTAATAGAGTTGGTACCGAAGCCCCTTGGGGAATCGGTGAGTTTTACGGGCAAAGTTATTTCTGTGATCCTCGTGGACAAATTTTGGTCGAGGGTTCAAGAGACCAAGACGAAGTCGTTGTTGCAGATTTAGACCTTGACTTGATAGAAGAAGTACGAAACACTTGGCAATTTTTCCGTGACCGAAGACCAGATAGTTACACACAAATAACCAAACCATGACCCCCGAACTAAATCACCTCATCAATTCAGACATTGCTCCAGTTCCAATCGAAAGTAGAACTTGGTCGAAGTGGCACTTAGCAGCACTTTGGATTGGCATGTCAGTTTGTATCCCAACGTATATGCTTGCCGCGTCCATGATTCAAGCGGGAATGACTTGGTGGCAGTCGGTTGGAACTGTCCTTCTTGGTAATTTAATTGTTTTAGTTCCAATGATTTTAATGGGGCATGCTGGTACAAAGTTTGGGATACCTTTTCCCGTACTAGCACGCGCAAGTTTCGGAACAAAAGGCGCTCACATACCAGCAATCGCTCGTTCATTGGTTGCTTGTGGTTGGTTTGGAATACAAACTTGGATTGGTGGATTTGCCATTTATCAAGTACTCGGTGCCCTTGGTTGGCTTGATATTGCAGGGGACACAAACGTTTTACCTTTCCTTGGGATAACTGGGTTACAGTTTTTGTGCTTTATCGCGTTTTGGATTTTGAATTTCGTCATAGTTCTTCGTGGTATTGATTGCATAAAGTGGCTTGAGTCATGGGCTGCACCATTTCTCATTGCGATGGGGCTAGCACTTTTAATTTGGGCTGCAATAAAAGTTGGTGGAGTTACAAAAATGTTTCCACCGCCTCCCGAAAACCCTGCTCCATTCTGGCCAATGTTTTTCCCGCAACTTACTGCTATGGTTGGTTTCTGGGCAACATTGAGTTTAAACATTCCTGATTTTACGAGGTATTGCAAGACACAAAAAGATCAAGCCCTAGGTCAGTTAATTGGATTGCCAACAACTATGACATTGTTTTCTTTTATAGGGATTGCTGTTACATCAGCAACCATCGTTATTTTTGGAAGCGCTATTTGGGATCCGATAGTACTCGTCGGTAAACTTGGCTCAACAACAGCTGTGGTAATTTCCTTGATTGCATTGACTATCGCAACACTTTCTACAAACATCGCAGCCAACGTTGTAAGCCCCGCAAACGGTTTTGCAAATGTTAGCCCAAGTAAAATTTCGTTTAGGACAGGTGGAATTATTACTTGCATCATCGGAATCGTCATCATGCCTTGGCGTTTGTACAACGATTTAGGTGATTACATTTTTACTTGGCTAATTGGGTACAGCGCTCTGCTTGGTCCAATTGCTGGGATTATGATTTGCGATTATTTCGTAATACGCAGAACAAATTTA
>JASMLG010000100.1 GCA_030748805.1 Phycisphaerales bacterium | reverse complement strand
TGTTCAGATGCTGTGACAGAAGCAACTTGCATCGCTGCTGGTGGTGACTACTCAGGCGATGATTCAAACTGTGCATCCGCAAATTGCCCAGAGCCGGGTGCATGCTGTTTCGATGATGGCACTTGCGCCTTTACTATGGCTTCTGATTGCGCCGCACTCGGTGGTGGATTCCAAGGTGAGGGTTCAGATTGTGCTAATGCAAACTGTCCTGTGGCTGGTGCTGGTGATGAATGTAACTCCCCACTCATTGCTGTCGATGGCGCTAATCCTTTTGAAACAAACACAGCAACTCCAAGTTCACCAGAACCAGATGCTTCACAGTGTTCTGGCACCTACCTCGATTGGAGCAATAGCCAAGATATTTGGTTCTTGTATATTGCAGGCCAAACAGGCACCGTGCACTTCACAACATGTGATAGCACAAGTTACGATACTTCTATGGCTTTGTACGAAGGAAGTTGTGATAATCAAGTAGCATGCAATGGAGATAGTGATGGTGACAGTACCTGTCAGTCATATTACTCAGCAATCGACTACGACGTAACTGCTGGAAACCACTACTACATCCGCATAGGCGGCTGGCAAGGTGCAACCGGCGAAGGTACGCTCACAATCGAGTAAATAATCGTTTATGACAAATAATGGACACCCCGCAGTTTTTTTTGAGCTGTGGGGTGTTTTTTACTTGCATATACGGTCATTTCTTGTCAGAATGAAGTAACTTTAAATATAAGGAGAGTTGAGAAATGAAATTATTTACCACTGTTACGCTAGCACTTGGAGCATCTACTTTTGCTTCTGGTCAAACAGTCATTATGGATCAGATTGGGTCTATGGATGGCTCGGATTTAAGTGGCGGAATTACTGGCTGCCAAGATTTTGAAGCTGCCTACGATATTTACGATATCGTGACGGCAGATAGTTTTACAGGAAATAGTGACACTATTTCCATGGTTGAGATGGTTCTAAATGGCTGGAACGGTTTTACGGACCCTTCCACTGTTACTGCCTACACTGCAAACATCTATACAGATGAAAACGCTGCAGCAGCATCATTGACTGGAGATATTGCAACTGAATATATCGATGCTGCAGATGCAACCCAAAGTCCAGATTGGGCTGGGGAAGGATTCTTAATCTCAGTTGATACATCGATGACATCGGGCGTAGGTGCTCAACTCATTGGTTTAATCCCGACAAACGACTTTGCTACAGGTGGACAGACAGGTACCCAAGCGTCAACTCTTGGTGATGGAACTGCATGGCAAGCTAATCCAGGCGGCGGCTTCGGCATGCCAGGTAATATGCAACAAACAACTGCAGATGCAGCTTATCGAGTAACAAGTGATGCTGTTTTTGACCCTTGTAACACGCCACTACCAACCGAGTGCACAAATGATGTCGATGGCGATATGATGGTTTCTGTTGGAGATGTACTCGCAATCATTGGCAATTGGGGAGTTTGTGGTGATGGCACCTTCCGGCCCGTTGGCGATGTTGCTCCGCTACCAAATGGCGATTGCTGTGTTGGTGTAAGCGATGTGCTTGCTGTCATTGGCTCTTGGGGTGACGACTGTACTCCCACAGGAGGATGTTGTTCTGCTGATGGAGTTTGTACAGATGATATGACCCAAGCGGATTGCGAAGCCCTTGGCAATTCATATGAAGGCGACGATTCCGTATGTGCTGATATTATTTGCGGAGTGCCTTATTCTGGATGCCCAGACGGCGCTGATTCTGATTGCGACGATTGCTGGGAAGATGGAGACGATTCCTCAACGGATTGTAATGCTGGTCTTAATGGCAATGGCGCAATGGATCCGCTTACTATTGGGGTTCCTCTGTGTGGTGAAGCATCAGTATTTCTAGATGCAAGTGGTGAAACTTACAGAGACACAGACTGGTTCTCCTGTCCAGACTTAAACGGAGGAGGTTCTTTCTCCCTTACAGCTGAAACAGAAAACACTTCTGCAATCTTTGGTATTGTTGACCTTGATGCAGGTGTATTCGTTGAGTACGTAGTCGTTGAACCAGGTCAACTTGTGGAACATGATTACGCTGCTTTTGTTCCAGGAAATTATTGCTTCTGGGTTGGAGCTTCTGATTGGAATACTGACTGGACATGCGCAAATGGCGCAAACTATTGGATGCAACTAGACTCAGGTGGGGCAGCTACTGGAGCTTGTTGTCTAAATGGAAGTTGTGTTGGTGAGAACTCGATGGATGAATGTGGTTCTGTTGGTGGAGTCTGGCATTTCGATTTAACATGTGCTGATGTCAATAACTGCATTCCAGTATTGGGTGCATGTTGCTTTACAGATAATAGTTGCCTAGATGATCAGTCCTCTGATGATTGTTCAGCTTTTGGTGGGATGTTTGCTGGAGAAAACACCCTGTGTGCAGATGATGTATGCGGGTCAGTCGAATACGACCAAATTGGTGAATCAGATGGTTCTGCTATTGGTACCAATATTACAGCTAGCCAAATCTTTGAGGATGCTAATGCTGCATACAATATTGCAACTCTCGATAATTTCACTTTTGATGCAGAAACACATTTGACTGCAATTGAAGCGGTTATCAGTGGTTGGAATGGTTTCGTTGACATTTCCCCAGTCACTAATTACACAATTAGTATTTATAGTAGTCCAGATGCTGCAGGCGCTGACTTAGTTGGCGACGTGTACTCAATTGACATTGTTACTCCGAACTTGCCCACATGGACTGGTGCAGGTGAACTTGTAAGTTTCGATATCGATGCAACTCTTTCAGCAGGTGAATATTACTTTGCTGTCATTCCATGGAATGATTTTGGCGTAAATGGTCAAACTGGAATCACTGATTATGTTGGTGGTCTTGCTGGTGATGGAAGTTACTGGCAAGCTAACCCCGCCGGTGGCTTTGGCTTCGGCGCATGGCAAGAGGGTGTTGGCGACGCCGCCTATCGTTTGACGGTTGATTAACATTGTTTCTTTAAATCTTAAGGGACGACCTCATGGTCGTCCCTTTTTTATATCAAATAGATTTTCGTGCAGGGCGTTTTCTTGTTAGGAGCATGATGAACCCAACAATTAGGTCAGCTACTCCAGCAACTAATATTTCTGGAAGCCCGCCACCAAAAAATCTTGCCGCAGCACAACCCGCGAGGGTAAAACCAAGGACCATAGTTTTACTACCCCACTCTTGTGGTTCAGTGAGAACTTGTTTTAGTTGCAGAAGAGCATCATGATCTGAAATGTCTTTTGTCAAAATATGGTCGAGGATTTTGTCAACTTTCTTGAGACGAGCAAGGTCAATAAAACCTGGTTCTAAGCGAGTAATTGCAGTTTACATGTCATGTGCTTCGCCGAACGAAAGCATCAAAGAAGTTGGTACCGAAAACAGAGAAACTTGTATGCCCAAAGCTTCCCCGGCTTGGTTTACGGCACATTCAAGACGATGTGCAGGAGTACCAAGGGTATGAAGCGTTTTAGATAACTCAATAATGAGTGGGAGAATTTTTTCGCGTTCAAGGTCTGTCATAGTGTTCAATTTGAAGAAGAACCGTATGGTACAATGAGCAGTATGAAATTACTTTGTTTACTAATGTCCCTTCTTTCGATGGTACTTTTTAGTTGTGAAAATGATACCGAAAACTCCACACCTCCAACAACTCCTCAAGGCACAACATTGGTTTCAACCGTTGCGAAGGCAGCTACAGACCCCACGGTTCGTGGAGCAGATATTACCCTAGAAGTTGAAGAGCGAGACTTTGGATCGATTTGGGATTTTCAACCGGTAACAACAACATTCCCGTTTACTAATACCGGCTCTAAAACTCTAGTACTTACTCGCCTACAGGCGGGTTGTGGCTGCACTACTCCAGTTGCAGACAAAACAGTACTTCAACCTGGCGAGAGTGGGACGATTACCGTTACTTTCGATCCCAAAGGGAAATCAAATAAACAAGATAAAAAGGTGACTATCTTCTCAAACTCAGTTCGAAACCCCGAAAAAGCATTTTGGATTCGGTCGTATGTGAATCAATTTGTAGACATTGAGGAAAAATTCCTAAAGCTGAACGAGATGACACTTGGCCAAGCACATTCTGTCGAGTTTAATTTCTTCCCCGTTGACCCTGATTTTGAGATTCTTTCGATGTCAGGAATGGGTAAGCACGGACAGCACATTTCTGGTGAAGAATTAGATGTTCCAGAAGAATCACCTCGACGAATACGAATTAATGTGAGCCCTAATATGCCTTGGGGAGCCTTTCATAGCCAACTTAAAATTCGTGGCAGAGGAAAAACCCCAGATGGTTCTCCAATTACACATGAATTTACGGTGTTTGCTAATGGAAAAACGTTTGGAAAAATACGTACAGACAAACATATTCTTAGTTTAGGTACTCTTGCTAGAGGTGGCTCCTTTGAGAAGAGTACACGCCTTTATAGAACTGATGGTGAGCCATTTCAGATATTAAACACCGCGGTACTCCAAGCAACAGTACCTGGAATTACTGCAACTGCTGAGCAAAACATTGATGGTTCCTACAAAGTTGTTGTGAGCGGGAAACTGCCTCAGGCTCATCAAGGCCCATTCAATGCAGAGTTAATGGTTCAAACAGATGTGCCTGGTGAAGAAGTTTTAAAATTTAGAATTACTGGCGTTGTGCCAAAGAGATAATCATGAGTGAGAAATGGGACGCACGTTTTTTAGATCTAGCTGATGGCATTGCTTCATGGAGCAAGGATCCTTCTCGCGGAGTCGGTGCAGTTATTGTTTCACCTATGCGTCAAGTTATTGCAACTGGATTTAACGGATTACCTCGAGAATTTGAAGATCATGTCGAACGGTTGCAACGGCCTGTGAAATATGACTTAATTGTGCACGCAGAGATGAATGCAATTATTCAATGTGCAAGGAATGGAGTTTCTCCTGTTGATGCAACAATCTATTCCTCGTTTAGCCCATGCATCCATTGCACCCTTTCCATTGTTCAGGCAGGCATTACAAGAGTTGTGACTCGTTCTATTTCTAAAGGTGACGCGCATTGGAACGAGTCAATTGACAAAAGCATTTCGATGTTCAAAGAGGTCGGGGTTGAGTACGATGTGCTGGATGTAGCAACATGATGAGACTCCTCCTTTTTGTACTAATCCTGACGGGGATTGGTTGTAGAGGAAGCACTAAACAGGAATCATTTTTACACAGTGGTGATGTATTTCGGCTGATGGATCTCCCTACTCCAAATGCAGTCAGAACTGGAAGTGGCGCTCCAGGAGAAAAGTATTGGCAGCAGCAAGCAGATCATTCGATTCAAGTTCGACTTGATGTAGAATCAAATACCATTCATGGAAATGAAGTAATAACTTATTACAATAATTCTCCGGATGAATTACGCTATATTTGGATACAGTTGGAACAAAATGTGCATCGTGACGATAGCATTCGCTCTCGAGAAGGTCGATCAACTGGCGAAAGTGAGTATAAGGGAATCCAAATTTCTCATCTTGCTGTTAATGGGCAGAAAGCCATTTTGCGAGAATACGGCACTATTGCCAAGGTGCTATTAGATGAACCTTTACAACCAAATAATCAACTGGAACTTTCGATTGATTGGTCATTTGCCATGCCTACGGAATCTGGTATGCGTATGGGCTACGATGATGCGTACAAAGATGGTCCTGTTTGGGAACTTGCTCAGTGGTTTCCTACCCCATGTGTGTACGACGATGTGTATGGTTGGAATACTCTGCCCTACATTGGAAGAGGCGAGTTTTATACGAATTTTGGAAATTACAATGTAGAAATAACTGTACCGGACAACCATGTTGTATTGGCCTCTGGCGCGTTACAAAATCAAAAAATAGTGTTGACCGATGAGCAAAACAAACGATTAGAAGAAGCGAAACGTTCTGATGAGAAGGTAATCATTCGTTCTGCAGACGAACTTCAAGAAAATTCAAGTGGAGAACAAACTTGGATATTTGAGGGCAAACAAATTCGCACCTTTGCTTGGGCAACAAGTCCTAGTTTTATTTGGGAAGCAGCGAGTGTTGAAATTGAGACGCTAGATGGTGAATCAAAGCGAGTGTTATGCCAAGTTGGATACCCAGAAGAGGAAAGCGATATCTGGGATGAGGGCGTTGAGTATTTGCAACATTCAATTAAATATTACAGTGAGACCATGTACCCCTACCCTTGGCCCCAGATGTCAATGGCTCGTGGCAAGGCGGGTGGTATGGAATACCCAATGCTTGTTTTTTGTCGCGGCAGTTCGCATGAGGGTTTGTTTAACGTGACAGACCATGAAGTTGCACATAACTGGTTCCCGATGATTGTGAACACTGATGAGAGAAGGCACGCTTGGATGGATGAGGGATTTAACACCTTTGTCAATCATTATTCACTTGAAGCGTTTTATGGAGAACGGGAGCATAAGCCCGATGTTTCAAAATACATCGCTTCAAAGTTTATGCATGATTTAAAACCAGTTAACACTCCTGCAGATCTTTTGAAATCCCGAGGACATTTTAGTTACCGAAAACCGGGTTATGGGTTGCGTTTCTTGAGAGAGGAAGTTGTTGGAGAAGAGCGCTTTGATGAAGCGTGGAGAGAGTACATTTCACAATGGGCATTTAAATCGCCACGCCCTGCTGATTTTTACCGCGCTATGGAAAACGGCACCGGCATGGATTTGCAATGGTTTTTCCGTGGCTTTTTTGAAGAGCCGATGCAACTTGACCAAGCGATTAGTGAAGTCAAACAACATAACGGCAAAGTAACAGTAACCTTCACGAACAATAAAGATTGGGTTTGCCCCATCGATGTAACTATCACTTGCATAGATGGCAGTACTCATAATTTCAAACTACCTGTAACTATATGGGCTTGGTCAAACCAACACAAACAGACCTTTAATTTGCCTTCCCCAATAAAAAGCGTCGTTATTGACCCAGAAAATGTATACCCAGATATCAATCCAGAAAATAATACATGGGCTATCAGTGATGTCAAAAAATAAGAAAAAGAAAAAAGGCGGTTATAAACCACCAGCACAATCTCCTCAGGACATCATAGATGCAATAGTTAGTATCGCAGAAAAAATTTTTGCTTCAGATGAGGCGGGGCCACTATGGGGTGAATTGCATAAGGCATTTTTGAAATCTGACGTTGATAAATCAGTTGCTGCAAAAATTATTATGCATAAAGATATTGATGAACTTCGAACGGTGGTTGCCCAATTGCAAATGGGTGGACAAGTTGAACTTTCCGAAACCGAAGCAGCAGAGCTGCCCACACTTGATCATGAAACTCAAATTGAAGCGCTCCGTTGTTTTCGGAAAAGAGTTAAGTTCATAAAACTCGACCGTGAATCAAAACTAGGAGTTGGGCCACTCTCGGGAGGCAAAGAAGCAAAAGTCGACTCGATGATGGCCCCACACGATTATCCAATGGAAGTCTGGCTTGCACTCGCTAAAGATGGCCACCTCGTGGATGATGGCGGTGGTTTCTTCCACATTCCAAAATAAACGACCCCGTAGCAAAAAGAAACGCCACAGAGACACAGAGACACGGAGGGATACATTTTTGGTTTAGGAACTAAGAACCCAAATCTTATCTCCGCGCCTTCGCGCCTCCGCGGCAAAAATAAACGACCCGCGGGATAGTTTAATTTGTCAGGAGGCGCCCAGAGGGTTCAAAGACGCGTCGGAGTAAAGTTTCGTTTGCATTCCAAATAACTGTAGTGTCTTTGGTGTAGTACCAGATGAAACGCAATCGTTCCCAACCAGCATCACCGACACTATAAAACACGGTTATGAACTCGCCATCATTAGTAGGATGATTCATCGTGTGCAATACTGCAAGGTCTTCTCCTTGGTACGTTTCTCCACCGACTGAAAACCCGTTTTTCTCAAATGTTATTGAGTCTTCACTTAGTGCAATTAATGATGCATGCTCTTCGATTGGCGTTTTACCGATTAAAAGTAGGTTATTGCCCTCTTCTACGTCCGCTAGCCATGCTCCAGTATCTTGAAGAACTTCTTCAGTTGAATCTACTTTTACGGTTGTGCCAGCTAAAGTTCCAGCGATAGTTGGGCTGATTTGGTTCTTAGGGAATAAACGGTAATACTTGTAATCTGGATCAATTGAAATCCAACTTTCTCCTGAATCGGTTTCAAGGACTTGGGGAGGTATTGCCTTAAGTTCTGGAGATGTAACTGGTACGTTATGTTCATTGACCCATTGATTGAAGAATGAGTCTAGCCAGCCAGATGGCCTATCAGGAAACTGTTGTTCGGCAGCAATCTGTATCTGCTTCCAAGAGGCCGCCTTCCCCATATTGTCCTTTGCGAATCTTGAGAGAACGGGCCAGATATTGCTTTTACTTGCATCTTTGATATCCGTTCCTGAGTTAAGAACTTCTTCTAGCATCATAAAAACGAAAGCGCCTTTGTCATAACCGACAAATCTATCAACTGGTCCATCCTCAGGGTCAGCAGAGCCAAAGTTAGAAAGCGCTCCATTGTCTAGAGATGGGTCAAGTGAAACCTTGTTAAGTATCCCTCGTCGGTACGTTCTTGCTGCATCAAAGCCATCTTCCAAAGCGCGTCTTCCATAATTTGCTGAATAACTAGTTAGGGCTTCGCACCAGTTGCCTCTCGAGGAGTCAACGTAAACACCGTTGCCCCACCAATTGTGAAGCAATTCATGGTCAAGGTAGCCAGGAGCGAGGGATTTCGGAGCCATTGATACGACTCTTGGTCCAAGGACAGTAAATCCAGGATAGGCAAAGCCACTTGAAAAGAAGTTTTCTACAATCGTAAATTGGTCGTATGGATACTTGCCTAGTAATGGTACATAGAGTTGCAAATAATCGTCCGCGGCTTCAAGATAATACTCTGCCTTGTCCACATGGTTTGCATCAAGATGCACAGAAACTGTTACCTCGCCTTGGGGAGTTGTGACGCGTCGATTGTTGACGACATGCTTGTTTCCAACAAGCGCCATCCCATCAACTGGACGTGGAGTTACCCACTTTTGACCTTCTGGATTCCCACTTCCAACAAAAGTCCATTCATCTACCGGTTCAACGGACATCGATATCGTACGCTGAATGGGGTTGCCCTTACTATCAACAGGTGTTGGGTACCAACCAGCCCAATCCGACAAAAATACGCCATTTTCACTGATATGTGCATCGACTGAAAAATTGTGAATCTGTCCAACTCGTTCGCCACTTGCAACATCATCATTGAATACCGCTCTCCAACGTATTTTTCCATTCGTTGTTGGTAACAATTCAAGGCCTTCTGCGTCAACAGAAACTTCGTCGCAATCGGTAATAGTCGTTGTTCCAACTAATGTGTGGGACTTAGGATCTAGTTGAATTTCAAGGTGTTGATGCGGTAACAAAGAGAGCGAAATAAGGGTACATATATGTATAGTCATGAGCGCAATACCTTACACAATCAGAGTGGAAAAGTGACGTTTTTTAAGGGTAAATAATGGACATATCTGGTATCATTGACCGCTTCACGAAAGCGTGAGGCAAGTGCCCTGAAAAATGGGTTTGTGGCACCGTCCGCCACGTTTTGATTGTCCTCACAACTACCCTCACTGAGCCAGAAATTAACTCTGCGCTCGCCTATGTAATCGGAGCAAAGACGATTCAATGAGCAAGGCAACCACCAAAAACGGAACCGCGCAGCCAAAGCCGAAAACAATCGACGAACACATCGTCGAAATCGTTTGTGACTCTGGTGAAGGCGCTCAAAAAGCAGGAACTCTTTTTGCAACAGTTAGTGCGAAGATGGGCAACGGTATTTGGACTGTTGAAATCATTCCAGCAGAAATTAAACCACCTGGACGATCTCGTGAGGGCGCAAGCGGGAACCGCATTCGAGTTGGTAGCAAAGAAATGACCAACGCTGGAGATAAGGCAAACCTTGTTGTTGCTTTAAATGAACAGGTTTTATATGGCCGGCTTGCTCAGGATGCTTATGGACCTGAAACAACAATCCTACTTGAGAGTGTTTGGGCAACTGATCCAGATGAGAACATCCGAGACGCATACACTGCGGCCCTTGCGGATTTTTCTGCTCGTGGACTTAATGTTATTGAACTTCCAATTCACGAGGCATGTTGCGAACTCATGACTGATCCTCGCCTAGGAAAGAACATCTTCGTCCTTGGCATTCTTTGCTACATATATCAACGAGATACTGCTCTTGCAAAGCAAGAGATTACAAACATTTTTGCGAAGAAAGGCGAAAAAGTCATTTCGACAAACCATGCCTTGCTTGACGCTGGTGTCGCATTTGCAGTTAAACATATTCCTTTCACTTACACAATCCCAAGCATGGACGTTGAAGGCGACCAAGTAGTTATGAATGGAAACGTAGCAGTTGGTCTTGGAGTAATGGCTTCCGGAATGGACATGGTTTCCATGTATCCAATTACTCCTGCAACCTCTGCATCCCATTACCTTGCAGGTGTGTTTGACCAAGCAGGTGGCTATGTTCATCAAGCCGAAGATGAGATTGCGGCGATTGGCTTTGCGTTAGGCGCATCGTATGCTGGCAAGACTGCATGTACTATTACATCTGGCCCTGGTATGGCTCTTAAAACCGAATTCATCGGTTTAGCTGTAATGTCTGAGATTCCGATTGTTATCGTTAATGTTCAACGCGGCGGACCCTCCACTGGCTTGCCAACCAAGGTCGAACAAGGTGACTTGTTAAATGCAATGTATGCTGCAACTGGCGACGCCCCCAAAATAGTGATGGCTCCTGCAACAATCGAAGAATGTTTTTATAGCATCATTACTGCAAGGCAACTAGCTGAAGCTTTTAGAACTCCTGTAGTTGTTCTAACAGATGCTAATCTTGCTACTGGTCAAACTCTCTACAAGAGACCAGAGGCAAAAGATGAGTGGCTCGCTCCGCCGATTGACCAAAGTGATTGGCACGGTGGGACCCCCGCTTATGCTTGGAACGAAGAAACAGGAATTTCACCAAGACCTATTCCGGGTCAAAAAGGTGGTGAGTACGTCCTGACTGGTCTAGCACACACGCCAGAAAGCCACGTCGCATACAACCCTCAAGCAAACCAAGAGGGTTGTGATATGCGAAGTAGAAAAATTGCTGCACTTGAACAAACCCTGACTCCACCTAAGGTTCATGGTGATGAATCTGGAGATTTACTAATCGTTGGATGGGGATCTACACTTGGTGCAATTGAGGAAGCAGTAGATCGTGCTAGAGACAAGGGTCATAAGGTCTCTTCAGTTCACCTTCGTTACTTATCACCAATGGAAGTTGGTCTTGAAGATATATTCTCAAAGTTCAAGAAGGTGATGACGGTAGAAATCAATTACAGCGATCCTATGGGAACTGTTGCACATCCAAGGCCATCGCAACTTGCGATGATGTTACGAGCACATTTGATGCAGGAAGTTGATTTTTGGTCAGTAGTTCCTGGACAGCCACTTGGTCCAAATCAAATTGTCGAAGTCATCGAAGACAAACTTGGAACATCGAAACCATCTAAAAAGAAAAACGAAAAAGCAGGAGCAGGTAAGTAAACATGTTCGGATTAAAACAAGATTGGTCACTTGATGTATTGCCGCGGTATTTTACACTTGATGACTACGAAGCAGCAGTGCCACGATGGTGTGCTGGTTGTGGAGACCACGGCATTCTTACAACGGTTCAGCGAATTTGCAGGGACAAGCAATTGCTCCCTGAGAAAACCGTTTGTGTTTCTGGTATCGGTTGCTCGAGCCGTTTCCCACACTACATGTCAACCTACGGTTTTCACGGTTTGCACGGACGTGCGTTTCCTGTTGCCTGTGGAATTAAATCACGTCGCCCCGACTTAGATGTCTGGGTCGCAACCGGAGACGGTGATTGCTGTTCTATTGGTGCTGGGCACTGGGTCCATGCTGTTAGGTACAACATGGATATGGTTGCTATTCTTTTTGACAACAATGTCTACGCACTCACAAAGAAACAAAGTTCACCTACAAGCCAAATTGGACAATCAACAAACACACATCCTAAAGGGGCGCCTCTACCTCCGCTCAATCCTTCAACAACTACTCTTTCTATCACAAATTGTTCGTTCGTTGCTCAAACGGTTGACTGGAATCCTGTGCACATGCACGAGACGTTGAAAGCGGCACATGCGCACAAGGGATTTAGTTTTGTACGAATTTTTCAGCGCTGTCCCGTCTTCTCTGAAGAATGTTTTGCAGAAGCACAAACTGATCCTGACTTGGTGCAACTTGTAGAACACGATAATGGGTTACAGGTATCCGAATCCGGAACTCGAATCTACAAAAATCGTCGTACCCACGACCCTTCCGATTTGGTTCAAGCAATGGCTGTTGCAAACCAGACAGAGGTGCTTCCAATTGGTTTGCTTTACCAAAATGAGAATATGCCCATCTATAATGAATATAGTTCTGTGGGTATTCATGCAACACCTGAAGACAAGATAAACGCACTGAATCATCAACTCGACCGCTTCGCAATCTAAGGATTTACCTATGTCATCTCCTGATGTTATTGATCATGAAATGGAAGAAACACAACTCATAGACCTTGAAGGTCTGCATTTCCCTCCTGACGAAAAGTTTCCTGAAGGACATTCTTTGAATGACGTATTGCGTGATGCTCGAAGGTTTCATGCTGGAGACCCATCAGTTGCATCTAGCATGAGTACGGACCTGTTGCCAGCCGTTATGCACACACTTCGTCGACCTGAACTTATACGTACCGATTACCCTTTGGTACTTCTCCCTTGTGGGAAAGTCCAACCACTCGTTGAGTTCTTTATTGAAATTATTGCGAAAATTGAGAATTCCAAAGTTCTCTCGGACAATCTTGTCCGTGTTGAGCGACAAGTTCGAGAAGGATTGAAGACCGTCGCGGATGCCGCTAAAGTTATTGGTTCTGCTGGTTCAAAAGTTGGAGATATGCTTGCTCTCAACGAAAAAGCTGACCACGACTTCAGAACTAAAGGCGCCGAGTTAGTACAGTCAATTCCAAAGGGAACTATGCTTGTTCCATGTACAAGCGTGGCTGGTCCCGCTGTTTCACTACACATTATTGAGGCGCAAACAAGGGGAAATCACCTTCGAGATAGCGTAATCAAAATGCGTGATGCACTAAAGAGCATGAACAGCCGCGAGCCAGCAGTCGAAGCCAGTGGCATTGATTCAAGTAAACTCCAAACCGTCCTAGGAAAAACTACATCGGGCAGCGTGCCTATGGACACAAGTAGAACAAAACGGATTAAAGCAACTATTAAAACCATTGAATCATGGCTAACAACCAGTGATTCTCCTCTTTATGTTGTCACTTCCTCTTTTGCTGATGACATTGCTGTTCCACACTCTTCTACAAAAGTAAAAGCTGATGATTCTCTTTGCTACAAGGCAATTGAGACATTTGATGAACTCTCTCAGCGTTATGCTCAACTCTTTGGAGCAATGCGTACCGCTCGCTTGGAACTTGCAAACGCTTACGAGAGCCCGCGTCATGACCACCTTCTTGAAAATTTTTGTAGAAAATGTTTTTCTGATGCAGAGTTTGACCTTATGCCAAAAGTTGTAGCCGTTGGTTCTGTACAAGACGGTCTTGCAAACATGGCTTCGCTTTCCACAATTTTGCGTTCAGCGAGACCAATCACATTACTTTTACTTGGAGACGATCTGGCAACGCTTGATCATGAACGAATCGAACTAGCATATCTAGCAGTTGCACACCGAAAATGTTTTGCAACGCAGGTCTCAATTGCACACCCATCCCATTTAGTGGATTCAATAAAAAGCGGAATCGATTCAGTTCGTCCAACTTTGCACACAATAGCAAGCGAAGACACTCATCCACTTGGTGCTTGGCTTGAAGGTAATGCCGCGATTGAGGGTAGAGCTTGTCCACTTCTTCGGTATGACCCTTCGCAGGGCTTGACTTGGGCAGACCGGTTTGACCTAGCAGATAACCCACAGCCAGAACACGATTGGCCTGTTTGGACTGGAGAAATTGACAACCAAAAACTTGAACTGTCTTTTACTTTTGCCCACTGTGCAATGTTAACAACCAGTTTGCAAAAATACTTTTTGCAACTCCCAGATGGAATTGATTCCAACGATTTATTACCAATTGAACAGTGGCTCCATCTTTCACTTGAAGATGCCGCAGCAAAACTTCCCTATCTCTGGGCCGCAGATGCAGACGGTGCTATTCATAAGTTAGTTGTAGCAAGAGTTGTAACAGACGTATGTAGAGAACGACTGGATTATTGGAACACCCTGCAAGAATTAGCCGGTATAGATAATTCTTATGTTGAACAGGCAATAAGGGAAGAACGAGAGGTATTAGACACCGAATTTGCAACTCAACGCGAAACTATTCAAGCCCAGCACGCCAAAGAAATCGAAACAATACGCACAACAGCATCTCAAGTTGCGATGCAACAACTTGCAGAAGTGCTATTAGGTGGTGGCGGTGCTATGGTGAATCC
>JASMLG010000099.1 GCA_030748805.1 Phycisphaerales bacterium | reverse complement strand
ACGTACTGTTGCATACCATTCTTGGTGTTGCAATGATAGTTCCAGTGATTTGGTATTGCGTTCGCCATTGGCTAGTTCGTCGCAAGGGTAATTTAAGTCACTATCAATTGCTGGGTTATATCTCAGTTGCTCTTTTGCTTGTATGTATTGTGAGCGGAATTGTTTTGACTTGGCAGGGAATTGTCGGACCGGTAATTAGTGCAACGTGGGATACAGTTCATCTGGTAACTGGTTTCGCTATGGCGGTCTTTATCATCATTCATCTCATTTCGATTGTTATTAGAAAGGTAAATAAAGATGAAACGAAGAAAACACTTGCAGTTGCTCGAAGCCGATATTATCAATGGTCGATCGGGGTTACCGCTTTGTTTCTTGCAGTCGCTTGGGTCTGGTCAACAATCTATACTGACCCCCCAACCGTGAGTGCTTTTGCAGAGGAGTACAATTGGAAGTATGGCGAAGACCGACCGTTTGCGCCATCCCTTGCAAGAACAGACACAACCGCTTGGCAAGACGATGTTCGACGTCAAGTCCTTGCATTAATTGTTCCAGAGAAGCACCAAATCTTTAACGATGCCTTCGAAGAAGCGAAAAAAAAGCCAGTTGGTCTCTTCGCACATATTCGTACTGCAGCTAAAGAAGTGAATGTAGACGAAGCAACAAGTAAAAAGATTGACGAAATAATTGCTGAAGAGGCAAACTGGATGCAGCACAACGGAGCGATAGATCCCAAACTTTTGACTGGCTCAGACCGCTGCGGTACAAGCGGATGTCACACGCAAATATACGAAGAGTGGTTGCCAAGCGCACACCGATACTCATCTCTGGACAAAATATTCCAAGACGTTCAAACGTTAATGGTTAACGAAACGTCACCTGAGCACACTCGATATTGTGGTGGATGTCACGATCCAATTTCACTTTTTGCTGGAGCAAAAAATAGTAGTAACAATACCGTTGGAGTTGAAGAAGGAATAGACGAAGGCACTTCATGTTTGGTCTGCCACAACATCGTCCAAACAGATATACAAGGAAATGCTGACTACACTCTGCAACCACAAGAGAGATACGTCTATGAACTTGATGATGGCAGTGCAGCGAAATTTGTGAGTGACTTTTTGATTCGCACCTATCCCAAACACCATGTTTCATCGTATTCAAGACCACTATATAAAACCCCAGAGTTTTGCGCTGCCTGCCACAAGCAATATCTTGATAAGGAAGTAAATACTGATATTGGCAAAGTCCAGGGTCAGAATCAATATGACAGTTGGAAAAACTCTCGTTGGTATCACGGTGATGAAAGTCCACAAACACTTTCGTGTCGTGAATGTCACATGCCACTTACTGTGTCGGATGATCCCGCCGCAGGAGACATGACCGACTACAACCGTTCGCTTGATGATGGTATGCACCGCGGGCACAGCACTCTTGGAGCAAACCAATATATTCCATTGTTACAAGATTTAGAATTCGCAGAAGAACACACCGAGTTGATTGAACAATGGATGCGTGGTGATATTGAAATTCCAGAAATTAAAGATAAGTGGACCAATGGTCCTGTTGTTCGTATGGATATCAAAGCCCCCGAAAGCGTAAAAACTGGAGAACAAATTGATTTAAGGGTTCTTCTAACGAACAACAAGACGGGTCACGATTATCCTACTGGACCACTTGACATGATTGAGAGTTGGGTCGAACTTGTTGTAACCGATAGTGATGGAAATGTTGTATACAGCACAGGGAGTGTTGATGAAAAAACCGACCAAGTAACGGACTCGCAGGTTGTTTTCAAAGCAGATGGTTTTGATCGCAAGGGAGAACTTATTGACAGGCATAATTTGTGGGATTTAGTAGGAGCAAGTTACAAACGATCTATGTATCCCGGCGTAACCGATACTTTTGAAGAATCATTGCAGTGCCCATCAATGGCAAGAGGTCGCATTGCAGATAATGCAAGAGAATCACGCCCAGGAAGTCGATCGGATGATTTTAAGTTTGAGTCGGAGTCAGTTGGCGAACTTAATGTTAGAGCTACTCTTTGGTACCGCAAGGCAAACCCAGCATTTCTTGATCGTGTTTATGGAACAGAAAACGACATTAGATCGCCAATCCTGATGGTGTCCGAAGCCACCGCAACCATAAATGTGGTGGGTGAATGAGCAAAAAGCGTTTTAATAAACGACACCAACTCATGGCGCGATGGGGAATGGTGACAATCGTCATCGCCATTGCAATTGCGGCGTTGTTTGTTTGGAAAAACACACGCGTCGATCCGATGGCTCGTAATGATGACGGAACAGTAAGCGGTTTAACGAGTGTACTTGAAAGAACGATTGATCCAGAGATGGTGACGTTTAGATTTGATGCACATGATTTGAGTTTCCCACACTTTTCTTCTGTTCGCAACTCCTTGTTACCTGAAGACATGGGAAGTGGTCTTGCATGGGGTGATTACGATAATGATGGCAATGATGATTTGTTTGTAGTGAATTTTGCCGGAGGTGTGCTTGATAAGAATCCTTTAGGTGAATGTGCATTGTTTCGGAATAATGGAAACGGAACATTTCAGGATGTAAGCAAGGAAACCGGAACAGACATTATTGTCTATGGTATGGCGCCAACATGGGCAGATTATGACGGGGATGGTGATTTGGATTTGTACATCACTTGTTACGGCGAGAATGTTTTGCTTCGTAATGATGCCAATAAATTTATTGATGTTTCAAAAGCATCTGGTGTCAACAGTGATTTGTTTGGGGCTGGAGCAACGTGGGCGGACTATGACCTTGATGGCGATTTGGATTTATATGTCACTAACTATGTTGATTTTGAGTTTAGTGAAGACGATATTCAAGAAGCCCAGCGACAATACGGAACCGAGGTTCCCTTTACTTTAAACCCTTCTTCTTATCCAGCGCAACCAAACTTACTTTACAGAAATAATGGTGACGGAACTTTTACCGATGTTGCTAAAGATGCTGGGGTAGATGACGAAAACGGGCGTTCCCTTGGAGCATCATGGTTTGATTTTGAATTGGATGGCGATTTGGATTTGTACGTTGCTAACGATGTATCCAAAAATGGCGTATATCAAAACAACGACGACGGAACCTTTACGGACATTGGAGCAATCTCACTTGCAGCTGACTACCGCGGAGCAATGGGGCTTGCTGTTGGTGATGTTGATACCGACGGCGACGACGACTTATTAGTTACTCACTGGGTGGCTCAAGAAAATGCACTCTACGAAAACATGCTTGGCGAGTGGAGTGATAGAAATCAGGTTTCATTTATGGACACTGCCGAAGATCACGGGCTCGGGCAGATTTCTCTTCACATGGTTGGGTGGGCAACCGGTTTAGTGGATTTTGACAACGATGGTCAACTTGATTTGTGGGTGGTAAATGGGCACACCCTTGAAGAAGAAAATAATCAAACACAACTGCAAAAACAAGAGATGCAATTATTCAGACAAATTGATGGTGAGGGCTTTTATGAAATTGGCTCTGAGGCATGTTCAGCAATAAACGAACCGTTTGTTGGTCGTGGTGGTGCGCACGCCGACTTTGATAATGATGGTGATATGGATATTGCTGTCTTAAAGTTTGGCGAAGGAGTGTTACTTTTAGAAAACAAATCTATAACGGAAGGGAGTTGGTTACGGGTTCACTTGTCACAACCTCCACCC
>JASMLG010000098.1 GCA_030748805.1 Phycisphaerales bacterium | reverse complement strand
CTAAAACCAACAATTGGGAGTCGTCCATGAAGAAGTCGGATTGGCATGAAGGTAACCCCAAACAAATCAATTGGTTCTTCTGGATAAATTTCATGTGGAATCAAATTTGCAACAAAAGAATCATTAACATTTTTGTGTGATTCAAAAACATGTTGGAACACGCGTGCCAAGTGGTCTAGGGTGTGACGTTCTGCATAAATGTCAAGTGGTTGTGACATCGAGATGTTAAACATGCGGGTATCGTCTAATCCAAATGTATGGTCTACATGGTTGTGGGTAAACAGTATGGCGTCGCAACGTGTAAGTTTTTCCCTAAGCACCTGCTGCCGAAGATCGGGTGAGGTATCAATTAACACGACCCGTTCTTGCCCCATCTCACCTTTGAATCGAACACAAGCGCTACAACGTAACCGCTTGTCTTTTGAATTGGTGCTCGTGCACACTTCGCAATCACAAGTAATAACAGGAATGCCTGCAGATGTGCCCGTTCCCAAAAACGTAAACGAAAAACCGCTAACTGGCATTTGCAACGCCCGTCTTTCGAATAAGTGGACCAACCGTTAAGCCCTGCAACAACAAACTTATCATAACTACACCAAACGCAACAGGAACAAGTGTTTGTTTAAGTTCGCCCGAAGGAAGCCCCAAAACAAGAGCAAGTGGAATTGAACCCTTTAATCCAGACCAAAAGACAACGTGTTTCCACCCGCGGGGCCAATGTTTTCCTATGGTAAGTGCTGTTGGATACACCATTAGCGCTCTAGCAACCATGATTGCAAGCCACGTCGCACCAACTGAAAGTAGTACATTGGTTTGCAAAAGCGCTGGCAAGCCCCCAATGTCTTGCAATTCAAAACCTATAAGCAAAAAGACAATAGAGTTAATCAAGAAGTCAATGGATTCCCAAAAAGTGTTTATTGTTTGCACGGTTTGGTCACTCATTGCAAGTTTTGTTCCGTAGTTGCCAATGATTAGTCCAGCAACGACTACGGCAATAACACCAGAGGCACCGCTTTGTTCTGCAACAATAAATGAGCCCCACGCAAGCACAATAGTAATTGCGTTTTCTAAAACATGATCATTGAGTCGCCGCAAAATCCAAAACGCAATTAGCCCAAAACCCAAACCAAACACAACTCCAAGACCGGCGACTTGTACAAATTGCATAATGCCATCAACAATAGATAGCGACCCTTCATAGTCGCCAGAAGGATAAACCGCGGCAAGCAAAATTAAAAACAGAACAACGCCAGTGCCATCATTAAATAAACTTTCGCCCTCTATAAGTGTCTTTAGGCGGCTTGGGGCTTTTGCGGTTTTAAGCGTTGCCAATACCGAAATCGGATCCGTTGGGGCAAGCATTGCCCCAAACAATAGCGCGGGGAGCCAAGCAGCGTCGCCCAGAAACGGTCGAATTGCCGCCGCGACCAATATCATTGAAACAATGACTCCTGGAATGGCAAGAATTACGACTGGTACCGCTTTTTTCTGGAGCAACTCAAGGTCGAGATGAAGACCCGCTTGGAACAAAAGGGGCGGAAGAAGCAGAACAAGAATGAGTTCTTGGGTTATTACCATTCCATCGGGAGCAGCCCCCATGACCGCAACTGCAAGTCCCGCCAGCACCAAAGCGATTGTGTACGGAACCTTAACAAATTTTGCTAAGACGCCTACAACCGTTGCAAATGCAAGCAGTGAAATAAATGTCGTAAGCGTGGTGGAAACAACACCGTGGTGTTCAACCGAGGCAAGAATCATGCGATTTGCGCCTCCCGTGATAGTAATTGTTCTACTATTTTTCTGGGAGTTGGAGATTTTGCTATCGCTGAACTGACAGCAATTCCTTTACATCCAACACCATAGAGTTCGTGAACATTTTCTGGGGTAATGCCGCCAATTGCAAGGTGGTTGTAAGCCAGAGCATTTTTTAATAATCCAAGAGAAGCAACTTGAACGTCGGGCTTTGTTTTGGACGCAAACATGGCGCCAACTCCGATGTAGTCGGCATCGTTGGTTATTTCATCGTTGGTGTGTGCTGTTTTGCCGATGATGTATTCTGAACCAAGTAGTTTTCTTGCATCTTTAATGGACATGTCGTTCTTGCCTAAATGAACCCCAGAAACACCTGTTGCCAACAAAACATCGACGTGGTCATTTACTATTACCTGTGCGCCGTACTTGTCCGCTATTTGCTTTACTTCATTGACGTATATTATTAAATCGCATGTTGAAAGTTCTTTTTCTCGAACTTGGACGCAATCACAACCAGCAGCAATGGACTGGATAAGTGTGTCTTTCCAAGCAAGAACACAGTCGTCTTTAGTTAACACAAAACAAAGTTTCCACTGTTGTTTGTTTGTTGCACCAAGTAAACGAATTACCTCTGCTGAAAGGTCGTACATTTCATAGCGGATTGATTCGACGGTGTTTTTTGGGCACTCAAGTTTTAAAAACTCTTCGATAACTCGTAACGCTTCCGAGCATCGGTTTCCTGCGGCTATTGCAATATCGTTTAGGGAATTGCGGGTTGCTTCTGCTTTTGTTGATACCGTGGTGCCCACGTCGCCCCGAACGTCCCTAGAAGAATAATGCTGCGTCTGGGTGCGCAGTTCGTGGCGGCAATTTTTAATTGACGAGCAGAGTGTTTGGTTCTCAAGTGTAAACCGAGCGATGTCCTCTAAGACGCGCATACCTTCTGCAGCTCGGTTTATATTTGCATCTAGGATTCGAGTGGCTGACATGGGTGTTTATGTTATGCCCTATGCGGAACATTCGCACAATGTTAATTGACCGCGGGTTAATTAATTAGGTCGACGCGGCGTTGGTGACGACCGCCCTCAAAATCGGTCGAGAGCCACCTGTCAACGATAGCGTTGTAGTCGCTCTCAAGTGGACCGTTGGCTGCTAAACACAACACGTTCGCATCATTGTGCCTTCGACTCATTTCTGCTGCTGTTGGTTCGTGCACCAAAGCAGCCCGAATACCATCGGCTTTATTTGCCGCCATCGACATGCCAATGCCCGAACCACAAATTAATATCCCACACGTTGCTTCGCCCGAAGTAATTTCGCTTGTTACCTCATCTGCAATACTTGGGTAGTCGACTGATTCCGAATCGCCCCCATAATGTTTGTGCACCGTCCATCCAAGTGCCTCAAGGTGATTCACAAGACCGTCAACAATCTCTCTTGCTCGGTGGTCTGACCCAATTGCAATTGTTCCTATTTGAAATGGCATCTATACTCCTTCACTAGTCAACGTTTTTAATCTTACTTCAATCAATTGTTCCATCTGTTCTGCAAGCGCATCGTACACCGACTGGTCTTTTCCAATTGGATCAACAATGTCCCCAGAAGGATCAAGCAACTCAACGCTGTTTGTAAATTGCGATGCAGCAATCAGGTGACTCTGAGACATACACAGAACCACTGTTGCGGCGTGTGCCACTTCCTCCGTCAACACCTTGCTTGTCCCCTCAAAGGAAATCCCTCGTTGTGAAAGCGCTTTAATGGTTTCTTCGCTTGTTGGTCTGCCTTGTGCAGCAAATACACCTGCAGAAATCGCCTGCCAATCAACAAAACCGTTGTCATCAAGCCATTTTTGAGCAATACCTTCCGCCATGGGGCTACGGCACGTGTTGCCGGTACAAACAAAAAGTATGGTAGGAGCAGTCATCGGTTGCAATTCTTGAGGGTATCCTATTGAATACCCATACATATCGCATAGCGAAAACGGAATTGTGTCTTGGAATTTATCCCCGAACAAGAAATTATTAGCCTTCTGAACGAACTTGGTATATCCTCGCACAAAAGCAGCGAGGAGGAAGTTCTTCTTGAAATGTCCGAGGGCGGCACGACTGTCTGCGATTGTCTGTGTTCTTCTGACCATGATTGCTGTGATAAAGGCGTGTGGAAGTGCCACCAGATGGATTCAGGCAATGTTATCTCTACGCTTGTTGGTGCAATTCATAAATTACATAAGGGACAAACAGTACTGATACCTTCTTGTAAATGGAGGTCTGTTTTTGACGCTGTGGCGTTTAGTATGGCGGGGGACGAAGCGTGGCAAGAGTTTGATGCTTCGGCAACAATAAAACTGAATACAAGAGATCCTCTTCTTTTTGAGGTTGGGGATGAACACACGCTATCTGGATTAATTACATCTCTAATGAAAGATGGAGAAGGAGAAGAACAGGCGCTTTTTTTAATTACTGTAGGTATTCCACTGTTAATTCACATACAACCATCTGGAACAGTAAAATTGTGGTTCGGAAACGAGGCTCTTGCTGATGAGGTGCGCGAACACTATGCGGGATAGTTTTTTTCTGTGGAACATTTATGGAAAATAATACAAACAAGAACAAAGGTGAGGACAAAAAAATCACTCACTCAATTGACCGGGCGCGCGCTAATCATGCGTGGGCTGACTTGTCTTGTGAACTTAAAAACCTTGTTGGTTTAAGGAGGTCACAAATTAAACTGGCCAGAAATGGTAAGAGGGTTCGGATAATTGGCAACATGGAACTTGTAGAAGACATTAACGAGGGAGGCAGGTTTCTTGTTACTCCTCCACTTGTAGCAAGAGACGCTTCAATCATCGAAAATCAACTGAGTTTAAGTAAAATACATTCTGTTGTTCTCTGTAGAGAACCAACAACAAGCCTTGGTCTTTGCCCAGTTGTTTCTCTCGGAAGAGGGGTAACGGTACGTGTCCATGTTGAAGAGCCAAACAGTCAAACAAAACCCTCTTGTGAATGGTTCGATTATGCTGTATCTGAGCTTGGAGAATACGTTGTTTCCAAAATTGACCAGTCCTCATCAAAACAAAGACAGCTTGATTATTTATTAGCCCACCTCTCTGCTGTTCCTGTGAGCATAAAAGCGCATTTGTCCGCAATTAATTTGTGCAAAGCACTTGAAAGCGAGAGAGTGTAGGATAAAAACAAATACGGATTAATAACTGTGACAATTACAACAACACTATCAGCCCGATACTGGATAAAGACAATAATTATGGCAATCGTTTGCATAGTGCTTGGCTTGTGGGGTATATGGGACTACACCGTTGCCATTCCACAAGATGAAGCGGAGTCAAATGTCGCCGCTCTTATGAGATTGGGTAAAGATGGTCTTGATTCTCTGCCCGGCTCAGAAAAAAGAGATGAGGCAATTGTCGCTTTTGGTGCCGCTATTGACAACAATGTTTTTGAAGATGGTTGGATTAATTCTCTGGTGGTCGTATTAGATGGTCTTAAAAATGGGGGAGTAGAATTACAACTTGAGAGCATGGAGGTTGTTGACGATTATTTAACTCGATACGGAAGGGTAATTGCTCCAAGTAAATATGACCGACCTATTCAGTGGATGTTTATTTTGTGTTTACCATTTGGGTTTTATTACTTGTGGAAATACTCCGTAATGAAAAAAAAAGCGAAATCATATTCACTTGATGACGACGGAAAACTAACAACCCCAGAGGGTTCTTGGGATTCTGAAGAAATTAATGATATCGATATGTCAAGGTGGATTGCAAAGACAGGCAATGCAAGGACCACTTGGACCGCAAAAGTAATTACAGGGGATGGGAAAAGAATTTTGCTCGATGACTATATTTATCAAGACATGCATCTAATAATTGGAAAAATTGCCCATCGGTTTTATCCCGATCAATGGACACCACTTGCAAGGGGTGTTGTTGAAAGCGATCAAGAAGAAAGCCCTCTGGACGAGTAGTATGCCGATATTAACCGCTACCAATTTGGTAAAAAGTTATGGTGGTCGCAGGGTTGTAAATAAGGTATGTCTAAAAATCAACGAGGGAGAAATCGTTGGCTTGCTTGGACCAAATGGTGCTGGTAAAACCACTTCCTTCAGAATGATGATCGGAATGATTTCTCCAGAGAGCGGGCAGGTCATGTTTGATGGTGAAGATGTAACGTATCTTCCAATGTACCAACACGCCCGCAGAGGAATGGGGTATCTGGCACAAGAACCAAGTGTGTTTCGTGGTATGACTTGCGAAGACAACCTTTTGACAATACTTGAAACGCTACCAATTCCAAAATTGGTTCAGAAACAGCGATGCGAGTCACTTCTTAAACAGTTTCACCTAGAACACACGAGGAACCAACTTGCCCGCACGTGTAGTGGGGGGGAAAGAAGGCGGCTAGAAATAGCACGGTCTCTTATTACTAGGCCAAAACTTATTTTGTTAGATGAGCCGTTTGCGGCTGTTGACCCACACACTGTTGAAGATGTACAAAAAGAGGTTAGAAAATTGGCTGAATCCGGAATAGCAATTCTCGTTACAGACCACGCAGTACAACAAACGCTGCATATTTGCGATCGTGCTTATATTATTGATGATGGGAAAAATTTAATGGACGGGGAACCAAAAACTATTATTAATGACGATTTGGTTCGCAAACACTATTTGGCCTCTACTTTTAAAGGAGATGAGTTCGATTAAACTCTATCCGACCGTACCGCCCTTGTGCTGGTTGTATAATCCAAGACCATGACCCGACTCACAACGCTTCTGACCTCTTTGCTTGTTTTAAGCGGATGTGTTAAGCGAACCATCTCAATAACAAGCGAACCAAACGGTGCTCTTGTGTGGGTAAACGACCGTGAGGTTGGAAGAACTCCCGTTGAGTTAGCTTTTTTGTATTACGGGGAATATGACCTTCGCGTAGAACTTGATGGCTATGAGCCGGTAATGGGTTCCCGGTGGGCAAAATCACCTGCGTGGGACGTTCCTGTTTTGGACATTATTGCAGAGTCCTTTTCAAGCAATTTAGAGTCGTTGGTGGTGTGGCATTTTGACCTTGAACAACGCAATGATGACTCGCAATTATTGCTTTCCCGTGCTAGGGATTTGCGAACTGAGTCAACGGAAGAAGATGCTAAATAAATCAAGGCGGTACATTTTCCCTATTGTTATAGTTGCGCTTGCTGCTGCTGTTTCGTGGTGGTCCTCTCGATTAGATTCTAGGGTTTCCACCCATGTAATGGACGAGGTTACAAAACTTGTACCAAAGTTCCACAAAAGCCCTTCGATTATTACCGAGGTGGTCGTTGACCCTATTTTGGAACCCTTGGTAGCAAAATCTCTCCAACTCGTTTACGACAATTCGATTACAAGCGACTCTGATTACAGTGTTGTAGTAACATCTGGTGACAATGAAGATTATGGTGATGGAACCGCAACCCACGTTGCGGTTTTTAAAATAAACAAAAAGCCAATTGCTGGATTGAGAGTAATTTGTTTATCAAATACAGATCCGGTTTTAATTGCTGGTGTGTTTCCTGGAAATACCGAGGATGTGAATACAAAATGAAGGTTTGGGTTAATGGGTCATTCTTGGATGACGACATGGCAAAAATAAGTGTTTTTGATGCTGGTTTTCAACATGGAGTGGGGTTATTCGAAACCATGAGTGCAAAAAACGGGGCTGTCTTCCGAGCCAAAGAACACATGGAACGACTAGCAAACTCCTCCTCTATGCTTCGCCTTACTGAAAAACTTGAAATCACTCCACTTGTTGAAGCCCTTCAACAAACCCTCAACGAGAACAACCAACCAGAAGCAAGAGTTCGTTTAACAATTTCTGGTGGTGATTTGAACATGCTTCAACAAACAGGTAGTAGCGGTGGGGGTGATCCTACAATTGTTATACAAACGCAACCTCCAACGCAGTATCCGGATTCTTTTTTTGAGAATGGTGTTACGGTTTCAATTGCTAGTGGACGTTCAAACCCATATGAATTTGGTGCTGGACACAAAACATTAAACTACTGGTCAAAACTTCTAAACCTTCAACTTGCTGCAATGCAACAATGCGGTGAAGCTATTTGGCTTACGCCAAGCGCAAATATAACTGGTGGTAGCGTAAGCAACTTGTTTGTTGTTAAAAACGGTACGCTGTTCACGCCAACCGCTAGGGGTGAAGAAGATATCGACGAAGAGCCATCTGCCACTATCCCTGGAGTAACAAGAAGTGTGATTGTTGGGATTGCTGATGATTTGGGCGTAGGCACCAACAAGAAATCGGTGGTTTTGGATGAAGTTCTGGGAGCCGATGAGGTGTTTTTAACAAATTCTAGTTGGGGGGTCTTACCTGTTGTGGGAATTCGAGCGACTGTTAAAACCGACGACGACCAAACCTCGCAAGATGAACCAATTGGTGATGGGGGTGTTGGTCGGTTAACAAGCCAGCTCATTGACTCTTATCGCAACTGTGTTGATACAGAGACGTCGTAATAGTTACACCAGCAAAGTGGGCGTGGCGTTGTTGTCGACGAACAAACTGGCGGTAAACCGATGTGGGTGAGTCCTCAAGCCAATAAAGTGGGTGTGGGTGTTATTCTCGACGAATTCGAACGTTTTTTCTTCCGTCGTGACGCTTATTAAAAACGGATTGAAGTTTTTTGTTTACTACTCCAATCAACAACAGCACCCCAAATACAACGCTTGCAATAGTTCCCGCAAGGATAAACAGCGCGAAGATGGGCAAGATAACAATTGCTCCAAACACAAATAGCGATATTCTGACGGGAGTAGAAACCGCTTTGTTAAGTCCTAATTGAAACCGCCTTATCTGCATAAGTAGCCATTCATGATAACAGTTTGTGCTGCTATCATAAACGTTCGCAAGGATGCAAACGTGACATCAAAAACCCAACAAAACCCATTCGTTCACCTTCACCTTCATAGTGAATACTCGCTATTAGATGGAGGAAACAAGATTGACGACCTTTTACAGCGCATAAAAGACATGGGAATGGATTCTGTGGCAATTACTGATCATGGAAACCTGTTCGGCGCTTTTGAGTTTTACACAAAAGCGACAAAAGCGAAAATTAAACCAATCCTTGGAATCGAGGCATACGTTGCAATTGGAGATCGCAAAGACAGAAAGCCAACTGGTATACGAGATAGTGGGTTTCATTTGGTGCTTCTTGCAGAAAACAATGTCGGTTGGAAGAACCTTGTAAAATTAAGTTCTGATTCTTATTTAAATGGTTTTTATTACAAACCAAGAATGGATAAAGAAACCCTTGAACAGTGGTCCGATGGATTAATTGCTATAAACGGGCATCTTGGAAGTTCTATTGCCTACCACCTGTGTAACTATGTTGAAAGCAACGATGAATCGCATTGGAAACTTGCCATAGAAGAAGCGTCTTGGCATGCAAAAACTTTTTCTCCTAACAAAAATGGCGAACCAAGATTTTATATTGAACTTCAGAGACACGACACAAATGAGCAAACAGCAATTAATCCCTATTTGGTTAAACTTGCTGAAGAACTACACTTGCCTATTGTTTGCGACAACGACGCACATTTTTTAGAAGAAGGTGATTGGAATGTACACGACACCTTGTGTTGTATTTCAATGCAGAAAAAGAAGGACGACCCAGATCGACTGAAGTATTCAAAAGAACTTTACATTAAGTCGCCAGAGAAGATGATTCAACTTTTTAACGACCTTCCAGAGGCAATAGAGAACAGCAGTAAAATTGCTTCAAGATGTTGTGTTTCACTTGATACAAACAAAAACCACGCGCCTGTTGTCGGGGTCACGGGACCAGATACTTATGAGCCGCATAAGGGTGGCGATTTAACTGAGTGGTTTAAGGAACACTGTCAGCGATTTACCCTGCACCCGTATGACTCACATGTACACACGGATATTTCTGCCGATGACCTTAAACGCGATTGCGACAAAGCCCTGCTGTGCCTTTGCAGGGCTGGTTTAATTTGGCGGTATGGTGTTGATGGTGTAACTGATGAAATTAAATCCCGCCTTGATCGGGAACTGGAAATTATTTCAGGAAAAAGCATCAGTGCATATTTTTTGATTGTTTGGGATTTTGTCGACTGGGCTAGACAACACTCGATTCCCGCAAACGCCCGTGGCTCAGGTGTTGGAACCATGGTCGGTTATGTTCTTGGTCTATCAAACGCATGTCCTGTAAAATATGGACTTCTTTTTGAACGATTTACTGATCCAGACAGATCAGAATACCCAGACATAGATATTGATATTTGTCAGGATGGTCGCGGAAGGGTGATCGATTTTGTAAGAAAAAAATACGGACACGTAGCACAAATAATAACTTTCGGCAGATTAAAAGCGCGCGCGGCTATAAAGGATGTTGCAAGGGTGCATGGATTAAGTGTTGGTGAGGGTCAGCGACTTGCAAACCTTGTTCCTTCGGAATTAAACATTTCTATTGATGAGTCAATCAAGAAAAATGATGAGTTTCTAGCTGCCTATAAAAACTCTACTGAAGTTAAGCGTGTTATAGATACTGCAAAACAACTTGAATACCACGTAAGACACGTGGGGGTGCATGCAGCTGGAGTGGTAATTGCAACCGAACCACTTGAGAACATAGTTCCTCTTTGTCGGGCAACGGGCTCATCTGATGTAGTCACACAATGGGATGGTCCAACCTGTGAGCGTGTTGGTCTTCTTAAAATGGATTTTTTGGGGCTGCGAACACTTTCGACAATCGAACTTTGCAAGAAATTAATTACTGACTCGATTGAGGACAAGCACATTTGGGGGGCTGTTGGCAAAGAATATAACAATGGGTCACATCCACTTGACCTTGAAAGAATAGACCTAGAAGATCAGCGGGTTTTAGACCTGTTTAGACGAGGTGATACGGCTGGGGTTTTCCAGTTTGAATCCGGGGGAATGCGCCGGCTACTAAAGAACATGAAACCCACTAGGTTAGAAGATCTTATCGCTGCAAACGCCCTGTTCCGGCCTGGCCCAATGGAATTAATCGAGACGTTCTGCGCAAGAAAAAATGGGCGAGAAAAAGTTCCTGTAGTTCATGACATTGTTGATAAGTTCACAAGAGAAACATACGGAATTATGGTGTACCAAGAACAGGTTATGCAAATTGTTCATGCACTTGGTGATATTTCGCTAAGAGATGCATACTCTCTGATTAAGGCCATTGGAAAAAAGAAATACCGTGTTATTAACTCTAGTAGACCAAGGTTTGTAGATGGAGCTGTTGACAAGGGACTGGAACAATCATTTGCAAACGATCTTTTTGACTTAATTTTGAAGTTTGCTGGTTATGGATTTAACAAAAGCCACTCGACGGGATACTCAATAACCGCATTCCAAACAGCTTACCTAAAAACATACTTTCCCGTTCAATATATGGCAGCCCTTTTGACTTATGAAAGTGGGGCTAGGAAAACAGAAGATTGGGCTCCATACATTTCTGATTGTAGAAAGACGGTCTTTCCAGATCACTCTTCTGAATACCAACACGTTGGCTTTGAGGTTGGGCCGCCGGATATTAATCAGTCGGATGCTCTCTTTTCTGTTGCATACGGGGATGGGGAAGAACAAAACAATTTGTCCGGCGGAATTCGATTTGGCTTAGGGGCTGTAAAGGGTACTGGTTCAGCGGCTGTCTCGGCAATTGTTCAAGAGCGCGAGAGCGGTGGGAAATACAAATCCATTTTTGATTTTTGTTCTCGTATAAGTGCTAAAACAGTTAATCGATCAACGGTTGAGCAACTTATACGCGGTGGCGCTTTTGATTCACTGCATGGGACAGACAGTAGGGCTTCGTTAATGGTTGTTTTAGACAAGGCAATTTCTATTGGTGCTTCGATGGCAAAAGATCGGCAAAGTGGGCAGGGTGGGCTTTTTGGTGGCAAAGAGATTGTTGGTTCATCAAACGACAGTAATGCGGAACTTCCTAGAGTTTCCCCTTGGTCGCAGCAAGAAAAACTCAATAATGAAAAAGAGGTTTTGGGAATTCACGTTTCTGGTCATCCTCTTGATGAATTCGACGAACAAATTGGGGCTTGGTGTTCTCATGATGTTGAATCACTTAAAAACACAAATGATGGTAAAAGGGTTGTGGTTGGTGGAACAATTTCGGCTATTAGAATTCATGTTGTTCGTAGGGGGACAAGTTCTGGGAAAAAAATGGCCGTGCTGACTATTCAGGATAGAACCGGCAGTGTTGACTGTGTTTTGTTTTCAGACCAATATCAAAAGTTTGCTCACTTATTGCAACAAGACAGCGTTGCCGTGGTCTTGGGAAAAGTAGATCGCTCCCGTGGCGAACTGCAGATGATTACCGACAGAGTAACTACAGCCGATGACTGTTCAATATATCTTTCGAAAAGAATGGAGCTTACCTTCCACCAGAACGATTCTTCTGGAGGAGCAATGGGGGAAATGGAGCTTGTTTCTGGACTCATTAAACAGGCTGGTGCAGCGAAGGTTTCCCTTGGAGCAAAACCAGCAGAAGTGGTTGTACACGTAAAGACCGGAGAGCAAGTCACAACTATTAGAAGCCAAAGAAGGGTTGTGGTAGAACCAAAACTTTTTCACCAGATTAGCAGAGTAATTGGAAAAGAGAACATACGCCTAATTTCTATCGTTGAGTAGAAATCGAACACCCACGTTTTTCAAAATGTGGTGAGAGCGTTCGGTTGTGCTATTTATGCTGCTTTTCCGAGTGACCAATCGTCGTCATCGATTGATTCGCTTGGCCATTGTGTTTTGCCCCGTCGATGTATGGATAAAATTTTTCCCAACTGTTGCCCAAATATGGATCTCAGGGTGTCAAGGGTCTCGACTGTTTCTTTGGTAAACGGTTTTGAGTCACCGCGAAATAAAACCATTATTGCCATACACCTGTTCTCGTGGTAACACCCAAACACAACAACCTCTGTACCAGAAAAATCTGATGGATCTAAATCAACTAGATTGGCAAAAGATTCTCCATCTGGATATCTCTTCAGCCTTTGTTCCGATGCCATTAAGGGGCACACCGCTGGACCAAGTTCATCAACCAGAGATTGAAACTGATCATCTTGTCGATCATAGTTTACAAACGCTCCAACGCCCCAATCCATGTCTCCTTCTCGTAGGAAGACCGCTGCGTTTAGCGCCCCAACTCGAGTCAGTGTATAGCCAAGAGATGTTCTCAGCATTGATTCAACTTCTAGTTCTTGTCCAATAAGTGCTTGGAACTCTGCTCCAATTACGACTTGTTGCATTCTTTTCTTTTCTTCACAATGGGTGTTCGCCAGGTCGTTGCAAAGCGAGTTGTTTTCTTCAACGACTCTGTGTCGCTCTTTGTTTATCTCTCCACACAGATTAATTGCGTGGTTTGCTTTTTTGCTTAAACATACGCGCTTTCTTGAGGAATGCATCGCAACTTCAGCTCGATTTGCTATTAAATCTAAGTCACCCGGCAAACAAAAATAGTCGACACCACCCAATCGAACAAATTCTACTACACCGCTACAATCGGATGAGTCAGAAAATCCAACAACTGGTGTGTGTGGTGTTAATAGAGATACCAATTCAAAAACCTGGCGCCAGTTTACTTTGGGGGATGTTGTAGTAATTATTAAACCAAACTCTGTTTTGGTTATGGATTCTTCAAGTTGAGACAATGTGTTTACTGGAGTTACATTAAGACCAACAACTTCTAGCGTTGCGCGGATTGAGTCAATTGTTTTTGTTTCAACACAAAGAATCAATATGTTTTTTGATCCACCTGCTGTGGTTGTTTGTTTTATTTCTTCAATTGCTCGATCAAATTGGTCCATTTTTACCTTTCTGTCTACAGCCGAGTTCTATGCTGAGATCAGTTTTCTTACTGCTTTTTTGATTACTTCACTTGAATCGACTTTATTGTTTGGTACATTCAGTCCATTGTTATTATTGTTATCAACTATTACAACAACCGTCTTCTCCTCACCGTCATCGCTTGTTAGTGTCGCCAAAATCGATTCTTTTGTTATTCCACCAATTTTAGAACTTAACAATATTAAGCTGGGGTTGCATTGGTGGCCAAGAAACCCAGCTGTCCACGCGTCTTTTGCGTGGTGTATTTGTATGTTGTGCCCTTCAGAGTGTGTTTTTATCAACGAATCAACTTCGGGAGCAGTTAGTCCAACCACCAAAACTTGAACCGCGCCAACATCCATTCGGTTCATGTCCATGTTGTTGTGTTGCATGAATCTAATAAGCTCGGATCTTGGAATCCTGCGAAATCGAGAGCCGGGGACCTTGAAACCATGTAGTCGCCCACTGTCAAAACATCTAATTATTGTTTGCTGAGAAACGTTACATATTTTTGCGGCTTCGCCAGTTGTAAAAACCAGTTTGTCGGCACTAACGTTATCGTTTGTCTTGTTTGTCATTTTTTGTTCCTGTTATTGTTCCTGCTTACCCAAACCACCCAATCACACATTCGTCCCCAAAACACCCCGTCTTAACACACCGTGGGTTTTAACAACCAAATATTGGCAGCAACAGGAGGTGTTTGTACTAACAAACATTCGGGCGATGGAATTATCGGTCTTAGGTTTCTAGCCCCGCCGTTCGTTCCACCTTCGAACAGATTCTGGCTCTCTTGGATATGTTGGCATAAGATCGTGTGGGTCGATCACTACACCCTGTTGATAAAGCAGCAGACCAATCTCCAATAAAGAAGCAGCTGTTGGCTTGAGTGGATAAACAGAAATATCAAAACTGTTTAGTAGTTCACGGGATTCCTTTGACAGAAAGGTGTCTGCAAAACAACAAGAAATGTTTTCGTTGCAACTTTCTAGTTCTTTATTGGTTGCAAGTTGTGACTCACACTTCCAGCTGTTGTTGGAAAACCAGACCGTTGATAACCAAAGGTTGTCTTTTTTAATACAAGACAACACAACAAATGGTCCGTCACCCATGTTCGCAGCATTTGCTACAACTATTGGCGAATCAACGGAAACAAGTTTTGCCCCAGTCGAATAAGCAATCATTTTTGCTGTCGCAACTGCGGTTCTAAGACCAGTAAAACCCCCGGGACCAACAGAAACAACCACCAGTTCTATCTGGTTTGGCGAAATACCAATCTGTTTCGCGGCATCAGCAATTGATGGCATTAATTCATCTTCGTCACTTCGTCCACCAAAAATATTACGGTAAACAACTTCCCCAGAGTTACCCAAAATGGCAATTGAACCATCTTTCTGAGAAAGTTCTAGCGCCAGTGTAACAGGACCGGAAGACATTTTACAACTCGCCCGAATCAACAGATATGTTAATTAGTTTTAACGCTGATTTTATGGAGGTGTTTGCATCTTGGATATTGTCAAGAGAAAGAGGGAGCGCTACTCCCTGGTCGTGGTCACTGTTTAACAACAACACGTTTGGTGCAGCAACCTCGATTCCTTCTGGTACCCAGGCGTGACCTAGGCAAAAAAGCTTTACTCCCCAGTGCTGAGCAAGTTCGTTTATTTGTTCCTCTGTCTGGGTTCGTCCCCAAACAAGAGAATATGCGGAGCCACTACTACCTGTGTAATCCAATGGATTAAGGTTTCGTTCTAATATGTCCATGTCAAAATAGTCCATAGAGTGTTCGTCTGGCAGGCTGTGGGTGCACATTAGACCCGATTCAGACCTGACCGCCAGAGGCATTGAAATGATAAACCGGTTAATTGATTCTAGAACCGCTTGTGAACTTTTTCCAAACACATGTTCCACGCCGTTAATAAATCCTGCAACAAGTTCACCTGCACCTTTTGTTATTTCTCTGCGTGTTAGTTGTGACAGTTCGTGGTTTGCGAGTATTGGGTGTACCTGAGATGGGTAAAGTAAAACAAGCGATGCAACACGAACTAGCATTCGATAACTTAAATCAAGTTCGCCATCCGCTCCTTTTGAATGAATTAGTTCCTGCAATACCACGTGGTTGGTTGGTATGTTTAATGATGCAAGTTTTATTATTTTTTCCAAATTAAACGGGTTGTCGTGCAAATCACCCGAGACAAGAATCCCACCTGACGATGGAATGTGGTGAGAGCACCCTATTCTTCCTGAATAAGATGTCATTAGGTTGGCTGCAGTTTGAAGTGTGTCGCAAACGTCAACTGGATTTGAAAGATTGGTTGATGGCAGTGGCATTATTTTTTTCTTTTGCCAAAAATAGCTGATGATTGACCGGTTGAGTTGCCTTTTCTAATCATTCCAACAGAAGATATTCGTTCCCAAGCACTTTTTGCGTTTTTTTCTGATTGCTCGATACTTATGGACTTTCGCCCATGTTCTCTTGCAACAGTTCCCGTAGTCCCGCTTCCCGCAAATGGGTCTAAAACAAGATCGCCTTCGTTTGAACAGGCCAAGACAACCCTCTCAAGGTATACCTCTGGTATTTGGTTGTGGTGTCCAGACCTTCTCTCTTGATTGTTGCCTTGGATACGTCCCCAATATTTGCCATACCACACATCCATTGGCACGCGCATCCCTTTATTTTTTTCTTTAGTTTGAGTTCTTTTGTCGTTGTAAATACTTGCACGATCGCTTTGTTCTAAGATCGAATCACCGTTCCAAGTTCTTTTTGCTGGGTCTTTAACAAAATATAAGGCATGAACCTTGCTCATTATGAATGAGCTGTCTCTGTGTTGACCAAACCTAAAATGCCAAACACACCAGTTAATCATTGTTAACCCGCGTCTTTTAAGATGGATCACAACTTCAGCCGCTGTATCGTCTGGAATATTTACCCAAATAGAACCCGTTGGAGAAAGGGCGTTTACACAACAGTCCAACCAATCGAAAGTAAAGCGTTCGTAAACACTTCTTGGCATGTTGTCTTCCCATCCATCATAATGAACGTCCCAATTAAATGGAGGATCTGCAAATATAAGATCAACTGTTTCTTCGTCTGATATTGCAGGAAGTATGTTTCTGCAATCATCAACGTACAACCTGGTATGTGGGTTTGTTGATTCGTATTTTGGTTTTGGTTTAGGTGGCACCTCGCAAACTTGATTGCGCTCAAAGTCACCAAGCAATTTAATTTTGTTTAAATTACAACAGTGTTTTTGTGACGCAATAGAGCCGCTGGGCGTTGCATAACCACCATGCCTGTCGAATGTCGTGTTCTTTTTGTTTGGCATTTAAAGGGTTCCAAAAATCCTATCGCCAGCATCTCCTAGTCCCGGAAGGATATATCCGTCATCATTCAAACATCTGTCCAACGACGCTGTAAAAATAGAAAGAGACGGGTGATCTTTTTTCATTCTTGCAACTCCCTCTGGAGCAGCAACAAGGCACACCACTTGAAGGTCCTTGCAACCATGTTCGTGAGAAAGAATTTTCGCTGCATACGAAGCAGAACCTCCGGTTGCTAGCATTGGATCTATTAGCAAGACCGGACCATCGGATATGTCTGCTGGAAGTTTGCAATAATATGGAACGGGCTGTTTTGTTTCTTCGTCACGATAAACACCAATGTGCCCAACCCTTGCTTCTGGAATCATCTCCAAAATACCATCTGTCATTCCAACGCCCGCTCTAAGAATTGGAACAAGGGTTATTGGATTCGCCAAGATTTGACCCGAGCATATTTCCACGGGGGTCTGCACAGAAACCTCGGTTGTGTTGAAGTGCCGAGATATTTGAAAAAACATAAGACCTGCTATTTCATTCAACAATCCCCTAAACTCGCTGTGTGTACTGTTGTGGTTGCGAATACGGGTAAGTTTGTCTTGAATAACAGGGTGTTCAAAAACCCATAGATTTGGATGGTCTTTATTTTGTGTTGGCATTGTTTGTTTGCTAATCATATCAAGGTGATAGAATCTCCAACATAATGAGATGTTTGTGTTTGGTCGTTATTGTCTTTTTTGCTGGGTGTTATGGTGGTTTGCAAGATATTGACCGTAGGGCTGAGTCGTATATGGCGGAAACCAGCGGGAGCTTTGGCGAAAACCACCCATCGGTGCAGCTCAATCCCATTGAACCATCAACCGCTTCTCTCATTGACACCTCGCCAACAACAGTAAACCCCCCTGTTGAAAAACTTGGTTTTTTGCCTGCTGGAGACCTAGATAAGGAAAAAATTGCCGCTGACCTAGATCGTGCGGCTGATGTGCACTCTGAACAAAGCGAATTGCTTTCTCTTAACAAAGCGCTGTCTTGGGCTAACAAACACGCAAGAGAAATGAAGTTTGCTGAATACGATTATCTTTCTTCAACCCTATCTCTTTTAAGCGAATTGCATTTGTGGGGACCACGGTTCTACAACACCGTAAGCACTGATCTAACAGCAGAATCTGATGGGGGGCTATACGACACATCTCTAGATGTTGTAAATGATTTTAGTATCTCTCACAAACTTGCAAATGGTGGAAGTGTGTCTGCAAACGCACTTACTTCGTTTGCTAGAGATTTACACTCAACAACGATTGCAAACTCAGCATCCTCGACACTAAGCGTGTCTATGGAAATCCCACTATTAAAGAACTCTGGCGCGGTAGCGAGAGAGACGCTTATTCAGTCAAAAAGAGACATGGTATATGCAGCCAGAACATTTGAACGATTTCGCAGATCCTTTTGCGCAACCATTATTGGGGATTATTTATCGTTGGTTGTACAAAAGCAATCACTGAAAAATGCCCAGCGAGGTGTTGACTCATTAAAACAACTTGCAAAACGCCAATCCGCCCTTTACGAGTCGGGTCGATCGCGCCTTTACAATTCTGCTGATGCCGAAAATCAAGCTCTTGCTGCAGTTGCGCGGTTGAGCCAATCATGGGAATCGTTTCGCCTTGCGCTTGATCGGTTTAAAATTCGAATAGGATGGCCAATCGATAGCCAAATACAGGTTGAGGCGACTTCACTCGGCCTGTTTCCTCCCGACGTTAGTGTTTCTAATGCGGTGATAGACGCACTGCAGTTTAGAATGGATCTTCAAAATGAAAGAGATCGTGTTGTAGACACAAGAAGGGGAATTAAAAACGCGCTAAACGCCTTATTACCCGATGTTTCTTTAACTGCAAGCGCGTCAACGGACAGTCAAATAGACAAACCGGTTAAGTTTGGTGGTGAAGAAATAGATTATCTTGCTGGAATTTCTATAAGTTTACCGCTAGACACAGAGGTTGAACGAATTGCAGTAAGACAACAACAAATTGCATTGGAAAAGGCAAATCGAAATTACAGGGAATCTCGTGATGGGGTCGCAGTAGAGGTTAGATCTGCGCTTCGAAACATAGAGTTATATCAATTCACCCTTGATCTTCAAGAACGAAATGTTTCAATAGCTCAGCTTGGACTAGACTCAATAAACGCTGATCCTGATCGCGTTTCCGTATTAGATCAAACCAGGGCAATCTCTGACCTGCAAAGTGCAAGAGATGCAAGAGACGGTGCAATTAAAGATCTAGAATTATCAATTATTGACTATCTTTTGCAGGCAGGGCGGCTTCGTATTGGGGTTAATGGAGAACTATTAATAACAGTGAGTGAAACAGAGTAATTAATGGCTTTACAATCTACATCTATGCGCAGAGGATATTCGACTACAGTTTTCATTAGCGTTGGCGCCATTGTTGTTGTTTCAGCTATTTGGTTCTTGTTTAACCTTGTGGGGTCAAACAGCAACGGCGAGATTCTTGAGGGGGAATTGTTCTCGGTTTCTTATGGTGGATTTGATATTTCAGTCCCTACTTCTGGAGAGTTGGCTGCACAAAATCAAATCAACATTCACAATAAACTTGAATCAAATGCGGTCGTAATAGAACTGGTTGATGAGGGCTCTATTGTTGAGAAAGACGATGTGCTTCTGAAACTCAACGATGAAACTATCCAAAACCAAATTAGAGATTCTGAAATAAGCGTAATATCTGCAAAAAACGATTTAGACACAGCTAAAGCAAACTTGTCAATTGCAGAGAAAAAGAGAGAGTCAGAACTTTCGGTAAAACGGTTGGCGGTTGACCTTGCGGGCTTATCTCTTATGGCGTGGAAGGATGGCGAGGTTGTTGCAAAGAGGTTACAGTTGTCTCTTGCTATTCAAACAGCAAAGAAGGACCACGACAGATTGCTCAAAAAGTATGAGTCGTCAGTAAGGCTCTATGAACAAGAGTTTTTAAGTAAAGATGAGCTGGATCAAGATGAAATTGCACTACTTAATTCTGAGGCCACCTTAAAAAGGGCGGAACTAGACATTGAGGTTTATGAAACATATACATATAAAAAGGATTTGCAAAAAAATGAGTCCGATCTTCAACAAGCAAAAGACGAGTTAGACCGCGCAAAAGATCGGCTTGCGTCGGAATTAAACAGTTTAAATGCAAAGATTGTTGCAACAGAAAACAATCTGGTTTCTCGTGAAGAAAATTTGATGAAGCGCAAGAAACAGTTAGAAATGTGTGTTTTCAGGTCTCCAGCAAGCGGTATGGTCGTCTATGCAACTTCCCTTGGAGACCGAAGAGAGTCAGATGATCCTCTCAAGGTGGGAAAAAGTTTATGGAGGAATGAACTTGTTATGACCATACCTGACACCTCTAAGATGATTGCTAGGGTTAAGGTTAACGAAGCACTGAGTGGGCTGATTAAGAAGGGACAAGTAGCGTCAATACAGTGTGATGCATTCCAAGATGAATCGTTTGCGGGGGAGGTTCTTTCTGTGGGGGTTCTTGCAGAGGGTGGTGGATGGAGGGATCCAAACAGGAGGGATTACACCATTAATATTAAACTCAATAACCCAAATAACATTCCCCTCAAACCATCAATGAGGTGTTCTGCGGATATTTTTGTCGAAAGAGTTGATGGTGTTTTGTTTGTACCTATCCATTCGATACACCGAACTGGTGATGTTAGGTGGATTTGGGTTCAGGATGGCGGAGGGTTCTCTCAAAGAGTTGTTACGTTTGAAAAGTTTAGTGAATCGTTTGTTTCGATTACTTCTGGGGTTGAAGAAGGTGACATTGTTCTTCTTCGAGAACCCTCACCGGGACAAGTAATTGAGCGGTTGCCTTCGGAGAACGGAAAATGAGTACAAAGCGAATAATTGTTGGCACAACTGGCGGGTCTGGTGCCATTTATTTGGTTCAATTGGTCAAAGAGTTGTTGATCTCTGGAGTACAGGTACATCTTGTTGCTTCTGATTATGGGCGGCGCGTTTTATTTGAAGAAATGAACATTCCCGATTTAGAAGCGAGCTCCCTAGGGGTTGAAGACCATTCTGACCGCTTAATAATTTACAACAATCGAGATCTTGGTTCGCGAATTGCCTCTGGATCATTTATACACGATGGAATGATCGTGGTTCCCTGTTCTAGTAACACCCTTGGTGCGGTTGCCTCTGGAATAACGAACACTCTAGTACAAAGGGCTGCTGCGGTAACCCTAAAGGAGCAAAGAAAACTAGTGCTTGCACACAGAGAAACGCCCGTTAATCTGATAGACCTAAGAAACATGTGTGCTGTTACAGAGGCGGGGGCAATTGTTTCGCCGCTGTCACCTGGATTTTATATGAATCCCAAGGGAATTCGTGATTTAGCTGATTTTATGGTTGGCAAGATGATTGACGCTGTTGGAATCCACCATGAACTCCAAACTAGATGGGATCCGATGGTTCATTAGCATTGTTCGCCAACTCTTATGCTACACTTTTGATATGAAATACACCACAATTCTACTAATTCTTCTAGTTTCTGGTTGCACACACGTCGCAACCTATCCACCAGTTGAAAACAAGGCAGCGTTAAATCTTTCAAACACTTCGGCCAAAGAGCCCGTTCCTACAATAATGGCAGAAACTATTGTGTATGCACACGAGCGGTTTGGTGGGATGGATACTATTGTTTTCAATCTTCCTGTTGGGATAAGCGAAGAAACATATTCGACGGTAGCAAATAAAATTGGCGGGGCAATTCCAATGTCACAACCAGATCAGGTTGCTTATCACATAATCGAGCTTCGGGTACGTGGGTACAGCGCTGAGGCAGATGTAGTGTTTCCGTCTACAACAAACAAATTTGAAATGGCAACAATTAAACTTAAAACATCTATCCTTGATCCGTGGGCAGTAACCGACTATCGTATTTGGAACATTCCGGTCAGCAAAACAATGCTCCCGAATATGTCAAAAGCAGATGTTGCTGAAGTGGGCTTAGACCAAGAATCTAAATGAGTTTTGAAACCAACCTGTTGTCTGGGGCAATTGAGCAAGCAGAGTTGTCTTGGTCACAGGGTGGAATTCCAATCGGTTCTGTTCTTGCAAATAAAGATGGGGAAATTATTTCTAGGGGACACAATGAGCGAGTGCAAAGCGGTGATCCAACAGCTCATGCAGAGGTTGTTTGTATTAGAAACGCTGGAAGAAGAAGAGATTGGAGTTCTTTAATACTTGTCTCGACCCTAAGTCCTTGCATAATGTGCGCCGGAACAACCCTTCTTTTTGGGATAAAAAGCGTGATTATTGGAGAAAATAAAAATTTTCTTGGCGCAGAGCACTTAATGTGTTCGAATGGTGTTGAGATTACTGTTATAAACGACGAACGTTGTATTAAACTTATGCAGCGAATGTTAAGAGAAAAGCCCGACTTGTGGGCAGAAGACATTGGTCATTAACAAGCGAAGGAGGCGTAATAATGAAGCGTCCAATTACACCAAAGCGACAACAAACAAGTCGCCCAAAACTAACAACGCGAACTAGCGTACGTATTAGAAGACCGTCATGCAACCACTCTTCTACAACTCGCCCTAGTGCTTCGCCAAGATAGTTCTTTCTTTTTTTCGTTTTCTGCGGGGACTTATCGCCCGATTAACATCGCTCGATCAACATCGACACGGCGTTTCCTCCACCAAGGCACAGGCTGATTACTCCTCGGCTTGAGTCCGTCCTTCTCATGTGGTGAATGAGTGAGACCAAAACCCTGGTTCCCGAAGCGCCAATTGGGTGGCCGATTGCTATTCCTCCTCCGCCAACATTAACTTTGGACCGGTCAATCCCAAGGTGGTTTATATTTTGCAAAACCTGAACAGCAAACGCTTCGTTAATTTCAAACAGATCAATGTCTGCGGTAGTTAATTCGTTTCTGTTCAACAGTTGTTCTATTCCGAGTCCTGGTGCAGTAAATATTTTCTTTGGTTCTACACCAATTGTGTTGTAATCAACAATCTTTGCCAAAATAGAAGCATTTGTTTCTTCTGCAACATCTTGATTCATCGCAACTACTGCGGCTCCACCGTCGGATATTTGGGAGGCGTTTCCAGCAGTAACCGATCCCTCTTTTGCAAACGCTGGACGCAATTTGCCTAGTGATTCTTTTGTTGAATCTCCCCTAACTCCTTCATCCACAGTAACGCCTTCGCGTTGTTTTATTTGATTCGCTTCAAGGGCGATTATTTCATCTTTGTACCAACCATTTTTGGTTGCGTCTGCTGCTCTAACGTGCGACTGGGCGGAAAGTTCGTCTTGCTCGTCTCTAGAAATATTGTATTCTTCTGCTGTCCACTCTGCGGCGCTTCCCATTCCCCACCCCTCGAACGGACAAGTTAGACCATCGTGCTGCATGTGATCAACCAGCTTGCCTTCACCAAACTTAATTCCAGAGCGAACACTTGCAAGGTGTGGTGAGGCTGACATGTTTTCCATTCCACCGGCAACAACAACAGAGTTGTCTCCAGCGCGAATTGATTGAGCCGCTTGCATAACTGATTGCAACCCGCTGCCGCACACCTTGTTTACTGTAACGGCGGAGATTGTTTCTGGCAGTCCTGCTTTTAGGGCCGACTGCCTTGCTGGGTTTTGCCCAAGTCCGGCTTGGAGAACACAGCCCATAATGCACTCGTCAACCGTTTCGGGACCTACTTTTGAGTCCTTTAGTACCGCATCAACCGCAAATGCTCCCAATTGCGGTGCCGGAACCCTTGATAAACCCCCCAAGAAGCGTCCTACTGGTGTTCTGCGGGCTGCAACAATCACTGTCTGGTTTTGTTGATTTTTCATCTGGTGTTTCTCGGTTGGTCTAGGTTGGGTAGAATACTGCCTTTCAATTACTGTTAATTGGGCATCGTACCGAAACTACAGCAACTTGGTAACCGATATGGAACACTGTTGGACAGAAGACAATCTTACAAGTTTACAAAGCCATATTCTGGCCGAAGAACAAAAACACCCAGGTGCTACTGGTGAATTTACTTGGATTATTTCTGCAATCTCTCTTGCAACAAAAGCTATTGGCAACAAAGTGCGGTGCGCAAGAATTCAGGATGTAATCGGAGAGGTAGGAGAGACAAATGTTCAGGGTGAAATGCAACAAAAACTAGACATTATTTCAAACGAGATAATTATGCATTGCCTTGGCAATAGGGACAATGTTGGTGTGCTTGCAAGCGAAGAAAACGAAACTCCGTTTTTATTGCGGAGACGAGATGAGGGTGGACGATACGCTGTGCTTTTTGATCCTCTTGATGGATCATCAAATCTAGATGTTTCGGTTGGTGTTGGAACTATTTTTAGTGTGCTTCGTCTTTCAGACGAGGGGTCTCGCGAAGAGGCGATATTGCAAAGCGGGTCTAATCAGGTTGCGGCAGGATATGTTTTGTATGGATCGTCTACGGTTCTTGTTCTTACAACCGGTAACGGTGTTGATATGTTTGTTCTCGATCAGTCGATTGGTTCGTTCGTGTTGGTCGCAAGCAACCTGACAATACCAAGTGGAAACAAAACCTATTCTATTAATGAGGCATACACTAATAAGTTTAGTGATGGCATAAGGAATTACTTGAATTGGACGCACAATAATGGGTATTCAGGTAGATATATTGGTTCGATGGTTGCAGATGTCCACCGAACCCTGCTGAAGGGTGGGGTGTTTTTATATCCACCAACTTCTGATAAACCGGAAGGAAAACTTCGTCTGATGTACGAAGCAAATCCTATGTCGATGATAATTGAGCAGGCGGGCGGTAGGTCTATTTCTGGGGAAAACAGAATTTTAGATATTGTGCCCAGTGGGCTTCATCAACGAACTGGACTAATACTTGGTTCTAAAGACCAGGTGGATGAAACACTTAAACACATTCCATGATTACAAATACAGACACAGCGGTTTCTCTTCCAAAAAACACAAACCAAGCGCTCGGGATTGGCGAGTTTGCGGTAAATTTTATGAATGGTTCTATTGGCGAGCCGGCACAAGAAGTCATTGACCGAACTGAACTTTTCTTCACGGACGCGGTGTTGTGCGGGCTATCCGCTATTGCTGTAAAAACAAATGCTCCAACCATTCTAAGGAAAGAGGCGATTGGCTTTCCTTCAGAAGGGGGTGCAACTTTGTTTGGATCTACGCAACGGGTGTTCGCTGAAAAGGCAATTCTCGCAAATTGCGCTGCTGTCCGCGAATGGGATTCCAATGGTACAAATTTTGGATATAACCCAGAGTTGGGACACACCGCTGGTGAGTTTGGACACAATGATTTTTACGCAGTTCCCATTGCTGCAGCACAAGAGGTTGGCCTTAGTGGAGCCGACGCCATTCGAGGAATGATTCTTTTAGATGAAATAAGGGGGAGACTTGCTGAAGTTTTTGGACTTAAAACATATAAAATTGACCACGTTGTCCATGGGGCGATTGCGTCTGCCGCTGTTTATGGTGCAATGCATGGGGCAACGCCAGAACAGATTGAATCGGCAATTGGAATGGTGGTTGCTCACTACATTCCTTGGAGAGCCATCCGCGCTGGAAAACAACTGTCGGACTCCAAGGGGTCGTCTGCGGCGATAAGCACTGAGGTGGCCATCGTTTCAATGAAAAGGTCTATGAATGGGTTTATGGGTCCTCGTGATATTTTTAGAAATCCAGAATCAATCTTTAGGTATTTCGAACAAACCTCTGGTGACTCACCATTTGATTTGAACCTATCTCATAGCGGAAGTGATTTTGCCGTCCTTGGAATGCATTTTAAAATTGGTCTTTATGAACATCAGTCTGCTGGTGCTCTTCAGGGTTTGCTGAACCTAATTCAAGAACATTCAGAAATTGCCGTGGATCCTTCCCAGATAGATGTAATAAAAATTACCGCTTATGAACCAGCGTTTGGGATTATTGGTGATCCAGCAAAGCGCAACCCAAAAACAAGACAGTCAGCCGATCACTCTATGGTATACATCGTGTCAACCATGTTGAGAAAGGCGGAAGAGGTTGCGTCTACAGATGGCGAAAGTTTTTTTAAACAATCAAACGATGAAATATGGAAGCGCCTCATGTTGACTCCATATGATTTTGATTACGATTCAATAAACAACGAAACAACCAGAGCAATTATGGATACCGTGTTTTTTGAACATGGGGGAGATGATTACGACAAAAATTATCCAGACGGAATTCCCACATCAGTCCACATTACAATGAAGAGCGGTTCTGTTTATGACAGTGGTCTTGTGATGTACCCTAGTGGTCATGCAAGAAACGAAACGTGTGATTTGGAGGACATTCTTCGTGCAAAATTTAAAATGCATGGTCAAATCGCAATGGACAACCCAGAAGAACTTATAGACCGTTGCACAAATTTGTCATCCTTAAGCAGCGAAGAGATTTCTGAAATTTGGAACATTGAAATCGCTGACAGACCCGTGTATCAGGACTAATCAAAAAAACAATCAAGAAGTTCTACTACACCCTTTCCTTGAGTTGCAATTGTTTCGAAAATTTTTCTACCAGAAGCAATGTCGAGAAGCTCTCTTACAAGCGTGCTTTCCCCATCATAGTCAGCTTTGTTTACTATGAACAAGTCGGCTATTTCAAGAATTCCCGCCTTGTCCATTTGTACGGCGTCTCCCATACCGGGAACAATAACCACTGCGGTTGAATCGACAACCTCCCTGACAGCAACATCGTTTTGCCCTGCCCCAACCGTCTCTACTATTACTTGATTAAATCCAGCGCCACCAATTAACTCTAGAATTTCAGGAAGGGTATCGTAGTCCTCTCCCACTCTTGCCAAAGATCTATAAAATACGTTTTCGTCTACAGAATTAAAGTCCACCCGCAGGCGATCTCCTAGAAGAGCGCCTCCGCTAATTGGGCTCATTGGATCATAGGCAACGATTGCAAGTTTTTCACCGCGCCTAACGTGTTCGGCTGCTATTGATGCTGATAGTGTTGATTTGCCTGCTCCTGGCGATCCGGTTAATCCAATAACCTTATTTGGCCGCCTTTTGTTTGCTTCAACCGAAACACCGTCTTCTATTCTGCTTATGTTTCTTGCCAAAATTGCGGTCGCAGAACTGTTGTTGATATCCAGATTTTCGTGACTGGTTGTTGCAGAACGGACAGCATCTACTATCTCTATCATCCCAGTGCCCGTGTGATACACGCTTCTGACCCCAGCTTCGAGCATTGGCTGAATGTCTTCTTGTGGGATAATTCCACCAACATCGACGATTAGGTCCGGCCTGCCCACATTTGCAAGTTCTTTCATCAGCCGAGGAACAAGAACGAGGTGCGAGTTGCTCATCATTGAGCAAGCAATCATATCTGCATCTTCATCTCTGGCTGAAATGGCAAGCGACCGAGGTGTTTGCCAAAGACCAGAATAAATTACATGCACTCCGCTATCTCTTAGTGCTCTGGCTATCAACTTAACCCCTCTATCGTGACCATCGAGTCCCATTTTCCCAAGCAAGACCCTCGGCCTATGTGGAAGATCTCCGCACCTGTCTACTTTTTCAAGTTGTGTAGTTGGCTCTGTGGTTGGGGAAGTCATAATTTGTTAATAATAACAGGGGCATGGCACAAACGCCATTAATGTCGAGTTCCCTAGGTTTAGGTATTGTACGCTATCTTATGACAACAAATATTAAGAAAACCATTTCTGATATTCTTGCGAGCTCTTTTGGAGAGGTGCTTGGTGTTTGCCCTAGTGAAATAGACCCCGTTGTTAAACGCTCCCAAAATCAAAAACTTGGCGACTTTCAGGCAAACGGGGCGATGGCTATTGGCAAAAGGGTTGGGCAAAACCCACGGGAACTAGCCGAAAGGGTTGTTGGTGTTTTAGATTTTGGTGATGTTGCATATCCTCCAGAAGTAGCGGGGCCCGGATTTATCAACATACGATTAACGGATAAATCCATAATCTCATTAATTGAAGAAATGGATTCTCCAGATCTTGGAGTTACAAAAGACCAAGACACTCACCCCGTTGCTGTTGATTTGTGTGCGGTAAATGTTGCAAAACAATTACACGTTGGTCACCTTCGTTCAACTATTATTGGTGACTCTATTGCTAGAATGTTTGAGCGTGTTGGAAGAACTGTTTATAGAGAAAACCACATAGGTGATTGGGGGCTTCCAATTGCTATGGTTCTAGAACAACTGTTGTCCCAAAAAATAGACCTAGATTCTATTTTGATTGAAGATTTAAATATTGCATACAAAAGCGCTCAGCTTGTTGCAAAAGATGAATTGCGGGGGCTAGAAGCGGCACAAAAAACACAGGCGGGACCACATCGTTTAATAGAAATTGAAGAACAAAACATAGGGGCAATTTCTTCACAGACCTCTGCAAAGGTCGTCTTGAACTCACTTCAACAAAACGACAAGCAGCTGTTAGAGGACTGGCAAAAAATAATTAAGTGTACTATGGCTTCGGTTTATGAATCTCTGGGCTTGTTAAACGTAAAGCTTGGACCAGAACACGTTCGTGGAGAATCTTTTTATAGAGACAAGCTTGCCGACGTTGTAAACGAATTTGTCTCTGTGGGACTTGCTGAAGAAGACGATGGCGCTATTGTTGTTCGGTTCAAAGATCGAGACCGACCGATGATAATTAGAAAGTCCGATGGTGGTTTTTTATATTCGACTACAGATCTTGCGGCAATTAAACATCGAACCCAAGTGCTTAAGTCCGATTGCGTTATCTATGTTGTTGACTCAAGACAAAAAGCCCACTTTAAAGACCTGTTTGATGCCGCCAAGCTTATTGGGTGGGATCATACGCCTGACGGTACTAAGGTTGAGTTTGTACACGTATCGTTTGGATCGGTTCTTGGTGAAAACAAAAAACCAATAAAGACCAGAAGCGGATCCAGCATAACCCTACATTCGATGCTTGAAGACGCAATTAAAATGGGCACTAGCGAGGTGACAAAAAGGTCGAAAGATGAAAACTCGCCCACACATAAAATGTGTGAAGAGGAACTAAAAACAATTGGAAGACAAATAGGAATTGGGGCAATTAAATACGCAGATCTCTCAAACGATTTGGTAAGGGACTATGTGTTTGATCTCAATCGCATGATTGCTTTTGAGGGAAACACTGGACCATATATCCAATATGCATGTGCTCGCATTTCATCTCTTATCAAAAAAGGCGGTGTTGATAGAAGCGCGGTTCTAATAATTAAAGAGCCACAAGAGCGCGCTTTAGCCCTAAAACTGCTTCAACACGGGGATGTTTTACAGGAATCGATTAAATATTTAGAACCACACAGACTTTGTACGTGGTTATATGAATTAACCGACTGTTTTAGTTCGTTCTATCAGTCGTGTCCTGTTTTGAAATTAGAAGACGAAAAAATTAAACAATCAAGGCTACGTCTTGCTGATCTAACAAGGCGAGTAATTGTTGATGGTTTAGATCTTCTTGGAATAGAATCGCCAGAGCAAATGTAGCACAGCTGAGGAATTAATAAATGAACAAATTCAAGTCACCACTTTTTTATGTCGGATCTTTGCTGTTGCTGGTTTCACTTGCCTCTTCGTTTGTCCTTTCTGGAACAAAGCTTGGTGTTTTTGATTCCATTCCGGGGTGCGGGGTGGGGAGCGGGTGCGATAGCATTACAGGCGGTCCGTGGGGAACGGTTCCTTTGATTGCAATACCGGTTTCGTTTGTTGGCATGGCTTGGTTTATTGGTTTATTTTTGGGTTGGTTAACGAGCCGTTTCTCGTCAAAAACATTTCTTTGGTTTGCTCGTATTGGCGCCTTGGCTTCTGTTGGTTTTATTATCGTGATGGTTTCCGTTGGTAGTTTTTGCAAATGGTGTGCGCTGGTACAGGCCTGCAATCTTTTGTTTTGGGCCACTTGTGATTTTGGTTTTAATAAAAAAGAAATCAACAAATCACCAGAAAAACCAACTAATAAAGACGCCGCCGTGCTTCTTGTTAGTTTTGTTATCTCGATGGTTGTGCTGGTTTTTGTTGGACAGATGGCGCGCGCGGCAAAACTGGCTGAAGACGAGAAAAAGTCAAGGGAAAATGTTCATAATGTTGTTTCGGGCAAAGCCAATAAGTCGACCCTTGCTCTTCTTGAGGCAAGACACCGGATTGGCCCCGAGGATGCCCCAATACAAATTGTAATGTTTACAGATTACCAGTGTCCTGATTGCAAAAGAATTGAAACACAACTTGCAAATATAATGAAGGGCAGAGATGACATTTCGGTATCCGTAAAGCACTTCCCTCTTTGTTACGAGTGCAACGACAATATTGGAACCTTTAAACTTCATGGAAATGCTTGCTGGGCTGCGCGAGCAGCAGAAGCGGTGTCTATTGTTCATGGCGAAGATGCGTGGGAAAAAATGCACGAATGGCTATTTTCTCAGAGGGGCAGCTTCACTGATAAAACATTCAGCAATCAACTGGCTGAACTTGGGTTTGATTCGAACAGCGTAATTAATACAATGATGGGCAATGAAACTCTTGGTCGTGTAAAAAGCGATTCAAACGACGGATACAAGCTGGGTATTTATTACACTCCAATGGTATTTATTAACGGAGTGGAGTACCTGTGGTATTACGGGAGCACCGGCTCTCTTGTAAGTGTTATAGACAGCGTTGCTGAAAAAATTGAACAGGGTGATGTTGAAACGGTTGTGCCGCCACTAGCAACAGAAAAACTAGTAGAGGATTGGCGGGTTGGCAAGGCCAGGGTTCTTCCTGGAGAAGAAAACAACTCTTGGCGTGGAGACGGCCCTGTTGAAATTGTTGTGTGGAGCGACTATCAGTCAGAAATTACTAAAGAAATTGACAATGAAATAAAAACACTTCTCGGTAAAAATCCAAATGTTCGATACGCATATAGACACTATCCAATAGATGAGTTGTGTAATGCTGGTGTCTCTGGTGCTACAAAAAAATACGAGGGCTCTTGCTATTTAGCAAAACTTGTAGAGGCGGTTGGTGTTCTGTCTGGAGATGTATCAAGGTGGAAAATGCATGACTGGATACTAAAACAATCCTCGCCCATAAATTTAGACATCGCTCTTGAACGCGCTTCTTCGCTGTCTGGTGAAGACGCTCATATTATTCAAGATGTTATGGGCGGAATTGATGTAAACAACACAATGCGGGCAGATATTCTTTCCAAAAACATTGTTTGGAGAAAGAGTATTCCTGTTGTAATGATTGATGGGCGTTTTATACCTAGGTGGAAGGGTGATGGAGTCACTGCACAGGAAATGTTTCAGCGAATACTGTCAATCGTAGAATCAGAGGCAAAGCCAGACGATAGTTCGAGCAAATAGATTTTCCCTGTTGTCGCGTATGGTGAATCAAAACCACAGCAAATAATTTCTCCACTAGGAGTCTCTCCAAACGACGATATTGAAAGGGGTTTCTTTTTTGCCATTCGCTTGCTTGTGTATTTTTTGTTTTCTTTTGTTGGTGGTTCAAGAAACCAAACGCGCCTGCTTAGATAATCAGCAAACACATAAGACCCAACTAGTTGTGGTATTTTTTTGCCTCGGTAAACATATCCACCAGTAATTGACCCCCCTTGCCTTCTCCCGTATTCAAATACCGGATCTGTTGTAGTTTCACCATTAGTGTTTTTCTTAAATTCATGCTTGCCCTCTCGTAGGTTCCACCCGTAATTTTCACCACTTTTGATGATGTCTATCTCTTCCCAGGCATTTTGTCCAACATCACCAACCCAAAGAAGGTTTGTTTGTTTGTCAAAACTCATTCTCCAAGGATTTCTTAGACCCCACGCCCAAATTTCTTCTCGCACATCTTCTACACCAACAAATGGATTATCGCTTGGAATTGCATAATTTAGTTTTTCGGTTTTGTTGTTAACGTCAATTCGGATAATTGTTCCGAGTAGAGATTTTTTATTTTGACCATTTTGATAGGGGTCGTTTGCAGCGCCACCGTCGCCAATGCCAAGATATAGATATCCGTCTTCTCCAAAAAGAACCATTCCACCGTTGTGGTTTCCCCACGGTTGTCTAATTTCTAAAATTACAGATTCGGTAGCCCTGTCAGCGGTGTCCAGCGTCTCGCTTGCGGTGAACCTAGAAAGAACACATCTTTTTGGACCCTGTGCCGAATACCACACATATAACTGCCTGTTCTCTTCATAGTTTGGGTGAAATACAATAGACAGAAGGCCCTCTTCGTCGTGGGTAACACCAACCCTGTCTCTTATGTCGAGAAACAATGGTTTTTCTTTCTCTTCTTTGCGCATAGACACTCTTCTAACAGCGCCGCCTTTTTCTGCTACGTATAAAACATCTTCGCTAACCCCGTCAAAGACCGCCTGAATGGGCTCATCAAAGCTTAGGTCTTCATGAACTAAAACAAATTGGGGTTTGTTAAAACCAAGGAGAATAACTAATATTGTTTGGATACATAACATTCATCCATAATATCAGGGTGTTTTGTTTGTGAAACAATCATGTTGCCGTTTTCTAATATAGTTATGGAAATTGTCCCATCTGTCGCTGTAACCAGTCGAGTTGTTTTGCGGGGAACAGACCACCGATCTTTGGAGTGCCTAGACGTATTCGTGGACTGTATTGCAACGAGTGGCTCTCTTGATGAAACAAGTAAATGAGACTCATTGCTCCATTGACCATGATGAGGAAGTTCAATAACATCAATATGCTTTGTAATATTGCTGTCTATTTCTCTTATTTTTTTCTCATCTATATCGCCTGTTAACAAGACCCTTCTTCCGTAGATTTCGATTAACAAAACCACCGACATAGCGTTTGGGGATCGAAATGTTTCTTTTTTTTCTGGAGAAACAATATACATTGTCATTTTCCCTCGTTTGATAATCTTTGGTTTTGTGGCTTCTTTAATTGGAATGTTTTTGGTTTTCGCTAAGTCAATAATAAGTTGCAGCGGTTTGGTCTTGTGTTGTATTGTTTGTGGGGCTATCAATATTTTTTTAACTGCAAAGGTGTTTATTACATCAACGATTCCTGCTACATGGTCTAGGTCTGAGTGCGTGATTATTATTTCATCCAAATATCTGATTCCCAAATCTAATAGTTTGGGAACAATGGTGTTCGCACCAACGTCTAAATTATTTCTTGATCCGCCGTCAACAAGCATATTGTAATTTTTGTGCTTGATTATGTGACACGTTCCATGCCCAACATCAAGGGTTGTAATTGTTAGTGAATTTGATTTGTAACAAAAGCGTGTAATAAACAACAGAGCGAGAACAACAAATGAAATCCAGACCAATTTTCTGTTTCTCACTGAAAGAGACCACCACGAAACCCACACTAAAAAAAGCAGAACCCAATACCAGCCAATGTTGAGCCCCGGAATGTGTGAGCATGGCATGTCGCCAAACAAATTTGCAAGCCACTGTAAACAGTCAATAGAAACAGAAAAACATTCTTGAATTGGGGTGTCAATAATCCACCACCCGAAAACTATTCTGGTTATCCCTAAAGCAAGCGTTGCCGTAAGAACCAAAACCCCTGGAACGCTAGACAGAAGACCGCTTGGTGAAACAGTACCAAACAGGTGCATTATTATTGGCGCCGATACAAGCCAAGCGCAAAGCCCTGTTATCCACAAAGAACAAAACCAGTGCGTAGCCATAATCCTGCATGAACTGTTTGGTCTTGGTGGACCAATTAATCTCCACTTAATTGATGGCAGCAAAACACACAGCGAAACAACCACTATAAAACTAAGTTGAAACCCTGCTTCTGCAGCCAATACCGGATTTTCTACCAGCATGATGATTGATGACGCTCCAATCAGCCCGATTATTTTGCATCTGAATCTAGATAAACAAGAGAGTGATACTATTAATGCCGTAATGACTGCACGGATTGCGGGTGCTCTTGGGTCTATTACAATCATAATTATCAACAAAACCGTCGTGACAAGCACCAGAGAAACCGCCTTCCCCGTTTTTATTTTTTTTGAAAACCAAACCACAACAAGCACAACTATTGAAACGTGTAGACCGCTAATTGCAAGAATGTGCGACATTCCTGCCCTTCTAAAATTTTCGTAAAGATCATGCCACCCAGAAGTCCTGATGCCAAAAAATATTGCTCCTGCAAGGAGCGACTGTTTTTCATTAAGACCATTTAACAGGCGCTGTCTTGTTGTTTTTTTAAACGAGTTCGGCTTGTTACGTCTTTTTAATTGTTTGGGTTGTACTTTGAATGATGGCACATAAACAGTGTGTTTAATTGGCATTTGATCATTTGTATTAATCCAACCGACACACTTTATGTTGTCTCCTTTTGATAAATTAAACTCTCCGTTTATTCGAACAAATGATTCTATTGGTCTATAGAAGATTCCGTTTTTTGCAATGGGTTTTATTTTTGCAACGAATCTAGTTACAGAAAGTCGGTAATCAAACTCAGACATCGCGCCCCTTGTTCTTGGTGAAATAATCGGCGCACTTGTGATGTCGCAACTCAAGTAAGAAAGATCTCCGGTTGCAAGAACGGCCCAAGGTGGTGGTGTTTTGTGTTTCGAATGTATGCTTGATTGTGAAAACAAAAGAAGTGCAGCGGCTATAGATATCAACAAGACCCTGTTTCTTGAAAACACCAAACCAGCAACTAATGCAGACACCGCAATTGATATGCTTAAAAAAATTACACAACTGTCTGCAGGATACACTGCGCCAAAATATGATCCAACGGAAGAAAAAACCCCTGCGGTTGCAATTGGTGACCACTCAATGGCGGGTGGTTTTATTTTAAGATAGTTTGGATTCATTGTGACAAGCCCCGAATTGTCGCCACTGAATAACTCTACCAATAATTATTAGAATTTATTTTTCACAAAGAAATTGTGCATTGTCAGCGCGTTTATTCTTAGTTGACGTGTACACTGAACAACGTGAACACTGTTATTGGACAAGACAAGGCATTGGCATCTCTTGATGCAGCATCTGCCGAAAACAGAAGGCATCACGCACTTGTTTTTTCTGGTCCAAGGGGAGTTGGGAAGTTTACTTCTGCCGTAAATTATGCCATTTCATTATTAAAAATCCCAAACGAAGAATATCTGGGTTTTCCTGATTTACACATTATCCAAAAAGAGGACGCCACTTGGTCGCAAAACCCCCAGCTTCAGAAGAGAAAGCAAACAAACATTCCCCTTGATTTATTGAGAGAAAGAATGATTGGCGGAAAGGCCTCTGATGACAAGGTCTATGGTGCGCCTGTCTTTAAGACACCTACAGTTGGAGGGGAGAAGGTTTTTATCATTGATGAGGCAGAGTTAATCGATGAGACCGGACAGAATGCTCTTTTGTCAACACTTGAAGAGCCCCCGCTTGGAACGACAATTATTCTTGTTACCTGTAGAGAAGATTTGTTGTTACAAACCGTTAAAAGTAGGTGCCAGTTTGTTTGCTTTGCGCCTCTTGATAACGAGGATATGTCAATTTGGGCCGAAGACGCGCTTTCTGGAGTTGATCAAAAAGACGTGTTGTGGGCAATTGGTTTTTCTTGTGGTTCTCCGGGATTGGCCCTAGATGCTATAAACACGGGACTTCCACAGCTAGGTCGTTCTTTGTTTTCCTTTCTTTCGTGTGAGGGTGGGGTTGATTACACCGGCGCCCTTTTAAAAATCAACTCTTTTGTTGAATCAACTGTTTTAAATAAACTTACTGAAAATAATCAAGCAAGCAAAGCGGCTGTTGGTCGGTGGGCTGTTGAGTTGATTTTGCTGATGTTCGGAAATGCCGCAAGATTAATGATTCAATCAGAACAGGTGGGGAGGGGTGTCGTTCTTTCGGATGTTATATCGGATATTGAAAGGCAATTATCTACTAACGTTTCAACCAAGGTGCTGCTTGAGTCCTTAGCCGCTAGATGGCAACACGTATCTGTTGGGGATTCTGTTTTTTTATGACACAATTAATGAGAGTCAAATTTTCATGACACATTTAACTAACGAGAGATAAAACCGCCCATTTTTTCTGTGTTCTTTCTTGAACAAACAAGCGTAAGAATTACGCCACTTACAATCATTGCGGCGCTAAGCAGTTGTCCCCTCGATAAGCCCATGGTTGAAGAAACGCCAACGTCTGGTTGTCTGTACATCTCTGTTGTTATTCGAAGCACTCCATATACGATTAAAAACCACCCAGAAATAATTCCAGGATTTCTTGGTTTCAGCCAAACTAAAATCATTGCTGCAAACAAAACCGGACCGTCTGTTAGGGTCTGAAAAAGTTGAGATGGATACCACGCCGTAAGAAGCGGCTGCACTGTCTCTATGGCGACCTCATTTCCAGAGTATATTTGAGATACCAGATTTGTATAAAACGAGTCACCACCAGAAACTACCGCTCTAAGTGGCTCTATTGATGCCAGTTCTGTTTCGTGGCTTTCTGGATTAACAAGCCACACCTCTGTGATTTCTGATGGATATTTTACAGACCACCATGGTGGATCTAACTGCAGTTCGTTCGGAAGTTTCTTGCCCCACAATTCGCCGTTTACAAAATTAGCAAGTCGACCAAAAAACAGTCCTGGTATTCCACAAACAACACCTGTGTCCATTACGTTCAGAATAGACGAATTGTGTTTTCTTCCCCATAAAATAAATACTACAAGAACCCCAACCATTCCGCCGTGGCTTGACATTCCTCCATGATGAATAGCGAGTGCTTCCCACCAAGGAAACTCGCTTGAAAAAGTATAAAACATCGTTGGATCATAAAAAAGCCCATACCCAAGTCGTCCCCCAGCAAGGACACCAACAATACAAGCAAAGATAAAATCGCCTGACTGTTCTGGTTTTATTTTGGAAAAATTATTTTTTCCAAGCCACCTAATCATTAACCAAGCAACAATGAATCCTGAAATATACGCCAAGCCATACCACCTAAGTCCTATGGTGTCTGTCAACTGAATGGCAAATGGGTTGAGTTGGTGAAGGTACGAATCGGCAAGCATTAACAAATGGTACACATTCTGTAATTATTTTGGTCGACACGATGTATCATTTGCAGAATATGAAAACAACCGAACCTCTTTTGTGTGCAATTGAACATTTGCAAGAAGGCAAAACCCTTTCGGCTGATGAGATTGCCGGTGCTTTCAGGGTTATTATGAATGGGGGGGCTACAGATGGTCTGATTGGTTGCTTCCTTGGTATTCTGGCAACAAGAACACCAACGGGCCAAGAACTGTTTGGTGCTTCCACTGTTATGCGCGAATGCGCAGAGAGAATTGATTTACCAAACCGGCGCGATCTGCTTGATACTTGTGGAACTGGAGGAGCTCCCAAAACATTCAATGTTTCTACTGCTGCTAGTATCGTTTCCGCAGCGTGCGGAGTGCGAGTTGCTAAACATGGAAATCGGTCAAGAACCGGAAGGGGGTCTGCTGAAATACTAGAAAAACTGGGTATTAACATTGATGCCTCTATAAATCAGCAAATAAATTGTTTAAGAGACGCAGGGATATGTTTTTGTTTTGCTCCCAAGCACCACAAGGCTGTTGCCAATGTTATGCCAGTTAGAAAAGAGTTGCCCTTTCCAACTATTTTTAATCTTCTTGGTCCACTAACAAATCCGTGTTCTGCTGGAAGGCAACTCCTTGGAGTGTGGGACGACCAGTATGTAACTCCAGTTGCTGAGTCATTGCTTGCGCATGGAACAGTAAAGTCGGCAGTTGTTCATTCGAACGACGGGCTTGATGAACTTTCAATTTCTGCGCCGACCAGAGTTATCTATGTAATTGAAGGAAGATTAATAGAAGAAACAATAGACCCTCGTCAGGTTGGTCTTAAAATGTGGAACATCGATGAAGTAACAGCAGACAGTTTGGATTCCGCCACCGATATGATTTATGATTGCCTTGTAGAAAAGAAACCTGGTGCCCCAAGAGATATGGTTTTGCTTAGCAGTGCAGTTGGGCTTTTTCTCGCTGATCTAGTCAATAGCGTGTCTGATGGTGTAATAATGGCTTCTAAAAGCATTGATTCTGGGGCAACAAAGCGTCTAATAGAGAAATGGGGCAAGATTAGTAACACTGAATAGAACCCCACACTTCAATTGGTAGGAAATAAAAGCATATATCTATTAAATATACGTCTTCGTAGTAATAATACTTGACGATTTGTGGACGAACGAACCCCAGACCAGTTAATCCCTGTGTCCATAAGGGCTTATGGTCCCTCGGCCCATCGAATAACCTGTTTGTTATTTGTTGCGACTCTCTACTAAGTGTTGCCCCTGTGTCCCATGGCGCCTTGTAGTGAAGAAAAACACGCTGGTTTTTGCTATTACTGAATGTAACTTGTCCACGACTTATCCACAAAGCTGTTGATACTTCACCCCCCCGCGAGGTCCGATAGTTCTCGCTCTAGCCGCAGGATATCTCGTTCAAACTGTTTGTCCTCTTGTTTTTTCTCGTCAACTGATTTAATAGCGTGCATTACTGTTGTGTGGTCGCGACCACCAAAATACCCTCCGATTTCTTCTAAACTAAACCGAGTGTGTTTTCTTGCAAGCCACATTCCTGCTTGTCTTGGAATTGTTATTGATTTGTGCCTTCGCTTAGACAACAGGTCCGTTAAACGAACATCATAAAACGAAACAATAACATCTAAGATGTCTTGCACAGAAACGCGCTTCGGAAGACTTCCGTTTCCACCGCCTCCAATTGCTTGTTTTGCCATTTCTAAATTAATCTTTTTGTTTTCTAACAAGGAAAGTCCCTGAAGTTTAGTAATAGCACCCTCTAGTTGTCGAATGTTTGAATCAAGCCTTGTTGCAACATACGAGCAAACGTCATCAGGAATTTCAATATGTCGAATAGCTGCCTTTTTATGAATTATTGCCACTCGTGTTTCATATCCAGGTGATTCAATTCTTGCAACCAAACCGCAGCCAAAGCGACTAATTAACCGCTCCTCTAAAAAGGGGATTTCGTTTGGCGGCGCGTCAGAACTAATAACTATCTGTCGACCAGATTGAAAAAGCGTGTTGAAGGTGTGGAAAAACTCTTCTTGGGTTTGGTCTCTTTTCGATAAATCATGAATGTCATCTATTATTAACATGTCAAACGCGCGGAATTTATGTCGAAAAGACGACATTTCACCACTTTGTACCGACTCTAAAAATTGTGTCATAAAACCATTACAAGAAACATAATAGATGCGCATTGATTGGTAGTTGCGCATAGCCGTTTGGCAAATGGACTGAAGAAGGTGCGTCTTTCCAAGACCAACCCCACCGTGAATAAACAGCGGGTTGTAGGCCTGACCGGGCTTATTTGAAACCGCGGTAGCAGCCGCGTGTGCAAGCTGGTTGCCGGGTCCAATTATAAAATTGTCAAAATTGAAATCAGGACTAATAAGCATGTCCTCTTCCGTGTTTGAAGAAGACATAACAGATCCGCTTCCTACGCTATCACCTGAGACAACCGTGGAGGTAGCCCTAAGCGCTTCCTCGTTACCCAAGAAACGAACACTAAGAAGGTGACCCGTCACCATCTGAGCAGCGTCAACAAATTGTTGCGAGCAACATCGTTGTAAATATTTTAGTTGAACGGGTTCGTCAACATGAATATGGATAGAGCCGTCTGCAATGCCAACAACGTCAATATCCTCAAACCACCTTCGACACATTGTTGGGTGCTCAGATTTTAAACAATCTAAAAGGTTTTTTTTAAGTTCTTGTTTGTCAACAGTATTGTTATTCATGGAGGTGGCCAAAAGCCCTTAAGTCGATTCTAATAAAAAATTCCACTGCGTCCATGCAATTATTGTGAATGTTTAATCTTAGTGTTATTTTCGACTTATGCTACGTTTCATTTTCAATAAGATCAGTTATTTCTGAAAGTTGCTCCTCGTACCGAAGTTGATTTGCCCGGTGATCCATAAGCAGGTGTATCCTGTGAGACTCATCACACCCAATTCTGTCCTCAATTGCCTGTTTAATTACATCCAACCCAGTTCTTCTGCTTGTGTGTGTTATTACGACGTGTTCCGCCTTCCACACCTGAAGAAGGTCGGCTAAATCATCAATATGAAGGTGCTTTCCAACCGAAGCACGATTTTTGTGATCTGACTCAAAAAAAGTACATTCGGTTATAACCGTTGTGGCATTTACAAACTCTGTTCTAAGCAAATGGTCTCCCATTTCTGTGTCTCCAGTACAGGCAACAAGAGGAATATTTATGGTGTTCGTTATACTCGTTCCCTCTCTTGCTAATTCTCTTAGACGATTTTGCGGAAGCCCCTGATATTTTTCAAGCAATTTTTTTCGGTGTTCAATAACTACGTAGGACATAGCTGGAACAGTATGTCTTGCTTCGATACCCTTTATTACAACACTTGGCTTTATCTGAAAGGTCTCATCTGGCCTAAGAGCAACAATATTATGTTTGGTGTACTGTTGTTCAAGATCAACCCACCCGCCCATCATGGCTTGAATTGCCCCAGCAATTTCAGCATGACATATACATGTTCCAATTCCCATTTTTTGAAACATTCTCTGGCTAAAGTAATATGGCAACCCAGCAACATGGTCCATGTGTCCATGAGTTATTGCAACGTATGGCGCAGACAATACCGGTCTTGGGCAAAGACCAATGTCGAACGCGATATCTAATTCTGGAATGTGTATGGCCGTCTGTTCACCAGCTATGCTTATTCCTTGAATCCGATATGGAGGAAGATATAAAAAGCCAATACGCCCCGATTTTGGCGGTCGTCTAGGAAGCATGTTTATGGTCTCCAATAAACAATTCTCATCGAATTGCACGCGAATAACATCCCGTAGGGGACTCGAACCCCTGTTACCAGGATGAGAACCTGGCGTCCTTGGCCACTAGACGAACGGGACAAAAAAGCAGTTGTAGTCAACAAACACCGTGTTTGTTACTGCGAACCAACAATGATAACAAGTTAAAGATAAAAAAACAAACTTTGTGCCGCCCCCATGCTTGCATTGACTTTAAATAGGCCGGTTTAACTGTTCTGCAATTTCACAAAGTTTAGAAGCCCCGTCATTAGAAAACACTCTCTCAATCGAATTGGTGGCAGAGGAGACCAGGCGCTTTATTTCTTCAAAAGCCACAGAAATTGTTCCAGCAGAGTTAAGCATACAAATCAACTCTCTGCGGTTGTTGTCATTAATTGCAACCAAAACTCTTGTTTTTAATTCTGGGTTTTTAGAAAGCATCAAAATAACGGGCAGGGTTAATTTCCCCTTCTCAAGATCCCTGCCAGCTGGCTTGCCAATAATTTTTTTACAGCCAAGAAGATCCAACAAATCATCCTTGATTTGAAACGCGGTTCCAACATGGTTCCCAAAAACCTTTAGCGCTTGAATACAATCCTCGTCGCCATTTCCCAGAATCGCTCCCATTTCACAAGAAGCAGAAATTAAAGAAGCGGTTTTGTCGTGTATAATTTGATAATACGAATCGACATCTAAATCAACATTGTTTCTATTAAACAACTGTACGACCTCTCCAGCGCATAGGGTGTTCGTCACTTCACCCAAAAGAAGGTTGAGGTTTGGATTTCCGATCGTAGAACACAGGTGAAAAGCGCTTGATAACAAATAGTCCCCAAGCATAACCGCGGTTTCGTTTCCACAAAGAGTGTTAATCGTGCGCTTTCCTCTTCTTAGGTCGGCTTCATCAAGCACGTCATCGTGAACAAGAGTTGCTAGGTGTATGAGTTCTAAAACAGCTGCGGCAGTGCTTATGTGCTGTGGGGTTGGCGCATCTTCAAAAACCGTTTTCCACGAAAGCAACAAAAGAGATGGCCTTAACATTTTTCCTCTGTATGCAGCTAGTTCGCCACAAACATCGTTTACAGCACCATGATTACTTTGAAGATGATTAGAAATAACAGAAGAAACAACACCCAACTCTTCCGAAAGCCACTCCCCCAAACTACTTGTTTTGTCTATCAATATATTCATGGGAAACACTTATTTGATTGCGGCAACGTACGCAACCCAACCAGCACACGCCTCTCCGCGATCATCGATTACCCACTCTCCATTTCCGTCACCATCTTCGTCTGACCCCTCCCAATAAACAACAACTCTTGAGAAGCCCGCCTCTATCAAAACGTCTTTAATTTCAGGTAAAGTCCAAAACCTCCACTCGTAAACAAACGCCTTGTTGATTTTTGACCCATCAGGAAATTTAAAATGAATGTAGTTTGTAACATCTCCGGTAATCGGGTTCACATAATTCTGATCCCAAATATAAGTAAACCCGTCAAGGTCCCTTTCTTCGTCCATTTCCAAAAAAGAATCACTTCCGCCGTATGCGTCTAGCAAGAACATCCCATCATCAACAATACTGTTATATACGGACCTAAAATAAGCCAACAGGTTGGCCCTTTTTTTAAATCCGTAATAACTAAAATTCATTGCAAGAACACAGTCAACTGGAATCGACTGAATTTCCATAACGTCGTGTTCAACAAGTTCGATTCGGCTTATTTGGTCTGGAGTCAACTCTTGGTTGATTCGATTCTGTGCCCAAGAAAGGGTTTCGCTGTCTAAATCTACCCCAACAACGGTGTTTAGGGCATCTCTGCGAACCCACTCCCTTGCGACAGCAGAAGTTCCGCAAAAATCTTCTCTAATTGAAAGGGGTTTTCTTCCTCTCATTTCTCTCCATGTCTTATAAACAAGATCTATTTCCGAGTCGGGACACTGAACCGATTTCTCATAAAGATCGTTTATATCCGCTGTTTTGGCAGTAATCCATCCGGGTTTTATTGGCCTGCTTCCCATGTTGTTTTTGTGCTCCAAAGTATCGAAGTTCGTCTGGCTTGTCATTTGCTGGTTGCCCTAAGAGTGAGCGGATCGCGAAGAGGAAGCTCAACAACTTCTCCACCAATAATGTTTTTTATATCATCCATATTTGCACGGCCACCCGAATCACCCTGTTTGATTTCTTCCCAATTGCCCACAACAACCACCAACATGTCCTCTGTCCTAAGCAGCCGGTTTGCTACGCGTTGAACATCTTCAGCCGTAACAGCACTTATTTTGTCTCTAAATGTCTGCCAATACGAAGGGTCCCTATTTGTTAGGTTGTCCATTACAAACAATTTCAACATTCCAATCTTCGATTGAAAGGTGCTTGGAAACTGTTCCACAAGAGAACCCTTAGCCAACTCTAGTTCTTCATCAGAAACCAGCTCTGTTTTTATTTTTTTTATCTCATCAAAAACCAATTTTGCGGCTAGGGCAACAGTTGAGTTTTTTGATTCAAAGTGTGCTCCCCAAAGACCATCAGACCACGTGCCCGGCGAAAGCCGCGACCCAGCTCCATACGCCAGACCCTCATTGCTTCTAACACTCTGTGTTATTCTGCTGCTAAACCCACCACCGCCAAGAATATAATTCATAATTATTGCCGCTTCTAGATCGGGGTCGCTGCGCCTTAAAGACCTAAGTCCAATACGAACCCCACCCTGTGGAACATCCTGATCTACAAAATAAATACCAGGCGAGTAATTAGAAATAACATCTGGGGGGTTTTCGGTTTCTGAACCCATCTTCCAAGAACATATTGAATCGTCAAGTTTCTTCAACATATCTTCTTTCTTAAAGTCACCGCTTATAGAAACAACCATATTTGATGGATTAATAATTCTTGAATAGAGGTCAAGCATTAAGCCCTTGTTAATAGAGTTAATAGAATCAAACACCGGCTCTCTGCCAAGATACGAGTCTCCATAAAGAAGCGACCTGGACTCCCTTGAAAGAATGCCCGAAGGATAGTCGTTTCGTTGTTTCAGTCCCTCAACAATAGAATCAACTTCAATCCGTAGTCTTGATTCATCAAAACCAGGATTTTGCAACACATCGAGAAACAAACCAAAACTTTCATCAAAATTGGAGGACAGAGAGTTTAAACTAGCCGACACAACTGTTGCTGATCCCACAACCGATGTGTTTGCGGCGAGATACGCAAACCGCTCATCGACATCCTCGGCAGAAACAGAAGTTGTTCCACCGCTTTGAACCATAGACGCCATAACCCCTGTTAAACCAACAAGATTGTTCGGCTCAAGATATTTGCCACCAAGAAATGTAAAAGAAACGTTTATTAGCGGAAGCTCTTTATCTTCAGCAACATAAACAGGGACCCCACAACTCAATACCTCTAGGTAGTCCTCAGACATTGGTGGAGTAAACGAATATTCAGGAAATGTAATTTCGCTTGGATGGCCTGGTGTAATGAACCCAAGAACGGCGGTTATTAGTGTAGTTAGCATGTTGAACTTCCTCTAGCCAATTTTAGTTTTGTGGTTAATCCTGAGAACCAGAATCACCATTGCTAATTTCAGATATTGCTTGAACCTTCTCTTGAAGCTTTCCTGTTATGTAATCAAAAACATCTTTGTATTCCGGTGGAACTTGTGAGGCCTGCTGTTTAGTCATTTCCAAAAACGCCTTAAGTTCTTCTCCAGACATGGTATTAAACTCACTCAACGCCTCTTTAATCATGGCTTGTTGCTGAGGGTTAAACCTCTCTAAATCCTCATCAACGGGCTCGGCATCTTTAGAACGAACATAAATAGCCACCGAACTATTCTCTGGTTGAAGGTATTTGTTTGCAACATTAAGAATGTCTTCTGTGGTTATTTCAAGAAGCCTTTCACCAGAATAATTTATGTATTCCCAGTCACCCAGAGCTTCCATATATCCAAGTTGAATCATTAGATAAAAATTGCTTTGTAGTTGACGATATTGATTTGCAATAACATTGTTTTTAACTTTTTCTAATTCTTTTTTGGAAACCGGTTCGTTTTGAAGTAACGACACCTGCTCATACCACGCCGCCTCAAGCTGTTTAGGTGTGGCGCTTCCCTTTACAGTTCCAGCAAACAAAACCGCACCTGCGTACTTTTTGGTATCGACAACAAATCGTGTGTTGGCTGCAATTTCTTCCCCCTGAACCATCGATTTATATAGGCGCCCCGTTTTTCCGTTTAACACACCGGACATTATTTCAAGAGCATATCCATCAGAGTGGCCGGCTGGAACTGCGTGATATCGGATTTCCACCTGAGATTGTGCGGCTACACTAGCAAGCATTCTCTGCTGAGCTTTTTGGGTCGGCTCGATTGTTGGAACCACTGGAGGTGGCTCGCTTCCAGCTTCAAGTTGTCCAAAATACTCAACAATCATTTTTTTTGTTGTTTCAAGATCAAAATCACCAACCAAAACACCTACGAGGTTGCTCGGTTGATAATAAATATCAAAATATCTATTAGCCTCTTCTAGCGTGTAGCTGTTCAAATCGCTTGGCCAGCCAATAACAGGCCAAGAATATGGGGACGCCTGCCAAAACATAGAGTTAAACTGTTCTTGGAACTCTCCTATCGGAGATGACTCTGTTCTCATTCTGCGTTCTTCATGAACTACATCTCTTTCAGAGAAAAACTCTCTAAAAACACTGTTTGCTAGCCGGTCTGATTCAAGCCAACACCAAAGCTCAAGTTTATTTGCGGGCAACTGGTTAATGTAAAAGGTAACATCCTCGCTCGTAAAAGCGTTTAGCCCAACCGCCCCCTCGCTTTGATACAAAGACGCTAACTCGTCCTTTACTATTACACCCCTGTGATTATTCATTGTTTCTTTTAGCTCTTTTCTAAGAGAAGAAAGTTCTGGAGTATCGTGTTTTTCGTCCCACGGGTCATCAATTTCACCCAACCTGAACTTACTGTACTGTTCTCCCCAAATGATTTCAAGCATTCGGTTCCTTAACTTGCTCTCGACATCTGTAAACTCAGAGTCCACAACAGCATCACTTGTTCCAACGGTGTCGGTTCCCTTAAACATAAGGTGTTCAAAAAAATGACTCATTCCAGTAATTCCAGGTCGCTCATTTACTGAACCAACCCGAGCAACCCACCCAGCCGCAACACTGTTTGGCTCCTCAAATCTTGGAAGGAGTATAAACTTCATTCCATTGTCAAGAACAAAAACATCTGGCTCAACCTGACCAAAAGAACTGCCAATAAACACAAATAACGTTGTTGTAAGTAGTGCCAAGTGTTTCATAAGACGCCTTCTTTGAATGTAAGTAATAATAAGTGTAACACGATGTCTTTCTCAAAGTTAGAACAGAGCAGTGTACCTCAACACAACTCAGTTGGGGTAATTGTTGATACCAATGACCGACGCCTTTTAAAAGAGGCCAAGGGATATTTGTCAATAGTAGCCAACCAACCAACAGAACCAAAACACATTCTTTATTTTGGTGACTTAGGTGTAGAGTTAAGGTCAGCCGAAAGGCCATCCAAAAAAGGATATCGAATTGACTTCAATAAAATAGACAGAAGGGTTGGGTCCGGCAATCTCTCTAAAAAGAACATTCTGCCCAAAGCAGTTGGAGGAACAAACAATACCATCGTGGACGCAACCGCAGGTCTTGGGTTTGATGCAGCAAGAATGGCAATGGTTGGATTTAACGTAATCGCAATAGAAAGATCTCCTGTAATTTCGATTATGTTGAGAGATGGACTGTGGAGGGCAGGGCAAATCCCAGAACTATCAGAGAAAATTGGTGGACGGTTGTCTTTGGTTGAGGGAGATTCACGGTGTTTGCTAAGTAATTATTGTGGAGTAGATGTGGTTTATATCGATCCAATGTTTCCACCAAAAAGAAAAAAAAGCGCGCTCCCACCCGGAAAGATACAAACACTTCAAACAATTGTTGGATTCGAAAATCAAGATGAGTCGGAACAGCTTTTTAATTTAGCAATGGAATCGGCAATCAACAGGGTGGTTGTTAAGCGCCCAATTCATGCTCCAGCATTTAAAGAAAATCACGTTGCGGTTCACAAAGGCAAACTAGTAAGGTACGAGGTTTACAAACCGAAATAAAAAACAACCACCAAGCAGGTGGTTGTTTTTAATGGAGCATACCGGGCTCGAACCGGTAACCTCTGCCTTGCAAAGGCAGCGCTCTCCCAATTGAGCTAATGCCCCAATCGCCCCCCGAACACCCACAAACAACGTGTCAAAAAGTTCAACGGGGCGAGTCCATTCACATCAACCGATTGGGAGTCAGATAGTGGCGAATGTGATTAGGGGGCTACTATTGTATATCGGGCGTTACAGTTGCGGTAGATGGAGACAAAATATCGAACCTCTCTCCACTAACCATGTTTACTCTCCACGTTGGATCCCAGCTGCTTTTTCCAGAAATTCCAATTAATTGTCCAACAAGTCCAGTGAGTTCCCAGTCCTTGTTTGCTGGTAAATAAGCAAGAGTTCTACCAGATTTTTGGTCCAAAATCCTATACATAAACGGCCTTAACCGACCGTCAAACGTGTGAGAAAGCGACAATCGACCAACAATTTCATAGTTTCCATACATAGACATTGTTGTCTGATATTCGCTTACTTTTTTAGATTTTGAAGCCAAGTCAGCCCTGAGGGAGTCAATTTTTTCTCGCTGCTCTTGAAGCCCCGCCCAAATATCTAGTTGTTTGATTCTAACACCAGAAATTCTTGAAATAACCAAGTCGTCTTGGTTTCCATTCAACAACTCTGTGTACATATCTTTGAGTGGGGTAACCTCGGCTTCCATTGCAGGATTGTTTGTTATTTCTTTCCACGTTGCTTCAAGTTCAGCAAGTGAAAGCGGAACGTAAACTATTGGTTCAACGCTAACACTGGCGTCTTCAACAACCGCCCCTTCGTTATCGCCTGTCTCTGGATTAGAGTTTTTTGTGCTTACGACATGGGTTTCATTATTCACACTAGCCGGAGTTTCGGTCAGTTTTTCTACACTTTTATTAATGTTTGAAGAGTTTATCCAACCAATAGCACTGCCTGGCATGGACACCGTGTGAACAGTATAAGAGTTTTTATGCAGAGTTCCTGGGGCTGTAACAGTTGTGTTAATTATTTGAACCTCATCACCACTGTGCAGCCAAAGAACTGGTCGCCAAGAACGGTATAGTTCATCCGAATCAATATTGTTTGCTAGTACCTCTAAATCGCCATTTACAAATCCGGTGTTGTCTACGACGGTAAAAACATCTGTGGAATCTTCTGGGTACTTAATGTACCCAACTACATCCGCAAAAACATCACCCACAAGTTCGATTGACAACCAGTCCTGCCTTTTTCCAACAACCTTCACCAAGCTGCCGGACTCTATGGTCGCAATTGGATAATAACTCTCATTTGCTCCACATCTCACTGTTGCATCGCTCGAGACAACAACCCCAGTCCACGAATCACTGCCCGATGTATCGAGTGGTTCTTGTGCTAAAGCAGCAGTTAGCGGCATTACAGTTGCTATCATTGCGGTTTTTATCAATGTGTTTTGTCTTGGCATCATCGGCCTCCTCGACTTCCGTGTTTCGTAGGACGTTTAGATATATGGTGAGGGTACACTTGTTTTTACCACATGGCAACTCCTTGATAATGGTATTCTTAAGACATGTATAAAAAAAGTTGTTCAATACAAGCCCTTGTGTCAATTATTGTTATTCAGGGCTGCTCATCACCTCTCGGGGACTATTCTGTGGAATACCGCCAACACACCATAGAGGATCTATTACTAGATGAATCACGCAATACAGATGTTGATTCTGTAATGACGCTACCTTCTTCCACAAAAACAACCGTTGAAGAGTCGCTTGCCCACAGGATGGAAGAACTTGCCAAAATCACACCATCAAGAGATCCACTAGATTGGGATTCTGTTGTTGGGTTTGATTTGCATCTAAACGAAGCGGTTAAAACATCGTTGACAATAAACGAAGCCGTCTCTTTTGCAATTGAAAATAACCTAGATATAGAAATAGCATCCCTTCAACCAAAAATAGCAAACCAATCATTAATATCAGCCGAAGCAGCATTTGATTTTGTGTTCGGCGCCGGCGCATCGTCTACAAGATCAAGGATTCCACAACAACAGGTTGTGCTGCCAGACGGCACACCGCTTAGTTCTTCAGAGTCCTCAACAGACACATTCAATGCAAACGCAGAACTTGTAAAGAAGCTGTATGGTGGTGGAACCGTAACAATATCATCTGATTTAAATGAAACAAAAAACGACGGGGCTGGCTTTAATTACTCACCAGACCCAGCGTGGCAAAGCATCGGCTCGGTTGAATTATCTCAACCACTTTTGAGAAACTTTGGAGAAACGGTAACGCTTTCTCAAATCAAACTTGCACAAATTGCACAAAACCAAGCTAAAGAGGATTTAATAGAAGCAATAAACACAGCAGTTAGCGAAACCGAAAAAGCGTATTTTGACCTTGGCCTCCAATGGAAAACACTACAAGTTAAACTGTGGCTTTTGGAAGAAGGCGAGGCGGTAGTAGAAGTATTAAGGCTTAGAATGGGATATGACACGGGTGACGCCGATTACGCACAAGCCGCAGCAACTGTTCAACAAAGAAGGGCTGAGGTCATTTCCCAACAATCTCTTGTTCACCGCTCTTCTGATGCGCTAAAAAAACTCATTAACACCAACACCCTTCCAATTGAGTCGGAGGAAGTAATCGTTCCAACCGGCTCAATTACCGCAAACCAAGTATCGATTTCATTAAGACAGGCAATCGTCACCGCACTTGAAAGAAGACCCGATTTACGCAAATTAGCCATGACAATTGACAGCGAATCAATCAACATGAAAGTTGCAGACAACGCTCTCTTGCCACAACTTGACATGCAAGCACAAATGTCGTTTTATGGTCTTGGTGACACCGCTGGAGACGGATACCAAGAAGTGTTTGATGGAGATTATTTGAATTACGTGCTTGGGCTTAAGTTTAGTGTCCCGCTTGGAAACAGAGCAGCAAAGGCGATGTATCAGTCGTCTCGGCTACAACAAATGTCAGCGGTTGCAGCATATAAACAGGCCGTTCAGCAAACTCTATTGGACGTAAAAAACGCCCTTCGGGACATTGTTACCAACAATGAATTAATACAAGCAAACGCGTCATATCGCATTGCTCAAACAGAAAACATGCGAGCGCTTGCAGTAGAAGAAGAAACGATGGCCGGGCTAACCCCAACATTTTTAAACTTAAAACTACAAACCCAAGTTGGGGTGGCAAACGCTAGGATTGCCGAGTTCGGGTCAATTGTCAATTACAACAAGGCAATTGTTTCACTAAACAAGGCAATGGGAACAACCCTTGACACACATCAAGTTTTAGTTATTGATGAATCTCCGCAAACAAAACAATGACCGTTGTAAAGCCAACAGAAGCAAACATTGAAAAAGCGGCTACAACCCTTAGCGGTGGTGGGGTGGTTGCGTTTGCAACCGAAACAGTTTACGGACTTGGTTGCGACACGTTTAACACCGAGGCAATCGAAAAGGTTTACCAGATGAAGGGGAGGCCAATCAACAACCCGATGATTGCACACGTTCTTGATGTTTCTTGGGTTCACGGGCTAACAAACAACTGGAATGACAAATGCGATTTGCTTGCCAGTAAATTTTGGCCAGGACCACTTACTTTAATTCTTTCAAAGAGCGACAGCGTTCCAAGGGCAGCGTGTGGCGGTCACGACACAATCGCAATTAGGTGTCCGTCACACCCGGTTTCAAGAAAACTTTTAGAAAGTTTTGGTGGACCAATTTCAGCACCTTCGGCGAATCTGTCTGGACACATTTCTCCAACCACCGCAACTCACGTTGACGACGATTTTCTCGGTCGAGTACAGGTTATTGACGGAGGATCGTGCGGGCTAGGAATAGAATCAACCATTTTATCAATGGTAAACGAGCCAAACATTTTGAGATTAGGATCTGTTTCGGTGAAGGAACTGGAATCCGAACTTGGGAGTTTGTTGGTAACAGTGCCAACAACCCAAATCAATGCCCCTGGAACAGCCATTCGACACTATGCACCAAGCACAAAAGTTAAGCTGGTTTCTTCTGAATTCGTTTCAACCCACAAAAACAAAAACAACGCTGTGATTTGTGTTCACGGAAACCCAATACAGGCACTAAAAGTTTTTCAGATGTCAAGTAACCCAACAGAATATGCAAGAAACATGTACGAGGTTTTGCGAAGCGCAGATGCCGTTGGTGCAGGCGAAATTGTCATAGAAAAACCAGGAGAAAGCCCCGGTTGGGACGCAGTTAACGATCGTCTTATTAGGTGTAGTTCAGATTAATCACTCGCGTTTTCAACAATCATAATGTCAGATATTTGTGGTTCTGCTTGCCACTCATCTTCAGGTTCAGGAAACGTTTTTTGAATGGAAACCACAAGAACACTCAAACTGGGCATTCTGTTTCTTAGTTCCTGAACGACACCCCCATCATATTCAACATGAAACTGGCCAACCAACAGAACAACCTTTTGTTTTTTTGTTGGGTCAGCATCAACTATTGACTGTGCCATCGTTGCATCCCACGCCTGCATGCTTTTAAAAGTCGGCAACATTGGATCGTCTGGGTCAATGGTTGTAACGTCAACCTCTTCTGACTCATCTTCATCATGAGAGGCATATTCCCAAAAGCGCTCTCGATACCTACCGCTGGAAAGAACCTCAGGGTAGTCGACAAACACCCGCCGTTCTTTTGGCAGGTCTTCAATTCTTTCATACCCGTCGGTTCTTGCTAAACGAACATACCTTCTTGGTGCATTTGCGGCGACAACCCTTCCACCCCTTAATTTTGCAGCATCAATTATTGGTTGATACCACGCCTCCCAACCCCCATCTCCCCCCCAGTTTTTTGATTGGGTTATTGCTGCAAGTGTTTTAGCATCAATAAAATCCTCCATGTAATCATCAACACGAAGTTGTTCATCTCGTTCAAGCATTTCAAGAGCAAGGGCGCTGCCCGGATAACGATCCATGACATCCTCCACAACGGCAAGTTGAACCGCATGACCAACAGCGTGATCGTGCAGTTCCCCTAGAAGAACAACATCTGCGCCATCTATTGCTTCAACCAAGTAATCCCACCCAACAATATCACCGCTGTTTACTTGGACAATCGTTGTTTCTGCCCTTACGTCAATGTCAACATCAAAAACACTTGTTGGACCGACTGGAACAGACGCACACCCAGAAGCGACCACTGCTATTGCAATTGAACACAAAACCGTCGTTTTACTCATTTGTGCAGCATCCCATCATTGATTATTGCTGTCAAACACTGATTTATCAGGAATCCTCTCGCATTTTCTCCACAAATGTTCATAATATGAGAGTTATGATGATATTAAACACAATCGCATTGGCTACTGGACTTTTGTTTGGACACGGAAACTACAGCGGACTATCAATAGCAGAAGTCAAAATTGAAAGCCCGAATCAACTTGAAGCCCTTAGATGTGCTGGCGCAAGATCGCTTGCGTGTTTTGATAGCAGTGGAATTACGCCAATGCTTTTTGATGAGTCGGTTGTAAGGTTTGCTATAAAAAATAAAATAGAATTTAAAGTAATAGAAACCAATATTGATAAGCGGCTGGATGAGTTTGAAAGAGAAAGAGAAGAATCAAGGAAGCGTGGAATTGGTGGGTGGTACAGTGACTACAAAACGTGGGACGAAGTAAACGCTAGGCTTCAATCCATCTCGTTGTCTGCACCAGAAATAACAACTACGTTCATTGTTGGATCAACCCACGAAGGAAGAGACATTCACGGTATTCGAATAACAGCCCCCGGCGATACTACCGGAAGAAAACAAGTGTTGTTTAACGGGTGCCAACACGCAAGAGAGTGGATTGCGGTGATGGTTCCGGTGTATGTCGCTGAAAATATAGTTAACGGTTGGTTTAACGATCCAGCAATTCAATCATACCTTGAGTCAACCGAAGTGATTGTTGTTCCAATTGTGAACCCAGACGGGTACGAGTTTACTTACGCAAGTGGTGGTGACAGGTTTTGGAGAAAGAACAGAAGAAACAACAGTGGGTTTTGTGAAGGTGTTGACTTAAACAGAAACTGGGATTACCAGTGGAATGGAGGAGACAGCACAAGCAACGACACCTGCAGCGATGTTTATGTTGGACCAGCAGCTTTTTCAGAGCCAGAAACACAGGCAATGAGAGATTTAATAAACACTCTTCCAAATCTAGTGTCTCATATTGATTTTCACAATTACTCACAACTTATTCTTGAGCCATGGGCAAGTTCAAACACGCCTCCGCCCAGAGTAAACATTGTAAAAGCACTCTCTTCCCAAATGAGCGACGCAATTTTGAGTGTTCACGGGGAGACATATGTTGCTGGAACAGGTGGAGACCTTTTATATCTTGCTGATGGGGTTTTTCCCGACTGGACGACAAACGCAGGTTCTCTGTCATACACAATAGAACTAAGGCCAACCGGTTCACCCGGATTTGACCTACCGCCAAGCGAAATAGTTCCTACGTGTGAAGAAAGTTTTGCGGCGGCACTAACGATGCTTAGTTTTGTAAACAAACCACTATCTTTTTCGTTTCCAACGGGGATTCCTCAGTTTGTTGACCAAGGAGAAATAGCAACGTTTCCAATGGTAATTGAATCAATCTTTGAGGATGGGGTTGATATTAATTCCCCTGCCCTACATGTTAGATATGGTAACAGCGGAGCGTTTGCTTCAAGACCAATAATTCACGGTGGTGGTAACGATTATCAGGTTGAGCTTCCATCTTCCGAATGTGGTCTTGTCAGCGAGTTTTGGTTTACCGCAAATACAACTAGTGGACAAGAAGTACGATACCCAGAGGGAGAAGAGGTTGTTACGGCTGGAGTTGCAAGCGATATTTATTCTTGGAACATGGACTCTAGCCCAAACTGGACAACCCAAGGACAATGGAATTGGGGCACACCAACGGGTGGTGGTGGGCAATATGGAAACCCAGATCCAACAAGCGGTGCTACTGGATCTAATGTTGTTGGTTACAACCTAAATGGTGATTATGAAAACAACATGTCCGAAAAACACCTAACCACCGAGGTGCTGGATATGTCAGGTCAAACCAATGTAGTGCTTCAGTTTATGCGCTATTTAAATGTTGAGCAACCATCGTATGATCACGCGACTATTAGTGTTCGCGCTGGAACAGGAGATTGGACAACTGTATGGACAAACCCCAGCACTATAGATGACAGTCAATGGGAATTGGTTGTTTATGATATTTCTGACATTGCAGACAACCAACAAAGCGTTCAGGTTAGGTGGACGATGGGGACAACAGACAGCTGGTGGAGATATTCTGGCTGGAACGTAGATGACGTACAGTTTTTGTCATCAACCCAAGATGGTGTTTTAGGTGATGTAAACTGCGACGGTTTGGTAAACGTAACGGATATTTTGGCAATAGTTTCTCAGTGGGGGCAGTGTCAGGGGGTTTGTTATGAGGATATAGTTCCTGATGGCTCTATTGATGTAACGGACTTGCTTCAAGTTATTGGAAACTGGTAGCGTATGGTTACAAAGAAACAGGAGATGTGACATGTTGTGTATTTCCACACTGCTTATCGGTTGTATCGTCAGTCAATCCACATCACTATCAACAACACCAGAAAAGTGGCTTGATAAAAACCTTGACGCCAGAGACAGGTCTTCATTAGAAGATATGATTTCTTACGCTCCACCAGAAGTAGCAGACAGTGCGTTTTGGATCCTTTCAGGAGAAGAAGAAAAAACTACATGGAAAGAACTTATAGGTAATGTTGTAATTGTCCAATCATGGAGCAACTCAAATTCAAAAGGGCGCCAAGCTACATACTCCGCAAGAAACACCCTTTCTAAATTAGATAAAGATAGCGGAGTTGTGTTAATTACAATCCACACACCAGAGGGGCACAAATCTGCCAAGAACTATATAGACAAGAAAAAACTTACGTTTCCAACCATCGTTGATCCAACGGGTGAAACGTGCAACCTTTTTGGTTTTTATGTAAAGCCAACAAACTTTATAATTGATAGAAATGGAGCGGTTCGCCATGTTGGTCTGCAAAAAAAGTATCTTCTAAATGCGATCAAAGAACTGGTTGCTGAAGAGCGAAACCCAGACATAAAAGTAGAGACATTTGTTCCACCTGTTGAAGAGAAGGTGGTAGAGGTTGTGCCAACAGCGTCCTATCCAGAGCACAACCCAAATTTTGGGTCAGCAAAAAACCAACAGGGAAAAAAGGCACCAAAGTTTGAGATTGAGGAGTGGGTGTCTGGGCAAACAGAAGTGGAAGACAGAACAAGAATTGTTGAGTTTTGGGCTACTTGGTGCGGACCGTGCGTGAGATCTATTCCTCACATGAATGAATTGCACGAACATTTTGGTGACAGTATCGCCATAGTTGGGGTTTCTGGAGAAACCACTTCTAAGATAACAAAGTTTATGAAAAAATACAAAATGAAATATGGAGTTGCTGTTGACTCAAAGAAAAGAATGCAAAATGCGGTTTCTTGCCGAGGCATTCCTATGGCAATGATAATTAGCAGCGACAACACCGTTAGGTGGCAAGGTCATCCAAGCAAGCTTACTAAAGATTTAATACAACAAGTAATAGATGCAGACGGTGGTTCCAGATCATTCAGGCGTGGTCGATGGAACACAACAGCCGATCATGGCTGAAGAAACTCAACCATCTAGCAAACAATCAATACTCCCCGAACTACGTCTTGGCGCAGTAGAGGTTTGGTCACTTGCGTGGCCAACCATTTTGACAATGGTTAGTTTTACCGTCATGCAATTTACAGACCGCCTTATGGTTGGTCAGGTAGGAATGGTAGAAATTGCTGCTCAGGGAAATTCTGGAACTTGGTCGTTTGCAGCAATCTCAACAATTGTGGGTGTCGTAACAGTTGTCAATACATTTGTTAGTCAACACCTTGGTGCAAACGAACCAGAGAAAGGGGTGAAATATCCATGGAACGCCGCGTGGATGGCTATTGGCTGTTGGGTTGTAATCATAGTACCGTTTCTTTTCATAATCCCGCACATCTTTCAAGCAATTAATCCAGACCCACAAGACGCAAAACTTGTTTCACTTGAAACCATGTACTCAACATATATGCTTTTGGGGTGTGTGTTTCTGTTGTTTGGCAGAGGGTTTATTCAATACTTTCTCGGGATGCACAAACCAAAAATAATAACCATATCAACAGTTATAGCAAACATTGTTAATGTTGTTGCAAACTACATTTTAATTTTTGGGGAGAATGGAATCGATGGATTTTTACCGGGAATACCCGGCATCCCCGCACTTGGACTAAAAGGCGCAGCAATCGCAACGGTAATTGGAATGTTTATGGAAACAGTTATACCGTTTCTAATTTTCGTGAGTCCAAAATATAACAAAAAATATGGAACACGAAAAAACTGGCAGCCCTCTTTCAAAACAATTAAAGCAATTTTTAAACTTGGTTGGCCAGGCTCAGTTCAGTGGGGGAACGAAATTGTTTGTTGGGCATTGTTCATGACAGTGTTTGTTGGGAAATTTGGAACAAACGATATGGCGGCTGGTTGGATAGCACTGGCGTTCCTACAACTTAGTTTTATGCCAGCAGTAGGGATAAACGTAGCGGTTAATTCTATCGTTGGAAAATATATTGGAGCAAACAAGCCAGACACTGCAGTTATACGAGCAAGAATAGGCGTTGTAATTGCCATGGTGTACATGACTGTTTGTGCAACTGTATTTGTTTTGTTTCGGTTTGAGTTTATTGAGATGTTCATCAACAGCAACCAATACGCTTCTGCGGAAAGAGACGAAATAATAAAAATAGGAGCCAACCTATTAATAGTAATAGCGGTATTTCAGACAGTTGATGCGCTGGGAATTGTCTATACCGGCGCACTTCGTGGTGCCGGCGATACCGTATTCCCCGGTATAGCAACGGCTGTTTATAGTTGGGTGTTTATAGTTGGTGGCGGGTGGGTTGCTGTTACCTTTTTTCCGAGCGTGGGATCAATTGGACCTTGGATTGCGGCGTCTGTGTACATTATTTTGATTGGATTAACCATGGCAATTAGATTTGAGCGCGGTGGGTGGCGTTCAATTGATCTATTGGGAAACAAAGAAAAGAGAGAAGCGGCAAGATCAGCACCCCTTACAATTGGCCCACCATCAGCCGAAGCAGACGCTGCAATTAGCGATTTAGTTGGACCCCAGGACCCAAACTAAGAAGCCTTTTGCATAATAAGCAAAGGTTTAGTACAATTGCCAATCGCAAGTTTTAAAAAAGAGATGGAGTACCAAAAGTGAATCAACAAAATGGATTAGAAACAGTAATTGGTGGCGGAAACCCCGAGCAAGCAGACAGGCACTACGAGCTAGCACTTGAACATGAGCGAAACGGCTTCAGGGTTGGCGCTATTGAGGAGCTTAGAACCGCGGTTGCTTGTGGAACAAGCCCCGAACACCGGTTTCACTTGGCCTACATTTTAGACCTTGTGGGAGAAGAACAAGGGGCGATTAATCTTTACGAAGAATTGTCAAACACAAAACAGCCACACATTAATGCTCTTTTAAATCTTTCGGTTATTTACGAAGATAGGGGAAATTTGAACAAGGCCGAAAAATGTTTGCGACAAATTTTGGACACAGACCCTAATCACGAGAGGGCTCGGCTTTACATAGTTGATGTACAGTCATCAACCGACATGTACTACGACGAAGAAGTTGCGCGAGATGCTGCAAAAACAGCCGCAATGATGAACACACCAGTCACAGACTTCGAACTTTCCGTTCGAGCAAGAAACTGTTTGAAAAAAATGGAAATACGAACACTTGGCGACTTGTTAAAGGTTTCAGAAAACGAGTTGTTAAGTTACAAAAATTTCGGCGAAACATCGTTGGTGGAAATAAAACAAATGTTGACCGCTAGGGGCCTAAGGTTAGGTCAGGGCGCAGAAGGAAATCAAGTTAGCAGAGTTCACCAAGATCGATACGAAGAACTGTTGAATCACGCACCAGAACAGGTATTAAAGCAACCAGTTTCGATTCTAAACCTTTCGGTTCGTTCTCGTAAGGCAATACAAATGTTGAACATCCAAACACTGGGCGACCTTGCAATTCGTACAGAAGCGGAACTAATGGGTATTAAGAACTTTGGAACCACAAGTTTGGTTGAAATTAACGAAGGTCTTCGCGCCCATGGGCTTGAACTTCGAAATATTGACTAATTAACAAAGAACAGGCAAATTCAACCGATGATTGGAATTGGGCAATCAAGCATGTCTCCAATTGCGCGAAGTGTTTCTGCTTCTGAAACAGTGGTTTTTCCATCATGAGAAATGCACTCAACACACGCATTAAGTAAGCGCTCTTTCTCGGTAAATTTCATGGAACAAAGTTTTTGTAGAGATTTTTCTAAAACACAAATGTTGCAATCTTTTGGTTTAGGAATACGCGTTTCATCAAGCCCAAGAAATTCAATTGACTTTTTAAAAGCGCCTTCTGCCTGCTCTTGGGTTGTTGCGCCAAGGTAAGAAAGGGACCCAAGAACAGACGACGCTTCTAATGAGAGCCCCCGCATTGACGAGCCGCTGGTTTGTTTTTTCTTGCCACCAAACAGGTGTTTCTTGACTACACAAACAAGAACCCACTCAAAACGCTCAACAATTCCATCGCTTTTTACAAGGGACAAAAGCGTGCCAACAAACTTTTCCTTTTGTTTATCGCTTAGTTGTCTAAGAGCCGGAGCAGCAAGATCTACCATGGGTAACCGAGTGGACGGATCTTGCATAATGACAAGATCCTCCAGCGATCGATATTCTGCAAGTTCAGTAACGCCTAGCATTTCCGCAATATCTTGCTGGTGCTTTTTGTTGTTTTTATTAGAAACCAATGCGTAAACCACAAGTCGCGCGCTCCACCCACTGTTTAATGCCGATTTAATTGCAGGATTAATTTTGTTTAAAGTCGATACCGCTGTTTGAATGCGGTCATCCTGTACACTTCCGGCAGTCGCAATTGATCCAACCACAACCGAGGAAGAAAAACCAGACACAGGTTTGCCTGAATCAACTCCCACGTTGACACTAAAACCCGCTTGAATCTTTGGAAGTGAAGAAACATCTATTCCCTCAACTCTAGAAATCCTTTCTGTAATTGGGGGGTGACTTGCAAACATAGCGTTCATTGCTTGTGAAAAGAACATGTGATTACACTGGCTAGCATCAGCACGAGCGCTTGATAATGGAGTAAATCCACCTATTTTACAAAGCGCTCCACCTATGCCACTGGGGTTTCTTGTGTATTGAACCGCGGAAGCATCTGCCAAAAACTCCCTTTGTCTCGAAACCGCCGCTTGAATCAGTCGACTAAAAAAAGTTCCAACAATTCCACACAACGCAAGAAATAAACCAAAGACAATTATTGCCAGGCCAACTCCAGCGCCCCCGGCTCCTTCTTTTGATCTTGACCTAGAAGATGTTCTTAAAACAGCCGGTCCAATGTATCTGGCCAAAACCCAACCGGTAATTCCAAGAACCATAATTCCAAATATGACACCAATAAGACGAATGTTAATGCGCATGTCCCCATGAGAAATGTGGCTGAACTCATGGGCTACAACCCCCTGTAATTCATCGCGATTTAATTCTTTAATACATCCATTGGTTACTCCTATTACCGCATCATCAGGAGTCCACCCAGCAGCAAACGCGTTTATTGAATCATCGTCGATGATATAAACTGGCGGAACAGGCATGCCGCTTGCGATTGCCATTTCTTCAACAACGTTTTGTACTCTTTTTTCGTGTTTGCTTGCTCCTGTTCTTTGAAGTGCGGTACCACCAAGCATTTCTGCAACAGCAGCACCACCACCCCCCAGTTGTTTAAGTTTAACAAGCGAAGAAACTCCAACAATTAACAAACAAGCCAGAGCAGAAACAGAAACCGCGATGGGTTCCCACTCAGTTGCAAAACCGATGGGAATGGTCACAAGGGCAACAATGAAAATAACCGCAACAACAAACAAAAACACAATAAATTTGGTTTTGCTGTTAGCCCTGTCTTGGTGTTCGTAAAAATTCATCCAAACAGAAAACTAGAAATTTACTTTTGGCGCATCTCTTGCCACTTCATCATCAAGTTCCCAACTCTGTGCAATTTTGAAACAAAAAATCCCAGCAACAATGTTTGATGGAAACATTTCTCGTTTATTGTTGTATCCCATCACAGCATCGTTGTATGCTTGTCTTGAAAAAGCAACCTTGTTTTCGGTACTTGTTAATTCTTCTTGAACCTGCATCATGTTTTCATTGGCTTTTAGATCTGGGTATGCCTCCATTACCACCATTAGTCGACCCAGAGCACCAGTCAGGGCTCCATCAGCTCCAGCCAAATCCTTGATGGCGTTTGCGGCAGTGGGATCTTTGGCAGCCGCAGAAGCCGCAGAAGCTGCTTGGTTTCTAGCGCTGATGACCGCCTCGAGGGTTTCTCTTTCGTGTTTCATGTAACCCTTAGCGGTCTCCACCAAGTTTGGAATTAGGTCATATCTCCGTTTTAATTGAACATCAATTTGGGCATAAGCGTTTTTAACCCTGTTGCGAAGACCAACAAGACCATTGTAGATTCCGATTACAAAAACAGATAGAACTAAAACAAACCCAATGACGACTACAATCATAGTTCCAACAAAAGAAAGCACTGCGTATTTCATTAGAATACTCCTTATAGATAATGTACCATCGATACACTATCGCAACAGATGTTATTAAACAATTTATATCCCAATTCGTGTAACCGCCGTGAGTTTGTCTTGGCAACGGGCTTAATTATTGTTGGTGGAATCTCCTCTTGTGACAAAAAAACGGAGGTGCTAAAGCCAATTAAGAAGGTTGTAAATAAACAAAAACAGACACTACCAGATATTCGGGTACGAATTGGAAAAAACACAAACAGTGTAAAAATTGGCAACAAGTCGTTCTTCGCTAGTTCAATTGGAGACGAACCAAAAACAATTGAGTTAAAACAAAGCACCAAAGTGGTAACCGATGGCAAAGAAAAAACAATTTCTGGGACGATCATACTGCATCCCAGAACAAGCGAATCAAAAAAAACCCTTGACGTTGTTGCCCACATTTCAATAGAAAAATATCTGCCAGGGGTAATTGCAGGCGAATTACTGTCACACTGGCATCCAACAACATTTGCAGCGCAGGCAATAGCAGCTAGAAGTTATGCAGTGGCGCAGCATTTAGACCGTAACACAAAATCCCACTTTGATGTCACCGACGAACCAACGTCGCAAGTTTTCTTGGGAGATGTAACACATGACGTAGCGCACAGAGCCGTTCAAGAAACCGCTGGTGTTGTTCTTAGGTGGAACAATAAAATAATTCCAGCTTATTACTGTGCTTGTTGTGGAGGAATACCCGCACTTGCGACAGATGCAATTAGCGGTGCAGAACAACACAAAATTCCACCCCTGTCCGGTCACGATAACAAAGACGTTTGTACTTCTTTTGATATTCACAAGTGGTCAACAACGCGATTGTCTAGGACATTCAGAAAGCGACTAAACGGGTGTGCAAAAAAGTTGAATATTCCAGACCTAAAGGACCTGCGGTCTATACGAGTAATTGAACCCTTGGAAACAAATAAGCACGGACGAACCACAACACTTGGCATCGTTGATAGGAGAAAAAAAATAATAGAAATGAGAGCAAGAGATTTTATTAGGGCAGCAAACTCAAGCGTAGTTCGTCTTCCAGATCCAGAAAAGCGACTTTGGTCGCCCTTTGTGGTAGGTCAAAAAATGGGGTCAAAGTTAAAATTTGATGGGTATGGTATGGGTCACGGTGTTGGACTTTGTCAGTATGGAACTCAAAAACTCGCCGGTCAAGGCAAGTCGTGGCACGAAATACTCGAATGGTATTATCCACAAGCAGAAATAAACTCATAGTGTTATTGGTTCAAGAAAAGGATAATTGTTACTTGCGATGTACGACCACTACTGTCCACTTTCGATAATCAAAAAGCAAATAAAAAAGCGGCGACCGAAGTCGCCGCCAGTGCTAAACGCCCCACGACACGTGGGGTTATAAAAACACAATTAATCTAATAAAACGTAGGGACCAACATCTTTATTTTTATTGGGTTTTTCTTCAACCGTTTGCGTAAATGGATCCTCGCATGTTTGATCAGAGGCATCAAACCGAGCACGTGTTTCATAATCAGATCCGGTCCCGCTATCGGTTAATGCAAGAATAGTGCTTTCTTGAACCACTCGAATTTCAGAGAGTTTTGCTCGAACCTGATCTATGTTTCCGGCCGAACCAAATTTATCTAAACCAGAAAGAGTTTCTCGCTGTTGTTCAATCATGGCAATTATGTGATCGTTTCGTTCAATCGCATCTATTTCTCTGTCTAATTGCCACAGCTGAGAACGATAGGTTTCGTGTTCATGTTCAATTTTTTCAAGAATCGAAACAAGTCGCACCTTTTGTTCTCGCATAAGTTCCATCTGTCTGCGATCTGCAGCTAGACGATCTTCGTAATTTGATTTTACGGTGCGAATTCTTCTACCCTCGGCGTATGCGCTTTCTAAATCATATCTAACACCCTCGAACCTAATTGAAGAGGTGTTGTTTTCAGACGCTTTCACTACGGCATCCTCAACGAGACCACCAAGAACATCTAGGTCAAAAGCTGTTAACTCAACAACCCTAATTGCTATTCTTTCGTCCCTTGCAAACTGCTCAAGTTGTTGGTCAAGTCTTGCGATTTCTCCACGAACCTCAGCAATTCTTGTTGGATACTCTTTTGCTAAATTATCAAGCTGTCTTCTTAAAGCAACTGGATCGTCTACAAGATTTTCAACAACGGTATTTGCTTCTTGTCGGAGTTGGTCGATGCATGCCATTACCCTTTGTGGTCCCACAAGAAGGGTGATTCCACCAACGGCAAGACCCCCGATAAGTCCCCAGCGAATAATAAAACGTGATGTGGCGCCCATGGCAACCTCCTTTTTGTTAAATATTTTGCACAGAAACACTCTGCGGCTTCTAGGTTCTTGGGGAACTTGTAATATTTATTTCATCAACATAAAAACGTCCTCGATTCACTGATGTTCTCATTGACTAACACGCGTTATTACTGTGTAACCACAAGGGTGTTATTGATTTTGGTCGCCACTCCGTTAAGTAGGTAAAATCTTCAAATGTCTTTTCCCAATAAGAAAACGTGCTTATGAACGCCCTTACAACGACATTTGTACGCCGACTCAGAGACCGTGATGACACGGCGTGGTTTGAATTGTGGCAGGATTTTGGACCAGCAATCCGATTTCAACTCCACAAGTGGGGGCGTGGTCAGGTTGGATTTGAAACCGTTCAGGACTTGACGCAAGATACTCTTGCCGAGTTATCAAAATGTATAGAAAGATACGATCCCAACCGAGGCGCTAGATTTAGCACATGGATACTTTCAATAGCAAAGCACGTTTTAGGTGATGAGGTAGATCGCCGAAACGCAAAAAAAAGAGGTGGTGGGGTTAAGCCGCTTTCTCTCGACGAGCGCATTGATTCTCAAAGCACAACCCCACGGATTGATGAAATATTCGAGCAAAGGATGTTTGGTGCAAAAATTTGTTCTGCAATCCGAAGAACAGAAACAGAAACTGACTTTCTCCACTTTCAGTGTTGGAGAATGAGGGTGCTAGACGGAAAGACAGGAAAGGTAATATCCAACCAGCTAGGAATTAGTGAACCAACAGCAAGCAGACATGTATCAAAAGTTCGAAGCCATCTTAGAGAAACCATTATGCAAGTAATAATGCAGTACAGTTTTACTCCAGAAGAAGAAAGCGAGTTATTGCTTGTAGGAAAGGACAGAGACAACCTTGAATTTGATTCTGCTGTAAGTGAAGCGTACCACTCCCACCAGTTGTTTCTTGGACAAGAAAGCGCAGGCGAATAAAAATGCTAACCACTCTTTTTGCTTGTTTTGGAACAGTGGTTGGGCTTATTGGCGCTGTAATGTTAGTGGTGTACGTCGTGGTACCAGTTATTGGACACGTTTTTACGTTTTTTGGACGTTTTGTTAGATTTGTTTATCAAGAAATCCGCGACATTATCTTGTTACCAATAGCACTGTTTGTTTGTGTTGTAAAATTGTTTCGAGCAGCAATTTGTGTAGTGCTTGCTCGGTGGGATATTGTTGGTCCAGAAGTGACCTCAGCTAAATTGCGAATGGCTGAAGCGGGGAGCCGACTGGTTTCTGTTTTTATCGACAACCCACTTCGCGTGTTTGCAATTGATTCACCCAAACAAGCAGTTGCAACTAGAATAAAACCAACAGTAGAACCAAAAAATCAATTTGCTGGCTACAAAATAATAGGAACTCTTCCAAGCGGCGGAAGTGGGGCAAGAATATACATTGCCCAGCACACCAATAAACAAAACACTGTGGTTATAAAAAGTTTTAATATAAAAACGGGATCTGAATTACCTCAAATAGTACGCGAATCAAGATCCATGGAAGCAGCAAAAAAACTGGGTCTAGTAATAGAACACCACCTTGACAACGAACGGTTTTGGTATGCAATGCCATACCTCTCAGGAAATCACCTCGGCCTAGCAACAGAAGGGCTTCACAACAATTCAGGGGGTGTGTCGGAAAAACAGCTTAAAACAATGCTTTCGTATCAACAAAACCTTCTTTGTACATTGCGAGAATATCACACCGCGGGGCTTTGGCACAAAGATGTGAAACCAGACAATATTATTATTCATGGTGGTCGCGCGCACCTTGTTGATCTTGGTTTGGTTACACCACTTGCTTCAGCAATGACCCTAACCACTCACGGTACAGAATATTTCAGAGATCCGGAAATGGTTAGGCAGGCAATGCGGGGAGTTAAGGTTCATCAAGTAGATGGCTCAAAGTTTGATGTGTATGGGGCTGGTGCGGTTTTGTACTTTATGCTTGAAAACACGTTCCCAGCACACGGCGGACTAAGCGACTTTAGCAAGGAGAGCCCAGAGTGTATTCGCTGGATTGTTCGCAGGGCAATGGCTGATTATGACAAGAGATATAAGTCAATTGACGAAATGCTTGCAGATGTTGAGACGCTGCTTGGGGCACACAACATCTTTGGGGTTCGTCCTGCCGATCTTCCATCTATGGGAGGAAGCCACAAAAACCAAAAACAATACGCAAGGCGACTCCCCGCTAAATCAACCCCGTCCACTGGCGGTGGTCCGTTTCCCAAGACAATAAACAAAACCAAACCCTTTGGCTTGTTTGTACTTCTTACATTAATTGTCGTTGGGGCGGTAGTGGTTAGACAGCTAACCCGCAGTATCCCAGAAGTGACAACCACAGAAGAAAAAGCACTCCAAATTCAAGATTACCCAGTACCCATAGGAAGAATACTTGTTTTAAACGACACCTCAACACTACACAACGAAGAAATGCGACTGTTAGCATCAAACTCAATTTCACAACTTGGTGTTATTGGTTGGGACATATTTGTTGACTCTGACAAAGAGGCGCGGGTTAGAAGTTGGCTTCCGGCAGATTTAAATACTTCAGGAGTTGATTTAACCAAACTTGAAAACGAAAATCTCGCAGGCATTCTTTTGATAACAGATGGCATAGAAAATGTTCCGTCTATGTGTCTTATCGATCAAAACGGTGTACACACATTGCAGTAAAATACGCGCGTGGAACCTTATGCAGTTTTCCTAGTTGCCGCCGCTGTATTACTGATGGCAGCACTTTATTCAACAGTTGGTCATGGTGGGGGATCGGGATATCTTGCAGTTCTTGCGATAGCCACAATAGCACCAGAACAAATGAGGCCAACGGCGTTGTTGCTGAATGTTGTTGTTTCCTCAATCGCCACATGGAGATTCTCTAAAACCAAAACATTCAGAAAAGATCTGTTTTTACCAATAGTTTGTGCAAGCATTCCTTCCGCGTTTATTGGTGGATATATAGATATTCCAAGCCAAATATACAAACCGGTTGTAGGTATCGTTTTGTTTTATGCAGCATTGCGACTCTTTGTTCCAATTAAGGGGGGAGAACAAACCAAAAAGCCAGTCATGTTAATTGTGTTAATTTCAGGATCAGTTATAGGTTTTTTAAGCGGAATAATAGGTGTTGGTGGAGGTATTTTTCTGAGCCCATTAATTTTACTTCTTGGATGGACAACTGCAAAACAAACAGCAGCGATAAGCGCTCCATTTATATTGGTGAACTCTGTTTCGGGTCTAAGCGGTATTGTTGCGGATAGGGGAGGGTTGCCAGTTGATTTTACTTTTGTGGCACCACTTGCCATTGCTGTTGTTATAGGGGGCTTATTGGGATCATCGTTTGGCAGTAAAAAACTGGGGCACCAAGGACTTCGTGCAACCCTTGGGGTTGTCTTAATTGTTGCTTCGGCAAAGATGCTTGTCACGATGAATAGTGAACAAAACCAACAATCCACGAATGAGATAAAATACACAGAATGAATGCTGGGTCCGAAACACTTCGAGAACTAATGAAACAAGGCGTTGTAATGTGTCCGGGCGCTTGGAACGGCTTGGTTGCCGCTGCTATTGCAAGGGCTGGTTTTAAATCGTGTTACATAAGTGGAGGAGCTACAGCAAACGCATCCGGCTATCCAGACATTGGGTTGATTACGCTCTCAGAAATGTGTAGAACCATAAAAGAGGTTTCTAAAGCAAGCAATTTGCCAGTCATAGTTGATGCAGATACTGGATATGGAGAAATTGAGAACTTATCAAGAACAGTTGTTGAATACGAACAAAGCGGTGCCGCGGGTATGCACATAGAAGACCAAGAGTTTCCCAAAAGATGTGGTCACCTTGATGGAAAAACTTTAATTTCAAAATCAGAAATGGTTCAAAAAATAAAGTCGGCTTCAGAAAATAAATTAAGCGACAGTTTTATTCTTATAGCCAGAACAGATGCTCGCGGGGTTGATGGAATGGATGCAGCCATTGAAAGGGGTAATGACTATGTTGAAGCTGGCGCAGACATGATTTTTCCCGAGGGGTTACGTAGCGAAGAGGAGTTTGAACAATTTGCGAAAAACTGCCCAAGCATGCTATTGGCTAACATGACAGAGTTTGGAAAAACACCGCATATATCTGCAAAGAAATTTGATTCATTTGGATACAACCTTGTTATTTATCCAGTGACATTCCAGCGGGTGGCAATGTATTCAATTTCAAAGTGCTTAAACCAATTAAAAGAAGACGGTTGTGCAGATGGTTTTGAGGACCAAATGCAAACGCGCCAAGAACTTTACGATTTGCTTGGTTATGTTCCGGGTGAAGAGTGGGGTTTCCCCAAGTAACAAACTAGAACTGCTGAAAGTCCACCCAGCGAAACGGATGACTCCCCATTTGGCGGGAGATGGTCACGAATTCTGGATTCTGGTAGAATGGTGGGCTCAACACCATATATTTTGGGTAAATGAAAGAAGGAACAAATGTCGCAAACACAAGAAAAAACACCCAAGAAAGCGGATCAAAGAGGGCTAGCGGGTCAAGTGATCGGTGACACCTCGGTTTGTCTGGTTAATCAAACACAGCTTATTTATCGAGGTTACGAAATTGCAGATCTTGCTGCAAACGCAACCTTTGAAGAGGTTGCTCACCTGCTTTTGGTAGGACACAAGCCAAGCGATAAAGAACTTGCTGACTTTAAATCAGAACTTGTATCTATTAGGGCAATTCCAGAATCTGTAAAAGATGCAATAATTAAAATAGCCAAGGAGTCACCGGGGGCACATCCCATGGCAGTTTTAAGGTCTGCGGTTTCTATGCTTTCACATTTGTGCCCCGTCTGTGAAAACAATGACGCAGATGCAGACCTGCAAAAATCAAAACACCTGCTTGCAAAAATACCAACATGCATTGGTGTTCACCAAATGGCTCTTGATGGGAAAGACCCGGTTGACCCCGAAGAAAACCTAGACCACGCAGCAAACCTTCTTTGGTGCATGTCTGGCAAAACTCCTCATGAATCAGAGGCTAAAGTTATGGATGTATCATTGATTCTTTATGCTGAACATGATTTCAACGCATCTACGTTTACAAGCAGGGTGATAGCATCAACTAACAGCGATTTACACTCATGCGTCTGCGGTGGAATAGGTGCTCTTAAGGGAGACCTGCATGGTGGTGCCAATGAAGCGGCAATGGAAATGCTCAAGGAAATAATGGATGCTGTTGAAGGTGGATCCACCACGGAAGAGTTTATGCAGAACGCGTTTGAGACAAAGAAAAAACTTATGGGATTTGGACATCGTGTATATAAAAACGGAGACCACCGAGCTGGGATTCTTCGCAGTTGGGGTCTTAAATATGCTGAAAACGCAAACCCAGAAGCAAAGAAGTGGTTTGACCTTGGTGATGAAGTTCAGGCAATAATGTTGCGCGACAAAAACATTCATCCAAACGTAGATTTCCCATGCGGGATGACTTATTACGCGATGGGTATTCCCGTACCCCAGTATACACCAATTTTTGTGGCATCCAGAATTACTGGCTGGTGCGCACACATTATGGAACAACACCAAAACAACAGAATTATTCGACCGCTTGCTAGATATGCTGGCGAAGAGATAAGAAGTTGGAACGATTAAAATGAACGTAAACAAGATTGCAGTTATTGGTGGCGGAACGATGGGAAGCGGTATCGCCCTAACAGCAGCAACAAGTGGTTTACGCTCAGTTGTCATTGACATAAACCAAGACCAACTTGAAAGAGCAAAGTCATATCACGAAAAACAGTTTTCTCGATCAGTTTCAAAAGAACGAATAACCCAAGATGAAGCAGACGCTGCTATTTCTAACCTTTCTTATGTAGAAACAATTGAAGAGGCATCGGATGCGGACTGGGCTGTGGAAGCAGCCACAGAAAACGTGGATGTTAAGAAGGCGATATTCAAACAAATGCATGGGGCGTTTGGTGAAAATGTTGTTCTTGCAACAAACACCTCTTCTATTTCAATTACCGATTTAGCGAGTTCAATCCCATCAGCATCAAACAGGGTAATTGGAATGCACTTTTTCAACCCAGTTCCAGTTATGAAACTGGTTGAAGTAATTAAGGGCAAAGAAACAAGCGAAGCAACCACAGAGGCAACCATTGCTCTCTCCGAACGGATGGGAAAAGTTCCCGTCCCAGCAAACGATTTCGCTGGTTTTGTTTCAAACAGAGTGTTAATGCCAATGATTAACGAAGCGTTTCACGCTTGGACAGACGGGGTCGCAGAACCAGAAGACATTGACTCAATAATGAAACTTGGCTGTGCGTTTCCAATGGGACCACTTCGCCTTGCGGACTATATTGGTCTAGACGTTTGTAGAGACATAATGATGGTGATGTATAACGGTTTGGGAGAAAACCCAAAATACTTGCCCAACCAAAAACTTGTAGAACTTGTAAATCAGGGACACCTTGGAGACAAGTCCGGACAAGGTGTTTACAACCACGACAAAGGGTAGCTTAATGAACAAAACGGCTCACCCCTTCTTTCGTTGGCCAGGAAGCTTGTTATGGCTTCTTCCTCTTGTTGGATCGTTGTTGCTGTTTTGGTGTTTTGGTGGCGAGGGTTCTGTCTGGTGGTACATTGTTGTTCCAGCCCTAACATCGCTTGTTTTTTTAGATCTTGTCACATCAGTGTGGTTTGGAATAGCCACACTTGTTTTATTGTTTATTTATTGCTCAATTGGCTCTTCTGGTGCACCGGTTAGTTTTGCAATTTGGGAGCCAACGGCTTGGGTAAACCTTCGCGAAATGCGCGGACTCGAAATGACAGAGTTCGAATGGTTTCACTGGTGGCCATTTAAGTGGCTGGTTGCAATTTTGTGTTTGAACATGTCAATAGTCACAATAAGAAAAATTCCATTTAATACTTTAAGCGTGGGTGTTTGGGCGATTCACGGTGGAGTGATTGTTATGGTGCTTGGGTGTGTTATTTATTTTTCTCAAAAGATTGAGGGAGATGTTCTTGTCTCAAGAAGGGTTGTCGTGGTGGAAGATAGCGGTGGAGTAAAAAGCACCATGGTTGTTACACCAGCAAACTCAATAACAGTAAACGACACAACGTTTACAATAACCGACATAAACCCAAGTTGGTCCCTAATGTCAGGCGAAGATGCGGGTAAGGAGGTCTATACAGTTTCCGTTTTGGTTCAGGGACCAGAAGATGTCTTTACAAGACAACTTATTGCCGGATATCCAGAATATACCGAAGACATTGTCCAAAGCGAAGATCCCAGCCAACCAATGGCAAGGGCAAAAAACATTCTTGGAAGAGCTCTTGTTGATGAAAATTTAAAAATGTCTCTTGACTATGACTCAAAAGACGAGTTTTACGTTACCCAAAGCGGCGCAATTTATTTAAGAGAAATATCCGAAGACGGAACACCCCAAACCAATTGGTTTGAAAGACCAATAGACAATCTTCCCAGATTTAACGATTACCTTTCTGTTTACGACGAAGTGTGGCCAACAGATGGCACTTTGCAAAAATTAAAACCTCTTGAAATAGATGTTGTACAAACCGAAGGCGACCCTATTGATGGCAGGTTGATTGTCAACGGTTACCTTCGATATGCGTATATTAATTCACAAATAACAGGAGGCGGAAACGACCTGTTTCCGGTTATATGGGTAACATTGCGAAAGGGCGACGAGGCAGTACAGACGGTTCAACTTTATGCGTTTGATCAAAACTTAAACACCGCTGACGCCTCTCTTATGGCGTTCAAGTGGATAAGCGACGAAGACGAACTCTCTGTTCTTGAAAGTTCGCTTTCTCCCTCATTTAATGCGGTAATCAACGGAGAACAATATTCGTTAAATACCGCAACAGTTGGCGACTTTAAACAAATTGGAGACACCGAGTATTCTTTCAAGATAAATTCGGTGCAAAATAATCTAAACATTTCAGGCACGGTTGTCTCGTTGGTTATTGTGGAGATTAACAAGGGCGACAAAACGTGGCAAAGGTGGGTGTTTAATAACCCGTCTATGAACCGCGACGTTGCAGAAGGTGAAAACCACGAAGGAGCACCAAAATTTGTTGACGATAATATTAAGATGACCTATTCGGCGGGTGGAGCGCCAATAACTATTGTTGGGGGGCTGAAGGACAAACCTTATGTGATGCTTACTTCAATTGCGGGAGACACTCCCGTTGTAAAACAACTTGAGGTTGGTGAGCCAGCAGACCTAACAGACGAGGTGACAATAACAATTGATAGAGCAGAACCGTTTACCTATTCTGACACAAGACCAATGATAGTTCCACCAATTCAAAGAGACCCGAGCGCAAGCAACATGTATTCAATGGTTAAAATTGTGGTTCCGCTTGAAGGGGGATCGGTAACCTCTTGGCTTCCTTATCATCACTATCCCTTTGAATCACAAAAAGAGGTGGTTAGGCGGTTTCAATATAAACCAACAGTTCTTCGTTTGCCAAACGGAAAATTGGTTGAGTTTATGTTTTCAAGAAAGCGAGCCCCACTACCCACACCAGTTGCGCTTGACACATTTGAAATAGATTCGCACTTGGGTGGATTTACGGGAAACACTTCAAGTATTTTAAATTGGAGAAGCGTAGTCAAGTTTTTAGACGGTACTGATAATAAACTTGCTGTAAGCGTTAATGATCCCAAGCCATACGGGGAACTTTGGTTTTTTCAATCTCAGTGGGATCCGCCGGATAGTATGTCAAAAGGACTAAATTACACAGTTCTTGGGATTGGAAACAGACATGGTGTGTTCACAATGTTACTTGGGTGTTGTCTAACTGTTGCAGGAATGGTTTGGGCGTTTTATGTGAAACCAGTGATTAAAAGAAATCGACAAAAATCGGTTTACGCAGAGATGGCAAAATGAAACGTTTAATTGCAATTGTTGTACTGTTCATTTCATTTACTGCTCATGCAGAAACCCAATCGGGATTTTCAACAAAAGTAAACATGGCGCCTTGGAGCGATAGCGTTGCGGTGTTTACAAACGGTAGGGTTAAATCGTTCGAAACATTTGCCCGATCGTTTATCCCATACATAATGGGTCCCCGCAAGTTTGATAATCAAAGCCCAACGTTTACTTATTTTGACATGTTGATTCGCCCAGAAAGGTATCTCGGTCAGCCAATTATTTATGTTAAACACAAGGGGTTGCGGGCTTCAATTATTGGCGAACTGGATACAAGTAAACCATCGGTTAAGGAACGAGCAGATAAGTTTATGAAAAGCGGGCTTGTTTCAAGAGAAGTCCTTCAAGAAGCAAAAGTTCGTGCATTGCTTGGTCGTCTTCGTCAAGATGTTCGAAAGTTTGCAACTCCGGTTGAAAATATTGACAGTGCAATAGGTGCAAGCGACCCCAGAACACTTTGGGCAGTTTTAAAAATAGTTCCACCCAGCAGTGGATTATTTGACGCACCTTGGACAACACTAGATGGTGTTGTAAACCCTGAGATAGTCGAAGCGTGGCAGAACATGGTCGAAGCGTGGAAGGCAGAGGATTCACAAGCGGTTAACGCAGAACTTGTAAAGTTGTCACAACTGCTTCCCCAGCTTGCTGGCGGCAGTGACATCTACCCACCATCAAATAAACTTAAACTTGAAAGCATGTATTTCCGCCTAGGAAACCTAACGTCTATTTGGCTTGTCTATTTAGTTAGCACAGTTCTGTTGCTAATGGCTTTTGTATACAGATTTAAAAGAGTGGGATCCCTAGGAATATGGATTTTTGCTTTAGCTGTTATGTTGAACACGGTTGCCGTAATCTGGAGATGGTATGTTTCTGGAAGATTTCCAAACGCAAACATGTTTGAGGCCATTACAACCGCTGCTTGGATGGGTGGTCTTTTTGGAATAGTTATGGAGATTGTTTTAAGGCACACTTCGATGAAATATGTTTTTTCACTTGGCGCAGCAATCTCTGCAATGTTTGCGCTTTTGGCTGTTCGTTTGTATCCACTTGAACTTAATCCACACATTTCAAACAAGATGCCAGTGCTTCACGATGTTTGGCTTTATATTCACGTGAACTTCATTATCTTTGCATATTGTTTGATATTTGTAGCCGCAGTTGCAGCCACGCTTTATTTGATTAGAAGATTTCTTCAGAAGTTAACTGGCGATGATGGAAGCGAGGACTACGCGCGTGCTGGTGGGGTTGCGTCTCTAGTTGAAGTAAGACCTGAAGGTAAACAGGCAATCAAAAACAACATTGGCTCTGTTTTAGATGGGGCAACAATGATTCTTGTAGAACTATCATTTATCCTTCTGTGGGCAGGAATTGTAATGGGTGCGATTTGGGCTGATCATTCTTGGGGTCGTCCATGGGGGTGGGACCCAAAAGAGGTTTTCGCACTGAACACATTCCTAATATTTGTAATTCTGATTCACGCTCGAACTAAAGTTAAAGACAAGGGACTTTGGACAGCGTGGCTTGCGCTGATTGGATGTGCTGTAATGTTATTCAACTGGGTTATCATTAACTTTACAATCTCTGGATTACACTCCTACGCCTAACGCTTATGCTTTTGTTTCTGTCGAGATATGCCGTTCTGATGACGTAGCAGGGGTTTTGAACTCGCTTAACTCACGGCGATTTCTGGTGATAAGCACAGGTCGTATGCTCTGCGCGCTAGTCACGCCGAAATCATGCCAATGCCTGAAGTTTGATTATCATGCGCTGCGTGAGACCAACTGTAATCCAAACAGAAAATCTACCACAAGAATGCAGCGACTGGCTGTCTGAAAGATGTGATTTGCACATTTGTCCATCCGATTCACTGAGATTTAGAGAGCTTCTACCGTCAACAAGTGGACTTGTTGTTAGAACATACACAACCGTTGACAGGGAGATGATTAAGAACGCCCCAATACTTCAAGTCGTTGGGAGAGCTGGAGTAGGACTGGACAACATCGACCTGCTTACCTGTAAAGAAAATGCAATTAAGGTTGTTTATACCCCAGAAGCAAACAACGAGGCGGTTGTCGAATTTGTTCTAACAAACCTATTGCCTCTTTTGCGACCAACCCCTCCGATAGATTCGGTTGTTGGCAAAGAACAGTGGCAGTTGTTCAGAGACGAAACGGTTTGCCCCAAACAGTTCAACGAGATGACCCTCGGCATTGTTGGCTTTGGGCGAGTTGGAAGCCGGCTTGGCAAAGTCGCAAAAGATATTGGTTTTCATGTAATTTACAATGACATAAAAATAATCGGGAATAATTATGGTTGTGAGAGTGTAGACATCAAAACCCTTTTGTGCAGAAGTGATGCAATATCTATCCACGTTGATGGAAGACCCGAAAACAAACATCTGTGCAATAAGGTTTTTTTTGAGTCCATGAACCAGTTCGCACCGTTCGTTAACACTTCTCGTGGTCATGTTGTAAATCCCACTGCCCTCGCAAGCCACCTTATCCACAACAAAGAGGCCTGTGCTGTCCTAGATGTTCATGAAACAGAACCGTTCAACGAAGGTTATCCTTTGCTTGGGTTGGACAACGCTATTTTGTATCCACATATTGCTGCGAAAACAAAAACAGCAAACAAAAACATGGGCTGGGTTGTCAGGGATGTTATTTCTGTTCTTAATGGGGATGCCCCGAAGTTTGAAGCGTTTAGTTCCTAAGAATAAACCAAATCATATATTGGTATGAGACAAAAGGCAGCAAAAAACCCAAGGTGCCAATGCCCATTCTCACCAACTTGTGTTGTTTGGAAAACCAATCCCTTAGCCCCCAACACGTGAAGAGTAAGATAACGAGCACAGCCAAAGCAACTAATTCTGGAATAACTATTTTCCAAGGAACAGTTAAATCGCCACGACCCAAAGGACTCGTCAACCTTGATCTACTTGCTAGAAAAACACCAAAAAGCAGCAACCCCAAATGATTTAAATAACCAACAACTGACGAAACAATGCCGATTAACACCACAAGCCATGCGGTCATTTTAAAAGGTGACCTTAGTGTTATTTCCAGAACACGACCACACTCTGGACACCGATTATTTGTTGGGTTTTTTAGAAGAAATCCACAGAATGGGCATGGACCTTCATATTTAAGCGGATGCTTCAGATTATTATTCTCGGTGTTGTCCATGCCCATAGTATGATTCCATTTTTAGAAAGATGACACCGATGATCACTGCAATTACAAAAATCTTGGCAAGACAAATTCTTGACTCAAGGGGGAATCCAACCCTAGAGTGTGACGTCCATCTTGATGGAGGTGGGTTTGGCAGGGCGGCTGTGCCAAGCGGCGCCAGTACTGGCGAAAACGAAGCCGTAGAGTTGAGAGATGGTGGCGATCTTTGGTGTGGAAAAGGTGTCTCTGGGGCAGTAAAAAACATTAACGACATAATCGCTAACGAGGTTATTGGAATGGACGCCTTGGATCAATTTGGCGTAGACAATGTCATGATTGATCTTGATGGCACCCCAAACAAGGGCAATCTAGGGGCAAACGCTCTTTTGGGTGTCTCAATGGCTACTGCTCATGCGGCAGCAAACGCTTCCGAACTCCCTCTGTACAAATATCTAAACAAAGACGCTAACGTATTGCCTGTACCAATGTTTAATATTTTAAACGGAGGAAAACACGCAGATAATACCGTTGATTTTCAAGAGTTCATGATTCAGCCATCAGGGTTTGATTCATTTGGAGAAGGACTTCGGGCAGCAGTAGAAATATATCACACACTTAAAGAGGTGTTGCACGATAGAAACATGTCAACAGCCGTAGGTGACGAGGGTGGGTTTGCTCCAAACCTATCTGATAACGAAGATGCCCTTAAGGTTATTGAAGAGGCAGTTAGTAGGTCTGGTTATTCTTGGGGTGAACAAATATTTGTTGCTTTAGATCCAGCCACAAGCGAATTGGTGACAGAGGCAAGAAAACTTGGCAAGGAAGGATATTGCTTCTTTAGCAGTGAACCAGAGAGGGTTGTTTCTTCTGAAGAAATGATTGATTTGTGGTCTAACTGGTGTGATAGATACCCAATCCGTTCTATTGAAGACGGGCTGGGTGAAGACGATTGGTCGGGCTGGAAAAACCTAACCACTCGCCTTGGTAACAAAATTCAACTTGTTGGAGACGATTTGTTTGTGACAAATCCACTTTTTTTAGAGCGCGGCATAAAGGACGGGTGTGCAAATTCTATTTTGGTGAAGGTTAACCAAATTGGAACTCTTACAGAAACATTTGCAGCAGTTGATATTGCTCAAAACAATGGATATACCGCGGTGCTTAGTCACAGAAGCGGTGAAACAGAAGACACAACTATCGCCGACATTTCTGTTTCTACTAACTGCGGCCAAATTAAAACAGGCGCTCCATGCAGAAGTGACAGAACGGCGAAGTACAACCAACTTATTCGAATTGCCGAACAGCTTGGGAATAACTCGAAATATGGAATATAAATGAAAAAGAACTCGCTCTCCAAATTAATTGGCTGGCGCCTAGTTCAACTTCCTTTTATTTTACTAGCCGTCTACACAATTACATTTTTGTTAGCGTGGCAAATCCCCGGAAATCCGCTGGAAAAAGATGGGCGGAGACCACCACCAGAGGTTATGGAACAGATGGAAGCCCAGTACAACTTAAATGATCCGGTTGCCTTTTATGGCGACTATATGTGGAAGGCATCTGGTCTGTCTTGGGTTTTTGGAAACAGAGATGGTCCGGTTTTTAACCTTGGACCAAGCATGAGACACGAAAACTGGACAGTAAACGATATTTTAATTTCTCAACTACCTGTTTCTATGACAGTCGGATTGTGTGCAATATTACTTGCTTTAATTATTGGTCTAACTGCTGGGGTAGTTGGTGCAATTAGACCAAACTCTCTGCTTGATGCTGTAACTTTTGTAGTTGCAATCCTAGGCATTAGTTTGCCAAGTTTTGTAATTGGGGTTGTGTTATTAATGGTCTTTTCTGTGTGGTTGCATTGGTTTCCAATTAGCGGATGGGGAACCTGGAAACACCTTGTGTTGCCATCAACAGCGCTATCCCTACCGTTTGCTGCATATATTGCCCAACTTACGAGATCGGGGATGATTGAACAACTAAGAAGTGATCACATACGCACCGCAAGGGCAAAGGGAATGCCCGAAAGGGTGGTTGTTCTAAAACACGCCATGAAAAACGCACTACTTCCAGTTGTTAGTTACCTAGGTCCAGCAACAGCAGCAGCGATGACAGGTTCATTCGTAATAGAGAAGGTGTTTGCAATACCAGGTGTGGGAACTCACTTTGTTGACGCTGTGCTTGGCAAGGATATCACTGTGTTAATGGGTATTGTTTTGGTCTATGCAACACTTCTGGTTTTGTTCAACCTTGTCGTAGATGTAATGTATAGGTTTCTTGACCCAAGACCAGCCTAACACCACCGCACTTCATGCTGCATTTCTGCCTTCAAGGTGACAGTCATACTATGTGGCTGCGGTTACAAACTAATCTGTGACCGAGACACGCCAAAGATGTTGCACTAGCCTGGGATGAGAGGTTAGCCCAGAAACACGTTCTGGATCATACATGTGTAGTTGTAACAACTGGCACACAACTAGCATCGGAACTTCTCTGGTGAACAACAATTCTTCAATATCGTGTAGCATTTCCATTCTTTTTGTTGGGTCTTGTTCAAGAGAAGCGGCATCAAGGGCTGCGTCAACTTGTGGGTTTGAATATCCACGATCATTATTTCCGTTATCTGAACGAAAGATATCTAAGAAGGTTGTTGGGTCACCATAATCACCATACCACCTTCCCCGAGCAATCATAAAATTACCGGAGTGAAGATCTGCACTAAAAAAAGCATTATCAGTACCACGCAGTTCAACATTCACACCAATGGCACGAAACCATTGATTTCGTAATTCAAGTGAAACCCATTTATATCTTGGCGTGTTTGTTGTGTACAGCAAATCAACAGTTGGAAACGGGTTTCCATTAACATCTTCCACGATACCGTCACCATCCCTATCGACCCACCCAGCATTTTCCATTTCTTTTCTCGCTAAATCTGGATCGTGTCCCAAACCTACAACCGTTTCGTACCCGTCAATTGAGTTTGCTGGAACCAAACTGGTTGTAATGGGTTCGTTTAGCCGGGTTGCGTATTTAACAAGTCGATTTCGATTTGTAGCAAGAACAAAAGCCCGTCTGACACCGGGGACCGCAAAGGGATTTTCGGATCCATCGTTCAGAAAATCCCTACAGTTAAAAGAAAAAAAGTCAGTTCCAAAAGTTGGAAAAGCATGGATGTTATTTCTTTGCCCACTTGCCAATTGATCAAGCATATCTGACTGATAATCAACATTTAAACTACTTAACCAGTCGATGTCACCGCCTTCAAAGGAAAGAACGCCAGTGTTAGCATCGGTAATAGTTAACGCTTGAATAGAATTCAGAGAAGTTTTCTCAGGAGAATGATAAAAAGGGTTGCGTTCTAATCTCATGTCCCTTTTGTATCGCCACTCATCTAAAACAAAGGGACCGTTACATACCATTGTTTCTGGTCTAGCCCAATAATATTCCTGCTTTATTCTTCCGGTGTCTTGATCTATTGAAGTCCATTTTCTGTTAGCCATTGTTGGCGGGAGAACCGAGTTCCACCCACGGTCAATAATTTCCTGTTGCACCTCTTCGTTTACCACCCACCCCTCAACCGCTGGTTTGTATACAGGGCTGCAAACAGCAAGCGCTAGTTGATCGAGAAAATATGGAGTTGGTTTAGAAAGTTTTATTTCAATCTTGTGATTATCTATGGCTGTAATTCCGACCCTATCATCAAATTCTTTTGCAAGCTCTTCTAAAGAGATAACACTTTTGTTTTTAAGTAGGGATGCTCGCCACTTCCAATAATCCTTTGCACCTTCAATAACAAAAAAAAAGTTTGAATAATCCGAAGCGGTGTCGGGTGTCAAAAGGCGCATCCAGGCATACATAAAGTCGTGCGCCGTAACCGGGGCACCATTACTCCACCTTGCGTCTTTGCGCAAATAAAACGTGTACAACAAACGGTCGTCACTAACAACCACCTCGTTGGCGGCTGCAAGTTCAATTGAAAAATCTTCTGTTTTCCATTGAACCAACCCCTCGTATAAACAATAAGCAATCTGCATATCTGTAAGCCAACTCATCCTTTGTGGATCAAGCGTAAAAACATCTCCTCGGTTTACAAACACAAAGTCAGCTCTGGGTTTATTTTTTTCAACCCCCAGCACACAGACAACTACTGCAACAACAAATGCAACAGGGATGAGAAATCGGTACATTTTATTTAGTTCTTAGATAACTTTTTCCAAAGCGCCACACGTTCCCCAATTGCACCAAGGTCACCGGTCTCCCAAGGTTCCGCCATGGGTAATCCCCCGTCATCAACACCAAGAATTCTGTCAATAATGAGACCAGCGGTATTTATGGACTCGCCATAGGCCTTGTGCAGACCCTTGTCGTCTCCAGAATTTGCAGTGCGTGTAATTGAAAACTCAACAAAATCAATTAAGACAGGAAGTAAAACCTTTTGACCTTCTTCTCTCACCTCTTCTGTGATGCTTGGTTCAATTAGTTGAAGCCGAAGAGATGGGAGCGCGAAAGGCAACGATTTAACTCTTTCATCTACTTCTTCTGATTTCATAATATTATCTAATAGTTTTGACATAGAATTAACTTGCAGTTTCATTGAAAGTGACTCTAGATTTTCTAATTCCCTACTAGATAAATCGGGAATATCATATAAAGATGCAAGTGACTCAAATTGCCTTGCAATAATGTGCCACTCGCTTTCTTTAAGAATGAAGTTTGACAATATGGTTGCGTAATCAGAGATTCTGCTTGGTTGAAGAATTCCAACTTGGAAGCTTGTGCCCAACCCAATAGAAGCCCAAAGCCTAAGAGATGGCTTGTCTTCAGTAGATAAATCTGCGTGGCTTAGAAGGACTCCACACGCCTGTTCTGTACCAAGAAATGACATGACTTGAAGTGCGTTTATTGCAGCCATTTGGTTTTCTGATGCAAGGATTGGCTTAAAACTATTCTTGAGTTCCTTACCGTAAATAGATCTAGCGTATGGCGACATACCGTGTTCTGGTCTAAGTGGTTCGACCAATTTGTTATGCGCAATACTAAGTTCCTCAGAATCGGTTGTTTGCAGGTTTTCAGCCCAACCGGTTGCATATCTGCGAATCATATCTGCATCACGATCGTCAATAGAGTTGTTTCCAACAATTCGCGTGATTGTTCTGGGCTGCGCTACTGCCGAGAAGCAGAAGGCGAAAACTAATAATGGCACTAGGAATCGAGTGTTTGTCATAAAATTGGACCTTTTTTGATTATTGAATTGACGAAATTACCAAGCCAGATAGTGGGTGTCAACGCCATTTGCAAATACTCTGTAAGTATCCTCAAAAATTACCCCTAAGCCGTGTAAAATTACCACTGTGGCGATCCCAGCATATATACGAAACCTGTTTCCCGCCGTTTTTCTAGCGATAGCCACTTGCCCGTCCCTGTCTATTGCTGACGACAACAGTCAACAACCAGAGCAAATTTTAGAGGAACTAGCGGCATCAAGACTTGCCGAAGAGTTTGTACGTGTTGCTCATACAGCAGTAATGTCGGAATTACTAACAACCGATGCAATTACAACAGCCGTTGTGTTAATTTCAGAAGCAGCTAAACTTTCTCCAAACAACGAGTCAATCTGGAGAACAATGGTTGAGGTCGCACAAATGGCTGACATGCCAGTTTTGCGTAGAGAGGCAATACGCGGGTTACTGTTGACATCCCCAAGGGAAACAAAGGTGCAATTGTCACGACTTCGTGATGCAATCGATCGTACAAACACTGTTGATCAAAGAATGAAGGTGTACGAGAAGCTTCTTTCAGATGGACGGTCGAATCTATTAGATTCAAGAGTTGCCGCTCGTCTTTCGCTTGATGCCGCACATTTACAGAGACAAGTTGGAGATGTAAATCAATTTGCAAGGTGGCTAGCAGAGTCGGTTGCCCTAGACCCATCTTATCCTGATGCAATTACACTTGCAGCTGGTTTTTTTGGTGACGAGTCAGCCGACGTTTACCAACGTGCAGAATTGTTGGCATCAGCCGTGTTGTCAAACATTCGAGACACTACAACGCAAGTTGCACTTGCAGAATATTTAATGGCTTTTGGGGATTACAAAGACGCAAAAGCCATTTATGAGAACGTGTTGTCAGATAATGCTGGCGATCAAAAAATAATTAGCAGCAGTCTCCTTGCAGACATCGCAATTTCCCAGTGGGCAGCTGGCGATTCTGTGGCCGCACTCGACACAATTCTGGCAAGGCAACAAGCAACCGACAAAATTTATAGGAACAAAACCCGTCAGTCACAACCAAGGATATCTCCACTTGAACTTGCAAGAATTCACGCTCCCCTGTCCCCAAAACTGTCAACGACAAGGGCAATTGTTTTTTCAGAATTAGACGATCCGTCTCAAAAAGCAATCGCGGTTGATTCAGCGGTTGGTTCGATCCTTTCCTTTGCCAAACTATACGAATCTCAAGGAGAAACAAACTCAACCCGAGTTGTTGATTTATATCTTCAGGCAGCTTGGGTATCCATTTGGCTTGGTGAAGATGTAGAGACGGCAAGGTTGAACATTGACCACGTTAAAACAATAGCAACAATTGACCCAGTTGAACAAAATCGATTAGAGGGTTGGATTGCACTTAGAAATACAGATTTAGAATTAGCAAAAACTATCTTGACACAAATTAAAAGTGACGCTGCAGCTCAAGTTGGACTGGCAATGATTGCTCTTTCAGAAGGCAACGAGCAAGAAGCTGCCAGAGAACTGTTGAAAGTAGCGAGAGATTATGGGGGAACAATGCTTGGGGTGTGGTCAAGAAACCAGTTGTTGAAAATTGTAAAAGCTGATTTTGAAATACGCCCTGAGGTTCAAGACCTTCAAAAACTTATGGAAGGCGTTCTTCAAACAATTGACTTATATGTTAAAGATCCAAGACCTCCGGTTCAACTTAGGGTTGACCCAGAAGTAACAACCTTTGGACCATACGAACCCATTCTTGTTAATGTTTCTCTTACTAACAATACAACCATCCCAATAACAATTGCAAAAAACGGTCCACTACAGCCACTTCTGCTAATTCAAGTTGTCCTTGAAATCCCGGGTGCGAAAATTGACTCAGTGCCACCAATAATAATCCCAATAGACAACGAGTTGTCTATTCGGCCAAGGGAAACACTTGTTATTCAAACAGATTTAAGGCAGCAGTGGATTGGCGGTGTAGTTAACTCATTTCCACTTCAAGGGGCTTCTGTAAGACTAAAGTCGACAATAAACTTTACCGCTCGAGAAACAAAAGGCAGGACAGGAAGAAGTATGTTGGTTTATGAGGCTGGGCGTATCGGAATGAAAGACGAGACAGAGGGCTTTCGTATAGATGGCGTTCGACTCAACGATGTGTGGGTAAACCACGCAATAGAACGTGCGTCCAGCATTTCTAGCATTGACGATTTGACATCAATGGTTCTACTGACATGGACAGTTGCAGACAATGTAGATATAAAAATTGAAAAACCATTAATTCCCCCACCCGAAGGAGAAGGCCAACAAAACACAGACGAAGAAGAGCAGTTGAGATTGAAAAGCGAAGCTGTCACAACCGTTTTGTCAAATTTCCCAGGACTTGGTCCAATGTCACAGGCCTGGGTTGTCTCGACAATGTCTGACGATCCAACAATTGAGGCAGTCGTTGGAATGATGAGTGAACCAGAGAGCACCATTTCTCAACTTTCTTGGATTGTTCGTTTTGTAGAAAACACTGTTCCAGACGAAGTACTAGACGACAATCGCCTGCTTGCTGCTCGTGAATCTGAAGACAAGTCGGTTAGAATCGTAGCAAACTGGACTTACAAATGGGTTGAACGCATCTCTAAGGAAAGAGAAGCGAGACAACTTAGCACCCCGGTGCCAGGAGAACAGTTTGATTCACCATGAATTGGAGTTAATATAGTTGGATGAATAAAACTGAACTAGCAAATAGAATTGCCGAGACATCAGTCTTGTACGGAGAGTTTACTCTTCGATCTGGAAGAACAAGCAATTGGTACATAGACAAATATATGTTTACAACAAAGCCAGACATTCTTTTCTCATTGGGTGAGTTGTTTGCAGAAACAATTCCACAAACCACAACCTTGTTGGCTGGCGCAGAACTTGGGGGAATCCCCCTTGTCACCACAGCTTCTATCGCCAGTAATTTGCCGTGTATTTTTATTCGAAATCAAAAGAAAGAATATGGAACAGCAAATCAACTTGAAGGGGTTTTGACCAACAAGGATCGCGTTGTGATTGTGGAGGATATTGCAACAACTGGCGGACAGGTTTTGGAAGCAGCAAAAACAATTCAGGAGTTTGGCGCAACGGTAGAGGTAATAATATCAGTGATAGATAGGTGCGAGGGCGCAAGAGAGAACATTGAATCATCTGGGTTTGTTTTTAAATCACTGTTTACCACAGAAGACCTTGGTATAGAAAAGGCAAAAACTATATGAGAATTGTTGAAACCAAGTTGCTTGTGGGAATGGAAATACACGTAGAACTTGCAACTGACAGCAAAATGTTTACCGATGCACCAAACGGGGTTTTGGTTTCAAGATATGAATCCGAGCCAAACACCCTTGTTAACCCTCTTGTTATGGCGCTTCCCGGTTCATTACCCGTAATTAATAGACGAGCGGTTGCTATGTCAATGAGAGTTGGACTTGCAATGAATTGCACGGTTGCTAGATTCACAAAATGGGACAGAAAGAACTACTACTACCCAGATTTGCCCAAGGGATACCAAATCAGCCAATACGATAAACCGCTGTGCGTTGAAGGGGTTTTAGAAATTGAAGTAGAAGGAAACAAAAAACCGGTTCGTATTACCCGAGCGCATCTTGAAGAAGATACAGGTAAACTTGGACACGAATTACCGGGCGGTGCTCACTATGGGGGCTCTTTGGTTGACTTAAACAGAGCCGGAACCCCGTTATTAGAAATTGTGTCGGAGCCAGATATGTCAAGCGCTGACGAAGCAGTCGCTTTCGGAAGGGAAGTTCGTGATATCTGTCGTTTTTTAGGTGTAACCGAGGGGGTTATGCAGCGTGGACACATGCGGTTCGAACCAAACATCAACGTTGTGATAGTTACTGAAGATGGAACCAATCACCCAACACCAATTGTTGAGGTGAAAAACTTAAATTCTTTTAAAGCGCTTCACGGAGCAATTGAACACGAGTTTACTCGTCAGATTGAGCAGTGGCAGAAAGACGGAATTGAGATGGGGCCAAATACAAAAAGCACTAGAGGTTGGGATGACCAAAATCTTGTTACTGTGTTACAACGTGAAAAAGAAGACGCACATGATTACAGGTATTTCCCAGATCCAGATCTTGTTCCATTAACAATTTCTCAGGAATGGATTGATGAAGTAAACGAATTAATACCAGAACTTCCCGCTTCTAGGAGATCGAGATATCAAAGTGAGTATGGCTTATCTCCAAAAGATGCACAGGCACTCACCGCAGAACCATCTACTTGTAGATTTTTTGAAATGTGTGTAGAAGAGTCCGGAAATGGTTCTCAGAGCGCAAAGTGGTTACTAAACGCAGGAGCGAAAAAGTCAAACGAACTAAACTGCATGGTTGATGAACTTGGCATTACACCCGAACAGATATCGGGAATTATTGGGTTGCGTGCTGACAACAGAATTGGTTCCTCCGCAGCCAACAAATTGTTTGACCTTCTCTGCTCTTCAGAACAGTCAGCAGAAGTTGTTGCAGAGTCCGAGGGTTTGTTTCAAGTTACAGATACAAGCAAACTTAGGGTATGGGTAGAAGAGTCAATTGAAGCCCAGCCACATGCAGCGGATGATGTTAGAAACGGAAAAGACGCCGCTATTGGGCGACTAATTGGCGAAGTCATGAAGCGAAGTGGGGGATCAGCCGAAGCAAGCGCAGTTCGGTCAGAGTTACTGTCAGTGCTTCGTCCATAAAAATGGTTATTTGTTTGTGCAACGACAATTAATTGTCAAGATGGTCTGTAGCGTGGACTTCTCTCCAAGAACGCAGTATCAAAAACCCATGTCCATGGTAGTTGAGAAGTTCACCAGATAACAAAACCGGGTCTGATGGCTCTGCATCACTTGCCCATTCAATCAGTCCAGAAGCCACAGTGCTTGGAAGAACAGTGCATGGTGGATCTTGTAGTCCCGTAGAATCGGAAACAAACACAGCGACCCAAGCGCCATACTTGTTGCGAACCAAGTGACACCTTCTTGCTGAAATTAGAGCTCCTTCTCTGAAGGCACTGCCTTCAATTGGATTATCAGAAGCGTTGCGAATACTTCTAACTAAAGAACCAGTTGCTTCCTCTAAATCACGAACAATATCTGCTACTGAATCTTTAAAATCAACCTCATTTAGTTCCACGGCATTTGGATCAACAGGTACAAATGTTGGGTGGGAACGGTCTGCGTGATCCTCAAGAGACACCACTTCTTTTATTAGAAAAAAGTTTTTGCTTCCATAAACGTAAACATTTCCAGTTGCACGAAACACGTTCTTTGGATTTTCAGCTGTAACAGCTTCTATTTCCGCCAGTCGCTCGTTTGGGAGAGCTATCAACGAATATTCTTCTCCACCGTCACTAATTATTTTTACAGTGACAGGGGTGTTTTTTTTCTCTTGAGATAGGGTGACTAGGGCGTCAATGATTTTTGTCCCTTCTCTGATAAGAGGAACACGCGTTTTTACTTGTTGTGGACCAACTAGTTGTGGAAACAAGAGTAATAAAAGCAGAAACGACTTCATATTCCCACCATGGTACCTCATTTTTGCATGAATTATGTAGTTGTTAGTCGATATGCTGGTATGCGCATTCTGTTGTTAACAGTTATCTTTCTTATCTGTGGGTGTTCATCAAACCTATGGACGTACAATTCGCCTCCGGGACACGGTTTGATGGGAAAAGAGGCATCCCAAAAGCCAGCCGTGGTCCTAGAATCGTTTACTTCTGGTTCTGGGGTTGATTCTAGGTGGTCTGATGTCGCAATAGAAATGAAACAGGCGATGTCTAGGGCACTCCTTAAGACCGGCAAGTTCGAGGTCTTTAGCAATCGTTCTGAGGTAAATCAGTCGTATCCAGCATATTTAATAGAGGTAAAGGTTACCGATTTTATGCATACTAGCGAAGCGCCAGAAAGCGTACGGCGTTTAAGCTGGTTTACAAAAGCAAACGACGCAATAGTCGCATTGGATTTGATAGCGTCCGATTTACATTCTGGCAAGATTGTGTATTCAGATCAGGTGGTAGCAACTGTTTCAGCAGGAGACGATGAAATAGATCAATATGGTTCGCTTGAATTTGGGTCTTATTTATTCTGGTCTACACCACTTGGAAGAGCATCAACAAAGGTAATTGACGATTCGATTGCTCAACTTTCTGGTCTTCGTGGTTCAACACCAGGGATAGTGATAATTACAAAATATGAAACAGGAAACAGAGAAGTTGTACTTTCAAACGGCGAGTTGCTTGATGATGGCGGAATTTACTACTTGTGTGAGCAAGATGTTGCAACGAGAGAGTTTATGTCTGTAGATGATGATCTTGGTAGGCCCCTACAACTTCGCGTTGAAAAACACTTTTTCGGTAGCACATCGGGCTGGCTGCTTTCTGAACCGGCTGACTACGAAAATATAACTGGCTCAACGCTTTCAAAATCACCACTTCAAACCCAAATAACGTCTCAATAAACCGCCTTATGGATAATTGACTATGAATCACCAAGGCCGAGGTGGGATTCGTTGCCGCAGATGGCTTTGCCATCTGCGCCACTCGAATACCACCTCGGAGACTCACATTTGTGTGCAGGCAATGGGCGCTTCGCTCTTTGCCTGCACACAAATGTGAGGATCCAGAGCAAAGCGTTTCGCTTTGCTCTGGTCTTTGCTAAAGCCCTGACAATAGTCAGGGCTTTAGCAAAGGCCGAGGTGGGATTCGAACCCACGAATCACGGATTTGCAATCCGTTCCCTTAGTCCACTTGGGCACTCGGCCAAAGAATTAGCAGGATACCGCCACAGAGAGTGATTGGCAACGCAAATAAATGTACATGCGGCACATTTATTTAAATACAATTTATACCTAATTTGAACACTACCTTAACAAACCAACACTACCCTTCCAACATAAAAAAGGAGATATTAAATGTATCTAACAACACTATTATTGTCGATTGTCACTACAACAGGAACTGGTGGCCAAAACGATCAAATCCAAGAATTAAAAAGAATGGTTTCTGAACTTAGAGATGAGGTTTCGAAATTAAAAAACCAAGACACCAACTGGATAAGCGAGCAACGCGCAGATGAATTGCGCGAACTCGTTAACGATGTTCTTGCAGATGCAGATACTCGCTCCTCACTTCTTGGGGATGGAGCAACTGCAGGATACGATGGTGGATTCTATATCACATCTGCTGATAATAATTGGAAGTTAAAAATCAACGGCCAACTTCAATCGCGCTGGCTTTACAACAAAGCGAGTAACCAAAACTTGCTAGCTACTCCATTGGAAGATTCTCAGCATGGGTTTGAACAACGTCGAACTAAGGTAAAGTTTTCCGGTCATGTGATTGACCCGTCATGGCAGTACAAAATTTCAACAACTTGGGGTCGAGCTGGCGGTTCAAATACAGAAGATGCATACATCCAAAAGAAGTTTGAAGATGGCTCTTGGTTTAAGTTTGGTCAGTTCAAGGCGAACTTCCTTCGTGAAAACATTGTTTCTTCAAGCAGGCAACTGGTCGTTGATCGGTCAATGCTCGACAACGCGTTTACTTATGGCTGGACACAGGGCTTTGAGTTTGGTTGGAAGAACGATGACTTAAAACTTTTAGTTCAATACACGGATGGTCCAAATCAAAACAACACTGCAGCTCTACAGGATTCAGTAGATGCTTGGGTTGCTCGGGCTGAGTTCCGCTTTGGTGAAGCCGGCTGGAAAGATTTTGACTATTTAACATCAAAAGACGGCGCAGATCGCGGCTTGCTTATTGGTGTCGCATATCAGACATTTGATATTGATACTTTAGATAATACAAATAACATCGAATATGGAAACACCGATGCCTTTGAAAGCCGCGGCTGGACAGTTGATGCTTCATGGCGAGGTGACGGTTGGAACATTTTTGGTTATCTGGTCAACTCAACTGGCGATGGTTTTAATGGAGTCGGCGAACAGGACTCAAACGGTTGGCTAGTTCAGGGCGGATTTATGTTTAATGAAAACTTGGAACTGTTTGCTCAATATCAAGAAGGAGATATTAAAGATGCAACATTCCTAAATGGATCTAACGACATGGATGCGTTTAGAATTGGCTTTAATTATTGGCCAGTTGCCGGAAACAGCAATATAAAGTGGACAACTGATATTGCTTGGGCTGGTACAGCAATTGCTGACGACGCTGATGCGGGCAGCGGAATCGCTGCTGCTGACTGGATTAGTACTGGTAACGGCTGGCGACAAGACGCCGGATTAAACGACGACCAAATGTTGATAAGAACCCAACTGCAACTTCTCTTCTAAATTAACCCGCGGTTAATAAACGGCAACAAAACCCCTCCCGACCTCGCGGTAGATAAAAAAGGAAACACAATGTACAAACAACTATTATCATTAGCCGTTGTGCACCAGCCGATGACAACGCTAAATTCCCTGATAAGGTAAAAATAGACGGGTCCTCTACTGTCTATCCAATTACCGAAGCCATCGACGGAGAGTTTACAGAAGAAGCGCCAAGGGTTCGAGTAACCGTGGATTTCTCAGACACCGAAAGTGGATTCAAAAGATTGTCAGGGGGCGAAACGGATATCTCAGACGAGACACACCCAATCGAAGCAAATCAACAAAAATTTTGTGACGAAGTTGGTGTTGGTTCTACATTTCAAATACCAGTTTTAGCAATGCCAAAAACGGGCAAATTGGGGGTATAGTGCGTGGCATTATTGGAGATAACCCATGCCTGTAAATGCAATGGCCCGACTTTTTGGGCGCTCACCCTTCGTTCCACTTCAACTACATTTAGACAAGATATCCGATTGTGTTGAAGCAGCCGTCGAGTTGCTCGAACGAATACGTTTGGGCGACGTCTCGAATATTAGCGATGAAGCAAGGGCCGTCTCAAAACTAGAACACAAAGCCGATTTAGTTAAGAATGATATTCGTAACAACCTCCCGCGCGGGTTGTTTATGGCAATCGACCGAGGTCAACTTTTAGAAATTGTAAGTTTGCAGGATTCAATCGCTGACAAAGCGGAAGATGTAGCGGTGCTTATGAGCATTCGACCAGTGAAGATACTCGACAGTTTGTCCGAGCCGCTTAAGATATACATTGATGGAAACCTAAGTGCTTTCCACAAAGTAAAAGAGGTTGTGCGAGAACTAGACGTGTTAATCGAGTCGGGGTTTGGTGGTGCGGAAGCAAATAGAGTAAACGACATGATTGAAGGTGTTGCAATTGCTGAACATGAATGCGACACAATGCAACGCAAACTTATGAAAAATGTTTTAGACCACGAAGAAGAACTTTCTGTGGGTGACTTCTTTGTTTGGCAACGGTTGCTTCACGAAATTGCAGGCATTAGCAATTACTCAGAAAAACTTGCAAATAGGGTGCGGATGCTGCTTACGCTTAAGTAAGAACCTAGAGAACTAATGGAATACACTACAGCCCTCATTGTCTTAGCCCTTTTGTTTGGCTTTTACATGGCGTGGAACATCGGCGCAAACGATGTTGCAAATGCGATGGGAACAAGCGTTGGTTCAGGTGCACTTACGTTTAAACGCGCTGTTATTCTCGCCGCAATTCTAGAGTTTGCTGGAGCGTTTTTTGTCGGCTCACATGTTTCTGATACTGTGAGAAAAGGAATTGTTGATCCCGTCTTGTTTGCAGGGGACCCACAGGCGTTTGTGCTTGGCATGTTATCTGCGCTACTGGCTGCCGGTTTTTGGTTACAGATTGCTTCTTACTTTGGCTGGCCCGTCTCAACAACCCACTCCATTGTTGGTGCAATTGTTGGTTTTGGTATTGTTTACGGTGGGCTGTCTGCGGTTGAGTGGGGGGGGGTTGGCAAAATTGCAGCGAGCTGGGTGGTGTCTCCCTTGATGAGCGGCACAATAAGTTTCATTATTTTCCAAATTGTTTTGCATAGAGTTTTTTACAGGGCAGATCCGGTGAAAGCGGTGCGTAGGTTTACACCTTATATGGTGTTTATTGTGCTTGGCATCATGACATTGGTGATGGTGTTTAAGGGCTTGAAGCACCTGCATCTTGACCTTTCGTTTCCCTCAGCGCTTGGTGTTGCATGCCTTGTTGGATTAGCAGGGGCGTTTATCTCTGTTTTGTTATTGAAACGATACAAAACCGACGACTCCATAGAAGAGCAAAAACAAGCACGCGAACTCTACGCGGTTCGTGCGATGCAAAAAGCACTTAAGCACCTTGCAAGAGCAAGGCAAGCGGCAGACCAAGATGAACAGGGTTCAATTGATTCGGTGATGAAAGAAACGCGAGCATTGACCGACACCTCTTCTAAACGTGCAAACCTTGGTTCGGCAAACTCCGAGTTTAGGCAAGTCGAACGCATATTTATTTTCTTGCAAATATTGACGGCGTGTTTTGTTGCGTTTGCCCATGGCGCAAACGATGTTGCAAATGCAATTGGTCCTCTTTCTGCTGCGGTTCAAACCATTCGAGAGGGCGCGGTTGCCGCGACTTCGGTTGTTCCAATGTGGGCTCTCGCTCTTGGTGGTGTTGGCATTGTGATTGGTCTTGCAACATACGGATGGCGCGTAATGGAAACTGTTGGCAAGAAAATTACTGAACTTACGCCTTCCCGTGGTTTTTGTGCAGAGTTTGGCGCGGCGACGACAATCGTGATTGCATCAAAATTAGCGCTTCCGATTTCAACAACACATACACTTGTCGGTGCAGTGCTTGGTGTTGGCTTGGCTCGCGGTATAGGGGCCTTGAACCTTTCCACTGTCCGCGATATTGCTATCAGCTGGGTCATTACGGTTCCAGCAGGCGCCATCCTTGCAATAATTTTTTACAAAACCCTCGACCTCTTCTTCTAAAAACAAACCCGCTAATTTCTAGTGACAACCAAGTCGAATTAATTGACCCGCGGTCAATTAACGCTTGGATTTCTAGTGACAGTCACGACGAAATCCCAGAGGGAAAGTTTCCTGCTCGCAAAGGGGACACTCAAGTTTTTACTGCAACCCGTAAAAACTACTGAATGTCCTCGCAGCAAGGACGTTTGGAGTCACGTCGAAATCCCAGCGGGAAAGTTTATTTAAAGGTTATATCGAGTTTTTGTTTAACTCTTTGATTTTGTTTGCAAGGGCAAGCATTTCGGTGTTTCCTTCACGATGAAATTTTTTTCGCACCTGATCTAGGGTTTTAATGTTATTCTTTTTCAGAGACAACTCATCATCACAAGCACCCGAGGGTGTTGTAGTTCAGAGTGCGTACGAATGGATGTTAGATGTAGAATATATCCATGCCTACGTATGAATA
>JASMLG010000097.1 GCA_030748805.1 Phycisphaerales bacterium | reverse complement strand
TGGGGAGGAAGTCCCTCTGCAACTTCAATGAATCCAGAATGGTTGCCAAGTGCTTTTTCACGACTACCAAATGCGATGGGCTGGCTTGAAGCACTGATGCAAAATCCAAACTTGCAAGGAGCAAACCCAGTTACTGCATTTTGTTTTGACCCCGAAGGAGCGGGGGGTACTCCCGAATACGTCAAGATGATGCTCTGGATGGACAAATACCTAACAACTGTTGCGCCACTAGAAGTTCAGCCGCTTTCTCTATCGATGACTCTTATAGTTGAAGCGCATACGTTAGTAAAAACGTGCGTTGCAGAATTGCCTACTCCCCAAGCAAACGGGTCGCTTTGGCCTGCGGACCTTTGGAAGACTGCACAAGCATCTTCTGGCATCAATCTATATATAGAACAACTTACAAATGGAAGTGGGTATTTGCCTTGGCGTCCTGCTTCAACAAAACCGTTGCTTGATCGAGCGTATTTGCAAACGTATTCTGCTTGTCTCGCACAAAGAACTCCGGGAAGTTCGACGAGCGAGCTTTGGAGATTTGCAACCGAAAGTACAGATTGTGATTGCACAAGTTCGTCGATGTATACAGTTCAAAATCCGGCGACAGCCGCTTCAAATTTGGTTGACGTGATGCAGCGGGTTCCTTCCGCTTGTGGCATGGGTTCTATTGAAGCAAGTGTCAGCGGGAATACAGTAACGCTTTCGGGGACAAATTCCATCATGCCATTTATGGAAGGGTATACACGGTTAATCCTTGATGGTCCATCTGGCCCAATACCAAGCGCTGGAGAATGGAAATACATGGCGGGCGATCCGCCAAGTGCTGATACTGCAGTGGTGTCTGGTCCAGTTGAAAGTTCATCTGGGCAAAGTTTGCCCTATACCTATACTGAAATTGCGATGGACTTCAGGGCACCAGCAATGACGGACACTTCGCCTGAGCGAATCATTCTTATGTTTAGTGCGGAGAAAACGGGCTTGCTTCCATTTTTTGGTTGGGGAACCCCCGAAAATTATTATTCGTTTATTGATAACTTTTATGCAAGTACGCAAGCAACTTCGCCAGCAACGACAGTCTATATGGGTGCAAGCGGTGGGTTGCCAGTACCGCAAAATCGTTTTGCAATATATGACCTTAAACAAATTTGTGACAATTGGGGTATTGATACGTACGGGACAATCGTTTGCTCGGGCGACGGAACGCAAGATGGGCAAGTTAATACTGCGGATATGTTGCACGCCATAAGTTTTTGGGGGAGTGCGGAGCCAGTGGCAGATCACGACAACAATGGCGTAGTCAACGTGCAGGATTTATTGATTATTGTGCATAGCTGGGGTGATTGTCTGTAGTTGACTGACGACATAGTGTCACCCACGAAATTGAAGTTCACAGAAAATGCTTGACAATCTTTTTTTCTAGGGTATGATGGATATTGCATTTCGAGGAGGTTATGTATGTATAAATCACGGGTAGGAATACAATCAAGAGTCATTTCTCGTTCAACTCAACGATTTTCTCACTGGATTGAAATGAAAGTGAAGATGAGGGAAGAACGGGTTGAACACGCATGTAGGAAGCAAAGACTCAAACGAGAATTTGGCGAAATGAACATTCCTAGTGACAATCATGTGTAGAAAAGAAGCGCTTTTAAAAATTTTTACCTACGGTAACAAAAAAAGTTTTTGAAGCCCACTTGACAGGAAGTATGATTTCGGTGATAGTGGAAAAGAGTTGGTCATCGGGACCAAAAACATTTGAATAAAAAATTGGTGAGCAATGTCAGGACGGACGATGTGTCTGCGTAGTACCTGTACTGAGCACGACATCGAATGTCGCTTGCTAATGATTTGTGGTGTCTAGTGATAAGATTTTTGTAATGCAAACGTCAAAGGAGGACGCGTATGGGAAAAAAACGAGTATCGGTAGGAATTGCACCAGATGACCTTGGTGTAGGAGATTTTGTGGCTGTAGTGGAGCCAAAGGCAAAGCCGAGGCGAGCGAGAATGGTGATGGGTCGGGATGAAGATGGGGATCCAATCCTTCTCAATATGCCACATGGAGAGGGAAATAAGGTGCCACCGACGGGCATTCCGCACAAAGTTCTCGGCATTTCGTGGCCGTGGGCAGTGTTTGGGATTTTAGTCCCAGGGGGCAAAGTGGATGGGCCGATTATCCACGACCTTCGCAAAATTACTTGTATGAAGTTAGATGAAAGTTACGTGGACGCAATTAAAGCGTTCGAAAAACCAGAGTTAGAAACAAAGTTAGAAGAACCAGAAATGCCATTTTGAACAGAAAGGAAATAGAACGATATGAATAAAAAGTTACAAAACTTAGTGGCTACCCAATACGAGAATGCCGGTTTCGAGACCTTAGCCAATGAAATACGCGGTGCAAATGGAGTAGCAGGCGTCCGAAAGGTCGCCGTAAAAGTCATCAAGAAATTATGCGACTTGGATTCGTCAGGGTTTGGGCAAGATATCAAAAATATCTGCAATGAAGGAGAAAACAATGGTTAAAGTAAACGAAGCAGCAAACAAATCAACAGACATCACCATGATCATCGATAGGTCTGGGTCGATGGGGCGAATCCACGAGCAAGTGATTCGAAGTTTTAATGATTTCCTCGCGGAACAAAAAGCTGTTGAAGGTGAAGCGAAAATTTCATTGATTCAATTTGATGATCAGTACGAAGTGAACTACGAAGGCGTCGATATTCAAGACGCAGCGGAATTGAATGCAACAACTTACGAACCGCGTGGTATGACAGCACTCAACGATGCCATTGGTCGCACAATCGTGAGCATGAAAAAGCGTTTGAAAGATACAGATGATAATGTTGTGGTTGTCATCACAACTGATGGCTTGGAAAACGCATCGACGGAATTTGCCCGTGACCAAATTCGTGAGATGATTAAAGAGTGCGAGGAAAAACTCGGTTGGAAATTTATGTACCTAGCTGCAGACAACGCATCCTTCAAAGAATACGAAGGCATGGGTATGGAACGAGGTCGCTCGTTC
>JASMLG010000096.1 GCA_030748805.1 Phycisphaerales bacterium | reverse complement strand
TGGCGATAGCTGGATTCGAACCAGCGACCTAGGGCTTATGAATCCCTCGCTCTAACCGACTGAGCTATATCGCCGAAGTTGGAGATTATACGGCAGAGCTAGAATTACTGCTAGTAAACCACCGACTATTAGCATCAGGTGGTCGTTCGCTAGTGCGGTGAACAATTGCTGCTGCAATTAATCCCATAAACATCGGTTGCGGACGAAGGGGTCGACTTGTAAGTTCAGGGTGGAATTGACCCGCAACAAAGTAGGGGTGTATATCGCTTGAAAGTTCAAGCACTTGCATAATTTGGTGCTCTGGATGATGTCCGCTGAAAATGAGTCCTGCTTTGGTGAGTTGGTCTATGTACTTTGGTTCAACTTCGTAGCGGTGTCGGAAACGTTCGCGGATGCTCGTTGCGGCGAAAAGTTTTTCGGCGAATGATCCGGGGGTGAGTTCGACATCTTGACCGCCGAGTCGCATCGTGCCACCGAGTCCCTCAATTTCCTTTTGGTCGGGGAGTTCCGCTATGACTGGGTGCTTGCAGTTCACATCGAACTCGGCTGAGTTTGCTTCCTTCAGTTCGACCACGTTTCTTGCAAACTCAACTACAGCCATTTGGAATCCTAGGCAAATGCCAAGAAATGGTATGCCATGCTCGCGAGCCCATTTGACGCTTGCGAGTTTTCCTTCGATGCCGCGTTCACCAAAACCCCCTGGAACAATGACAGCGTCAAGGTCTGCGGCTTCAAGTTTTGAGTCAGCGTTTTTTTCCGTGAAGTTTGTGACGTCGAGCCATTTGATGTTGACGTTTGCGGATAAGTGAGTCGATGCGTGTTCGATTGCTTTGTCAATCGAAGCGTAGGCATCACGAATAGAAGTGTATTTACCAAGGATGCCGATATTGATGTTGTATTTTCGCTCCGATGCGATTGCAGTTGTGTAAGCATTCCACTCAGAGCGTGCCTTGTCTTCAGCAATAGCGTCTACTCGGTTGTGAAGTTTAAGTTGAGATAGAATTTGTCTGTCTAATCCTTCGCTTCGCATTGCATCTGGGATTGTGTAAATGGATGCGCGGTCGTGCATCGAGAATACGCATTCTTTTGGAACGTTTGAGAACATAGAGATTTTTTGGATGACAGTATCGGTGACTGGAAGTTCAGCGCGGCATGCGACTAAGTGTGGCTGGATACCTGTTTCCATCAATCGCTTGATTCCAAGTTGAGCTGGCTTTGATTTTTGCTCTCCTAGGATTGCTGGCTCTACGATATACGTTAGTGCCACGAAACATGTTGATTCTGGACCTTCTTCGTAGGCAAGTTCACGCAATGCTTCTATATAGAAGCCGTTTTCGTAGTCCCCGACAGTTCCGCCAACTTCGACAAAGACAACGTCTGCTTGTTTGCCATTTTTGCCGCCATCAATAGCGAGTTGGCGAAGGCGTCTTTTTACTTCGCCAGTGACGTGTGGAATCATTTGTACATCACGCCCAAGATAGCCGCCTGCTCGTTCACGGGTCAAGATTTCGGTATAAATTTGTCCAGCAGTTGTAAAATTTGATCGAGATAGATTTTGATCGAGGATGCGCTCGTAAGTACCCAAATCCATGTCTGTTTCGGTACCGTCGTCGAGAACGAAGACCTCACCATGCCTAAAAGGGTTAAGTGTTCCCGAATCGATATTCAGGTAGCCCTCAAGTTTGACGGGTGTCACCGTCAATCCCTTGTCTTGAAGTAATTTTGCTAGTGATGAACTGAATATTCCCTTACCTAGACCTGACATTACAGTTCCAAGTACAACAACATAGCGTGTATGTCCCTGTTTATAGCCCTCTGGGATAGGGGAAAAGAATTCTGTTGAGTAGCCACTTTTGCCAAATTGGCTTAAAAAAGTTTCATTGTTATCTTGGTTGGGCATACGAGATTGTAGCATGGAGTGTACATGCAACAAGAGTAAAATGCGAAAAAAGCCAGCCAACTCAGGTTTGGCTCAGAATCAAATTATTCCACCTAAGGTAGAATGGTGGAATGAGTAATAAAGTAGTTGCGATAATTCCAGCGAGAATCGATTCTTCGAGGTTTCCAGCGAAGATGATTGCTGATGACTCTGGGAAGCCATTAATACAATATGCTTGGGAAGTAGCAAATAACGCAAACTCAGTAACAGATGTTTTTGTAGCAACTGATTCACTTGAAATATCTGATTGTGTTCAAAGTTTTGGCGGGAAAGTAATTATGACAAGTGAGCACCCAAACGGAACCAGCAGAATTGCTGAAGCAGTCCGTGATTTGAAGTGTGACGTCGTCGTCAATATGCAGGGTGATGAACCCGAACTTGATTCAGAGGTAATCGATGCTACGGTTGAGACACTTGACGACTTCGTCATGGCGACTGCTGTATGCGAACTTCAAGAGGAAGAAATTGCAAACGAAAACGTTGTAAAAGTGATAGTCCAGAACGGTCAAGCGGTTGATTTTTTGAGGCACACCAACCAAGCAGCACAACGCCACATTGGCTTGTATGTCTATCAGCCAAAATTTTTACAGACATACGTTCAGATGCAACCAACACAGAATGAACTTACTCGGCGACTTGAACAAATGCGTGCTATTGATAATGGATATAAAATTGCTGTTGCAATTGTTGAACCCCAGCCAAGCGGAATTGACACCAAGGAACAATACAACGATTTTGTTTCTAGGCGATAATCGAGTAAAAAAGGAAAAAAGGACTGCGGGTCAATTAATCGTGTAAAAAAGTAAAAAAGGACCGCGGGTCAATTAATCTAGATCTTTGACCAGTTTGTCTAGATTCCTTCGACAGTCGCGGATATCTCGATATGAAATATTTTTACGTGCAATCCCAGAACATATATCCATTGCTTCACGTGCTAAATCGATGTTCTTATCATTCTTTGCTTTCATTGCCAATGACTGCATCAAATCGTATCTAAGTGATAACTCTGTCTCATTGTCACTGCCCGCAAGTACCTTAATTGACTCCTTGAACTCTCCAATTGCTTCAGCAAACCATCCCTCTGCAGCAAAGCACCTTCCTAGTTCCTGACCTGCTCGAACTCGTAGCCGTGGCTCATCCTTTGCCTTTTGGAAACATTCCATCGCGAGATTGATATCTCCATCTGCAACGGCAAGTTCTCCAAGTTGATAGCGTATTTTTCGATCAGTTGGATATTTTTCTGCTCGTTCTTGGTATTCTGATTTTTGGAAAGCAGCTAATTCTTCCTTCGCCATGGCAAGTTTATCTTGCAACTCAGGGTCGGGATTGCTAATTAGTTTTATTTCCATTTGTTCAATTTGTTGTCGCGCTTGCGCAATTTTGATATCAGCTGCTTCCATTCGGAAGCGATATTGTTTTGTAACTTTGGCTCCATTCATAAGCGTTTGAAAAGCCAATTTAATTGATTCAGGGGTATCCTGTTTTTTCAAAACTTTAACATAAGTAGAAATTGCATCAGGTGACTCAGGGTTTTCTTCAAATCCCTTTTTAGCACGAGCTAATATCCGCTCTTCGCTTCCGGCAGATCCCGCTAAAGATTCGTCTTCTTCCAGTTCTCTTTGTTTGTCCATATCCTTGACAAATTTTTGGAATCCTCCCTCTTCTGAACCCATTTGATCGTAACCACCTTGAGTCATAGCTCGTTCAGCAGCTAATTCATTCAAAGCTCTTTCCAGAACAGAGTCATCTGGTTTGGTAGCAAGTGCAACTTGCCCAACTTTAATTGCTTGATCCCAAGCACCAGTTGATTGGAATAATTCCATCAACGACTTAAGTTCTTTGTGTGATGGTTTCTTGCCGCTGTTCTGAGTTAGCATAAGAACGGTGTCTGCCATCGCAACCCCAAACTCATTCTGTTTTGCTTTTACTGCAGCAGTAATTGCCTTGATACCTAGTTTTGGATTTGTGACATCATGCCACCAAGCAAATAATGCTGTGACAAACTTCTCGATATTGCTTGTGCCATCAACCTGTTTAATTTCTTTATTCGTGGCGGGCTCACCACCTTTGTTGTAGTAGGTTGAAGCAATTTGTAGAACTTCTTTGTGAACAGTCAAATCACGAGGATCTAATTTGAAACCGCTTGCAAAAAAGGCGAATGCCGACTCATAATTGTTACTTCCAGCCATTTGCCTAGCGCGGTCAAACCAAGCATTTGCTTTTTCTGAATCGGGCAGAAATTCATCTGTTGAGGTTGTCTTTTTTCCAAATAGTGCCATGATTCGTGGAGCCCAGAAGGGTACACATATTCTAACCTAGCGTCAACGCCTGCGGTAGAATGTTTTACGTGACAGTTGACCCTAAATCCCTAGTTCTAATCCTACACCCAGAACCAATTCTCAGGAAACGTGCCAATGAGGTGAATCCGGACGATTCAATTGTCCGAAAGGTTGCTCAGAAAATGGTAGAAATCATGTTTGAAAACCATGGGGCTGGACTAGCCGCACCTCAGGTAGGTCTTCCATGGAGAATCTTCGTCACTAGAGACCCAGATAATGAGGAGTTGGGCATTGTATGGATAAATCCTAAAATTGAGACAATTGGTGACGAATGTGATTCAGAAGAAGAGGGATGTTTAAGTTTGCCTGATGTTAGGGGTAATATTCGAAGACCAGTTTCGATAAAAATTTCTGGACATAATATTGATGGAAAACTGGTTGATATGGAAAGCGATGATTTTATAGCGAGGGTCTGGCAGCACGAACATGATCACCTTGATGGTGTTTTGATAATTGACAAAATGTCTGCGATGGATCGGTTGATTAACAGGCGTTTGATTCGTGATTTAGAGCGATTAAAATGAATATCTTATTTATGGGTTCAGGAGAATTTGGACTTTGCTCTTTGGAGCGACTTGTTGAAGAACATGAAGTGGTTGGAGTTATAACATCTCCAGATAAGCCAGCGGGTAGAAATCGCAAAGAAACACCAACACCAATTGGCAAGTGGTCTTTAGAACATAATTTACAAGTAATTAAAACAGAAGATGTTAATTCACCTGAAATTTTAGAGAAGATAAAATCCCTCTCTGTTGATGCAACAGTGGTAATAGCTTTTGGACAAAAACTCAGTGAAGAATTAGTAGAACTAAATCCAATTGTCAATTTGCACGCTTCGCTTTTACCAAGGTGGCGGGGTGCGGCTCCTATAAATGCGGCGATTGTTCATGGTGACAAGTTCTCTGGGGTTAGCGTCATTACGATTGCTCAAAAAATGGATTCTGGTTTAGTTCTAGGTAGCGTGTCGACCGAAATTGGATCCGAAGAAACAGCAGGCCAGTTACACGATAGGTTAAGGAAATTAGGGCCTGATTTAATACTTGAAGTTCTTAAGTCAGATTTAAGAGGTGAAATACAAGATGAATCAAAAGTAACTTACGCTCCTAAACTCTCTAGAAAAGATTCTATTCTTGATTTAACTAAGGATTCAACAGAAGTTGCACGAACTATTCGCGGTCTTTCTCCGTGGCCTTGCTGCCATTTGAATATTGCAGGTATTGACTGCAAAATAATTAACGCAATTCCTAACAAAGGTACAGGAAAAGTAGGTGAAATATTGGCAGACGGAACAATCGCTGTGGGCTGTGGCTCTATAAAAATATTGAAACTCAAACCTGCTGGTAGCAATGAGATGTCATGGGAAGATTTTTGCAATGGGCGATCTGTAAAAGTTGGTGACGTATGTGGAGTTCAAGCATGAGTGCAAAGTCATTGGCATTGACACTATGGGATTTAATTAATCCAAAGCCAATTAAAGTAGAACCCCCAATAAAAAAGTCACGTCCTATTCAAGCGAAATATGATGCAATTGTTGAGAATATGAAAGAAACATACGGATTTCGTATCAGAAAATGGAGAACTTCCATGAGTGGGTGTGCGTGGGAATTAAAAGATAAGGATGGCAATATTTCCCGCATGGTAGAGTCGCCTTATCCAAAAGGTCCTATGAGCTGCGCTATCTTTTTACATGAAGTAGGACACCATGCAATAGGATTTCATGTATACAAGCCCAGATGCCTTGAAGAATATTATGCTTGGGTATGGGCGATCGAAGCGATGAATGCCAATGGAGTAAAGGTGACGGCAAACGTACTAAAACGTCGAGATGATTCACTTAGATATGCTTTGTCTAAGGCACTACGAAGAGGTCTTATCTCGATCCCAGTTCAACTTGAACCATATATTCCTGAACAATTCAAAAAAACATTGTGACTACTACACTGACAATTGAAGATTTGATGTATGAATTGCCTGAAGGAATGATTGCAACTGCTCCAGCAAATCCTCGGTCTTCTGCGAAGATGCTAGTTATTGATGGCGAAAATTATTTACATAAACGAGTTGCAGAATTGCCTAATTTTATTGAACGAGGATCAGTATTAGTTGTAAATGAAACATCCGTTATGCCTGCAAGATTTTTTGCAAAACGAATCGACTCCGGTGGGAAAGTGGAGGGATTATTTTTGCAACAAGATGATTCATGCTGGAATGTCATGTTGAAAAGTAATGGGAAATTACGAGAAGGAATTGTGATAGAGATAATCGATGGTGTCCAATTGAAACTGTTGAGAAAAGTAGAAAAAAATTGGCTTTGCGAATGCTCTGATTCAAGAAGTGCTCTAGATATTCTGACTGATAACGGTTCTACTCCAATCCCACCCTACATTATTGGCGCAAGGGGTGATTTACAAACAGACGACTATATAGATCGAATAAATTATCAAACAGTGTATGCTGATCTTCAACAATGCAGATCAGTAGCAGCACCAACAGCGGGTCTGCATTTTGATGCTGAATTATTAGATGCAATTCAGGCAGATGGCATCCAAGTTGTGTCAGTTACTCTTGATGTTGGGGCTGGGACATTCAAGGGAATCGAAACAAGCCGAATCGAAGACCATGAAATGCACGAAGAGAGATGGTTCGTTAGCCAGAATTCATTGGATGTAATCAGGAAAACGGTTTCTGACAATCGTAAAATTATCGCTGTTGGGACCACGTCTGTAAGAACATTAGAGTCACTCCCAGATATAGGGTCATGGCCAGAAAGCGGTGGACTAAGTGGAAACACAAAATTGATGATAACTCCACCCTACAGATTTCAGTTAGTCGATGGCATTTTGACCAACTTCCACTTACCTAAATCAACATTGCTAGCTCTAGTTGCAGCAAAAATTGGTATTGACAAAATGAAATCTGCTTACGCTGAGGCAATTTCTTCTGGATATCGTTTCTACAGTTATGGTGATGCAATGTTTATTCCACCTGACTTAGTTAAATAATGTATCCTGTAAATGCACGGATGCAACAAATTGAGAAACTAATAGAAGGATTGGATGCAAGATTATTAGGCGAAGAATTCGCTACGACGATATCTAGTGTTGTTCAACATTCAGACCGAGTAAAGCATGGTTCATTATTCGTTGCTCGTAGTGGAACTCGTCGTGATGGGGCATGTTTTATTGATGACGCTTTGAATAAGGGTGCTGTTGCAGTTGTTTGCACTCCAGAAGTTGCAAGTTCGCTGGCAAATAGAAAAGTAGCAATTATTGAAACATATAATCCATGTAAAGTTGGGGCTGTTATATCAGAGCGATTTCATGGTAATCCTTCAAGTAAATTGAAGTTGATTGGAGTTACAGGAACAAATGGAAAGACAACTGTTTCGTGGTTGATTCATCATATTCTTAAAGAATCGAATATGAAATGCGGTTTGCTTGGCACAATAGTATGCGATGATGGGATTGATTCACAAAACTCAACATTAACCACACCAAGTTTTTGCGATATAGGTTGCATCTTGCATTCGATGGTTGACAACGGTTGCGTTGCTGCTGTTATGGAATGTTCAAGCCATGCTTTAGATCAAGGTAGAGTTGCTGCTCTTAACTTTGACATCGGGGTTTTTACTAATTTATCTGGAGATCACCTTGATTATCATGGATCAGTTGACTCTTACCTTCAAGCAAAAATGAAATTGTTCAACAACGTTAAGGATACAGCGGTAATAAACATGGACGATCCTGCTGGTTGGACTGTTGCGGATTGTGCAAAAGCGAATGTTATTTCGTGTAGGTTAGAAAGCGATACAGCGAATGCTTGGGTTGAAATTGTTGAGGAGAAACTTGATGGATCTCATGTTTGTTTACATGGTAATTGGGGAACCATTGAAGTAGTTTTGCCACTACTTGGTCGGCATAATGCAATCAATGCTTTGCAAGCAGTTGCAGTTGCCTACCAACTTGGTTTGTCACCTGAATTAATAAAAAATGCTCTGTCGAGTGCGATTCCTCCGCCGGGACGTCTTGAGAGAGTTCGATCTGAAAAAGCAGCGATTTTTGTTGACTTTGCTCATACAGATGACGCACTTGAAAAAATGCTCTGGTCAGTACGAGAGATACTCCCCGAAGGCGGCAAACTACATGTTGTTTTTGGTTGTGGTGGTGATCGTGATAAATCTAAACGTCCTAGGATGGGAAAGGTTGCCTCAACAATTGGTGATGTTGCTTACGCAACAAGTGATAATCCAAGAAGCGAAGATCCAGAACTAATACTTGATGAAGTAATATGTGGAGTTCCAAGTGATCGCCTACCGTTGGTGCATCGAATTGCAGACCGAAAGAGCGCAATTCAAACAGCGGTAAACTCTGCGTGTGAATGTGACATTGTGGTAATTGCGGGTAAGGGACACGAAAAAAATCAGATTTTAAAAGACAGCGTAATACCGTTTGATGATGTTCTTGTTGCAGAAGAAGCAGCAAAGGGTTCCATAGAATGAGTTTCACAACAGGAGAATTGTCAGGTTATATTTGTGGGGAATTACTTGGAGATCCAGATATAGTTTGCTCTGGTGCAGAGATTGATTCAAGGAATTGTTGTGAAGGAAAAGTTTTTTTTGCCATGCAGGGTGAAAATGTAGATGGTCACGATTATTTAGATAGTGCTATCTTAAGTGGATGCAGTGCGGTTGTTGTTGAAAAGTTGAGAGATGTTTCTGTGCCTTTGATTGTTGTTCAGGATACTAGAAAGGCATTGCAAATCCTTGCAGAAGAAAGGCGAAAATCAATCCGCCTAGAATGTGTTTCAGCAATAACTGGCTCTGTTGGTAAGACCACTACAAAAGACATTCTTGCTCACATTCTTGGTGAGGGCACGACATCATCGAGAAAAAGTTTCAACAATGATTTAGGTGTTCCTTTGACAATCCTTGATGCAGAAGATTCCAATTATTTGGTAGCGGAGGTAGGCGCAAATGACGTTGGAGAAATTGAACCACTTGCTGATTTAATTCAACCAGATGTTGCAATATTAACCTCAATTGAAAGGGCACATCTTGATGGGTTTGGAAACTTAAATACTGTATTGGTTGAGAAAGGTAAATTGTTACAAGCAGTTCCAAAGAGAGGATTTGTAGTTGTCCCAGATACAATTGATGTTTCTGGAATTGATATTTCTGCAACTGTCTGTACAGTGGGGTCAAAAAGTTCGGACGTTTATATCAAGACAGGGACAAACCCTGAGGGGTTTTCTACCTTGGAGATAGAAGGGCATAAAGTTGTTTTGTCCTTGTTGGGGAGCCACAATGCCGTAAATGCTGCATTAGCCATTGTCGCAGCAAGGCATATTTTGAAAACTATAAGCATTCAAAAACTTCTTGCTTTGGCTGCAGAAGTTTCATCACCAGATGGCAGGCTAAATAAACAACGAGTCAAAGAAATCGTCTTTTATGATGATTCTTACAACGCAAATCCGGCATCTATGCGATCCGCTATCGAGTTCTTCTCAGCAGTTAAAGGCAGGAGAAAAGTGCTAGTCCTTGGGGCAATGCTTGAATTGGGAGAACACTCTCACTTTGAGCACAAATTGCTGGCTAATTTGATTTCAAAAACAGAGGTGGATCTAATTATTCTAGTAGGTCAAGAAATGGAGCCAGTATCAGAGATGTTAGGTTCGATTTTTGAGCCAGTATCCGATGATTCCGCTATCGAGAGAATTGCAAATTTGCTATGCCCTAGAGATACAGTTTTGATAAAGGGTTCAAGGGGCTTCAAACTAGAAAGAATTATTGAAACAATTCGTCATACAAAAGTTTCAACGCTGTAGCCGACGATACACCTAATACATGCTTTACAACTTATTGCAATCTATGGACCAATGGCTAGACAGTGTAGGGTTATATTCATTCCTACAGGTCTTGTACCAAAGGGAGTTTCGTTCATTCACCGCTGTAGTAGTGGCTTTTTTTATTGTAATGATCCTAGGAAAACCACTGATTAGATGGCTAATCAAGATGAAGATCGGCGACCACGCAGAGTTCAATCATGAAGAACTCAATGCTCTTATGAAGAGCAAAGAGAATACGCCGACCATGGGGGGGATGTTACTAATCGGCTCAGTTCTAGTCACTACATTGTTACTAGCTGATCTCAACAACCGATACGTTCAACTTTTATTGATGGTAATTTTCCTGTTTGCTGCCTTAGGTGGGATTGATGATTACCTAAAATTAGTTGCAGGGCATAGAAAGCCCGGATCTAGAGATGGCTTGTATTCTTGGGAAAAATTATTGTTTCAGTTTGGTTTTGGTGCAATTGTCGGAGTAATGGTTTTCAAGTATTCCGGAGGAGGTGAAGCCGCCCATTCATTGACACTACCATTTGTGCGGACTTATTTGCCAAGTACTGAATCATTAATCCTTTCTCCGAACGTTATCATTCTGGGCTCGGTTAGCTTCATTGTTATTTCGGTATTTATGGTTGTTTTAATGTCGAATGCTGTCAACATAACTGATGGCTTAGACGGTCTTGCACCTGGAACGGTAATGATTGCAAGTTTCGCATTGATGATACTTTGCTACATCGCTGGCTCACCTGACTTAGCGGGATTCTTACTACTGCCTTATATTGAAGGTGCAGCTGAGATGATGGTTGTAACTGGAGCGACAGCTGGTGCTTGCCTTGGCTTCTTGTGGTTCAACTGCCATCCAGCAAAGGTATTTATGGGCGATACAGGATCAATGCCACTTGGGGGATTGCTTGCAACAATAGCGATTATTATTCGTCAAGAATTTTTGCTATTGATAATAGGGGGAGTTTTCGTTATGGAAATTGGGAGTAGTTTTTTGCAGATTTATTACTCCAAACTTACCGGCGGAAAGCGTATCTTTAGATGTGCTCCAATTCATCATCACTTCCACCGAAAGGGTTGGTCTGAATCGCAGGTCGTAACTCGCTTTTGGGTAGTGGCAGTCATCCTTGCGATGATCGCTCTTGTTTCAATCAAGATGAGGTAAATAACTTGATAGCCATAACAATGGTGATAAGCTCAGATTTAAACCTGTAACTGGGCTTATGTATTGGGCTCTCACCCTAGGGAAGTAGGGAATGGCTATTAAAGCATTAGATTGTGGAGTCGAGTTTGATAATGGTGTTTGGCAGTGTGGGTGCTTTTTTGAATCTATACTTCCTAAGAAGTTTCAGCAGATTTGCCATATCTTCATGAAGTGGGGCTGTGAATTCAAGTGGCTTCTCGGTAATTGGATGTGTAAAAGCAAGATACCCAGCATGAAGAGCTTGTCGTTGAATTACATAATCAGTTCTTGGATTATCGATTTGAACTCCTCTTGGAACAATGTCTGAATACTTTAAGTGCTTGCCTCCATAAATATCATCTCCAACAATTGGATAGCCCAAATGCTGTAAGTGCAATCGGATTTGATGTGTTCGTCCGGTTTTTAAGTCCAATTCAAGGAGAGAGTAACCTTCGTATATTTCTCTTACATGAAACAAAGTCACAGACGGTTTGCCAGTGTTGTCCCATCTAACTGCATAACCGTCTCGTTTAGTTGGGTGTTTGCCAAGGGGAACATCAATAGTGTCACTAAGCGGTTCGACTTCTCCATGAACAATCGCTAGATAACGTTTCTTAGTTTTTCTTTGTTCAAATTGTTTGCCAAGTCGCCAATGAGCAGTGTCTGTTTTAGCAGCCACCATAACTCCAGTTGTGTGCCGATCGAGTCTATGCACTACACCCGGTCTTGCGTATTCTTCACCAACTGAGGAAAGTTCCCCACTACTTACATTTTGGAAGTGCCAAGAAAGAGCGTTTACTATTGTTCCTGACTTATTGGATCTTGCTGGGTGAACGATGATGTCATCATCCTTGTTGATCATAATTAAATCGTTATCCTCATGCAAAACTTTTAGTGGGATTTCTTCTGCAGGGATTTCTGAAGAGGGTGGAGGAGGAAGAATGACATTGACAACATCCCCTTTGTGAAGTTTGGTGGAACCCTTAGGGAATCTTCCGTTGACTGTAACCATTTTCTCTTCAATGAGCCGTTTGATACTTGTTCTGGAAAGAAAAGGGATTCTAGTTGCGAGATAACTATCTATCCGCCTATCTAGATTTCTTGTTAAAGTAAAAGTTGCTTCAACCGGAGAATCGTCACAAGACAATCTTTCTTCATATTCTCGGTAAAGTGCGTTTGAATCTATATTGCCGCCACCATCTAAAATATTTTTAGACCGATTACTCGGTTTACGCATTATTTTGAACCGTCACTCTCAGTGATATCAGTTAATGATCCTACTGTGGAGTTAATTGGTGCTGAATCTCGCTGTAATACTTGATTGTTACGAGCGGAAACGTCTAGGTCTGAAGGAAGATTGATAGTGTTAGCAAGTGGTGGGAGAGTATCTATTCTTGAGCGAGCTTGATCTGCAAGTGCAGGATATTGGTTTGAAATTCGGGAAATAATTTTTTCATAAAAAGTCTTTGCTGAATCTATATCTCCATTTGATTCAGCGACTGCAGCACGACCATATAAAGCAGTAACAGTAAGCAATGAATATTCGTTCGATTGATCATCCTTGTCGATTACTAGCTTATATAAGTTGTCTGATTTTGTAAGATAAAAAGTGCGATCTTCCTCGGATAATTCAGTTGAGATATCATCGTTACTTCCGATTGTTTTTTCTAAAATCACAGCTTTAAGATATGCATCTCCAGCATTGATTAAACCCAACCCTTCAATTGCATCAACTCCTGAATAAGTTTTAGCGACATCCTCATGGGATGCAGGAAGACCAGAGTTTATCGATTCAAAGTACTCGCTCCATGCCTCAGCACGGTGTGCACTTTGGCCCTGTTGATACCGTACGAATAAAAGATAAGCGACAACTACGATCATTATTATTAACAAATAACTTGGACCTTTTGTTTTTAGCCAATGTACGAAATCCTCGTTTACTTGGCTCTCAGCAAGATCTGCTGTTTGTATATCTTTTAATCTGTCTCGATCCATTTTTAAGTCGTCCTTAATTGAGAACGTGGCATTCTATCCCATATCTAAAGTACCCGCAAACAGTTATTAGGTGATTGCTTGCCCGTCAAAGCCATACTGATCTTGAAATGCATTGAATGCTTCGCACATTTTTGGAGGAAGGACTATTGGATCGCCTTGGTTCTTTCTGGCGCTGTCGAGTTGATTAGAGCAATAATCAAGCCATGAATCCTCTGATTTAATCCCAAAATGATTGCATATTTTGGTTAGTTGAATTTTTGGATTCTCAGTAAGGTTGTTATAGGAAACTTCGAGGAGTTGATTGCCTAATTGTTCTTGATTGAGGTTAATCTCAATTAAACTCACAAGCCACTCAAGTGCACCAACCTCGATGTTCGTAGTTAATGACTCAATTTCATCTACAAAATAGCCCTTTTCAATAGAATCATCGCAAAGAGATTTCCATTTACAATGGTCGCGACCCCACCATTGGTTCCAGTCGCCCTTGCCACTGAGTTGATATGTATTTGTGCTTGCCAATCGATCTATAGATCTAACTACATCGATTCCATTTCTAGCTAAATGGAGCATCTGTGACTTTGGGCTAATCTTCGAAAGGAGTGGAATTCTCATCGCGTTGATAGGCGTTTTCTCAATTAACGATGCGTGTGTTTTCTTTGATCTCTTTAGTTCAGCAGCCATGCAAGAATTGAATCGTTGAATTACTGCTTCGGGAACTTGATCACCATCCAAAATGCAATTAGTGTCACAATCTCCATACAACTGAATCATGTCCGTTTCAGGAAGAATCGCTCGCCACAAATGGTATGGTTCAAACAAATAAATCACATCATCGTGAGTATCTAGAAGTTTACCTAAGATGGTAGTTCCTGATCTTCCGCAACCAAATATAAACGAAACGGGTGGATTAGGGGGGGAGGCGTTTTTATCAAGAGAATCAGATTGAGCTTTTCTTAATAGCCGCCCATACTTAATAGATCTGGCAACTGGCTTTATCTTTTGAATCAGGTTGTTCATCATTCGCAAAATATTAACACATCATTTCAAATGTAATCTATCGGCAGCACCTTGAAATTGCTGCAAACATGATGCCAGATATCTTGGGTCACCTTCCGATTGCATAAAAGAAGGAGCTGTGGCTGCTAGTAGAAGTCGACGAATATCCACAAGTTCAATGTAATCGTCATCAACACGCATGTCTAATTGTTTCCTGGCTTTAGCCATTGCCTGAATCGGTTTTGATTCCTTTAGGCGGGTTTTATGTCCCCAGAGTTGCCGTTCTAGGTAAACAGCGTCTTCAATCCAGTGGCCAGCATGAACTTCTGCAAGATCAATTAGAGCTACCGATGCATTTGGGTCGTCGTTTCTACACATCGCATTTGCAAAATGTAGATCGCCATGTAGCCATTGATCAATTCTGCGGCTACGCCATCTTTGAATAATCGAGTCCAATTTTTTTGAAAGAAGAGAATGCGCTTTTTTCCATTTTGATTCATTTTCAATATGGTTCTCTCGAACACTTTTTTTTGCAACTGATAAGAGGGTTTTCCAATCCTCTTTTCTGCCATCTTGATCAACTTGATACTCGGTAGCAGCAAGAGTGAATCTTGCTGCAGCGTCAGCGATTCTTTTTATGTTAGTTTTATCCCAACGTTTTCCTAAAGGACCCACTGGAAATCGTTCAATAACCATCCATGCTAAATCGTATCCATTTAGTTGTTCACCGCTGGAAAAGAGCAATGGAGCAACACCGCCAGCATCTTGCATTCTTCGAGTCCAACGAAGTTCTTTTTCAACAACGGGTAGTTTTATTACTACTTCAGATTGTGAATTATCTTGATTTTCCCAAGTTGCAAAACCAGTAGCCGCGCCTCCACGTTGCCAATCAGTACGGAACCAATGGATATCCGAAAGTTTATTATTGGTTTGTTTTTTTAGTACAGGTTCTAGTGAACAGGCAAGAGAGGAAGGAATCGTGCTCATGGCCGACTCAATCATGCTCTTTTTTCCTTTGCAACCACAATTGAAGGGTAGTATGAAAACACTAATAAGGCAAGTCAATTCTTGTTGGGGTTGCCCTAATTGCCCATAGAACGTAGGTTACGGGACGTGACACACGATTATTGGGATGTATTAGTGATGGATTTAGATGGCACGCTGTTGTGTGGGCAGGGTGAAGTTTCTGCACAAAATATGCATGCTCTTGATGAGGTACGTGATTCAGGTGTAGAAATAGTGGTTGCTACTGGTCGTTGTTATACAGAATGCAAGCATATTCTAAATGCTATTGATCACCTTGGTGTATCTATTACAGCTGGTGGATCAAAGTTAACAAACCGAAACGGAGAAACAATAAAACGTGATACTGTAGATTATTCAGTAGTGAGCGATGTTTCATCGCATGTTTTAGATGGTGAACACCGATGTTTGTTACTTAAGGATTCAAATCAATGTGGTGTTCAATATGTGTTAGTTGGAGATGCGCCATTACACAGTGCGTCGACTTGGTGGTTTGAATCTCTCGGCATCTCACTATTTGAAGTAGATACCCTTGAAGATGATCCTTGGCCTCAACATACATTACGAGTTGGAGCTGTTGCTGAAGAAAAAACTCTACTGCCAATTGCGGAGAAATTAGATGTTTTACTGACTTCTAGAGCAAAAATGCAACATTGGTCTGCAGTAACATGCTCAGAGGCTACTGGTTCATCTACTCACTTACTCGAAGTTTTCAGCAAAAGCGTTAATAAATGGACTATGTTAGAACGGCATCTTGGAACAAAACTACAAAAGGATAGAGTTGCTGCTATTGGTGATGGTTTAAATGATATTGAAGTGCTGCAAGAAGTTGGATTGTCGATAGTGATGGAGAACGCGAATGATGAGGTCCAGCAGCATGCGCATGTTCTTGCTGGTCATCATAATGACAACGGATTCGCTAAAGCTATGCAGCGTTGGATAATTCCAGAGTCGAAACTGTAATGACTATCAGTGATAACAAACAACCAATTATGGAATCCATCTGGACCATCCCATCGATAATTTCTGGGTTGTCTGAAATTGACAATTCTTGGGATATTTACTCACCTATCTGTGAACCATTTTGGTCGTACATTTCGAGTTTAGAACTATGCCAAGGTGTTCCAACTTCATCCAGAGGTGTTGAATTGGCATTAGAGAGGGGTAATCCGTCAGTGGTTTTCGTTCCTAACCGCCAGATCTCACAAGCAATCAACAGAGTTCAGGGGCGCACAATTGATTCTCCCCTTATCTTAATTATTGAAGATCATCCTGTTATAGCACCCCAACTTTCTCCAAGAGAGTTAGCTACTAGGGCAGGTTTGTGTGTAATTGAACCATGTGATCCGACTGAAGTTAAAGAAAGTTCAACTGCAGCGGTAAAACTTTCGATCTGTTCCAAGCAAGCCGTAGTATTTGTGACTCATCATGGATTGCTTGGCGGTTCTGCTTCAGTTGAGGTAAGTGATAAACTTGTTTCTTCGACTAGGCAAACTCTTGACAATTTATCACCAATTCGTTTGGGTAGGCAGCTAGAACTTAACCGCCAACGAACATTGCCAAGTCCGGGTGAAAAGGTATCAGTAGGATTCATAACTATTGGGATGACTGATCCATCTCTTAAATATTTGATTAGTGAATTGAAACTTCTCGGTCGAGTTCCCATGTTAAACCTAAGGTTGATAAATCCAATCGATACGGTTCCAGTTGAAAGGTTGCTTTCTAGATGTAGGCATGTTCTTGTATTAGAGCCAAGGCCTGGAGAAGTAGAAAGAGAAATAATGAGTGTAGCTCAATCGATGCGGCGCGAGGGTAGAGATAGTGCTTTGATTTGGGGAAGAGAATTTTTGCCAAGCGATCCGGAACATCTCCCTGTTGTGGTTCCTGTTGATGCGCTTCATCCTTCTGTAGTTGCAAGATTAACTCAGCATTTATTGCACGATGTTAGACCAACTGCTCACGTTAGCAAGCACCTTCAACAAGCAGGACCAGAATTGGATGTCCCATCATCGTACAGATCTTCGATAGGCACAAGAGCAGCACTTCAGGTAATTAGGCGGGTATCAGAAAGAGTTCTTGAAACTCAAAAAGAAGTTGGTCGTGTAGTAATCGATGGCGTAAGAGTTAAAGATAATGAAGGTATTCAAATTTATGTAGAAACTTGGGGCGAGAATCGTTTTACTGAAGATGGACTGAATGTTGTACTAGATGCAATTAGTAAGGATGAGACAAGAATATTTTTAGTATGGCGCAGCATTGAAACAGGTGATTCGTTATCAACAATGATTGAAACGGTAATGCCATCTAAGACGGATGATAAAAAGAGTGTGTTTGAGGTAACTCTTGACAATACTGAGGACATTAATGCTGCAATCGAAACAGCATGTCAACGAAGTGGAGTTACAGTCATTTTTGTTACTGATGGGGAAGAGCCAAGATATGATTTGACTCGACTTGCTTCAAGTGCACTAGAAGTAGACAAGCTTGGATTTAGACCTCAACATTCAATCGTCATTCCAATTGAACAGATGGCTCAGGTAAGATTTTCTCCTGTAGAAACTTGGCAACAGAGAAATGCTACTAAGGTAATGCCTTTAGAAACATCAATGACTTCCAAGTGGTTTTCTGAAAACAAATTTAAGATAAAAATTTCACTTCGACCAATATTAGAAAGAGTAGAGGTGACAAGAAACAAGCCACCAGTTAGAGTTGTTGCTGAAAGTGATATTCGGCTCTCTCCCCCAAATCCATTACATGCCTCAGACACATCTTGGAGGGTGCATATTGCAGGATCTAGAGGAAACCAACCAGGAGTAGTAGGAAGTGTATTAATGGAAGCCGGAAGTCAGATGGGCTACGAAATACGCGCTCAGTGCAATAGTGTTTACGTTGGTCCCGGAAGAAGAGCATGGTCACAAATATTGTTTACAAGAAAGCAAACTAAGAACTCTCATAGAACTCTCATAGGTGCAATCCCTTGGGGAGAAGCTGACTTATTACTCGGCTGGGATAGAGAGGAAGTACTTAGAGCTATAGACCCAATTGGTTCCTTGCAAGTTGGATCAAACAGTCGAACCTATGCGATAATTAATACTGAGCCATTGGAACATCAATCGCCTCTGACAGATATTGATGGGAATCCCGCTGTTATTGACTCAAAGACATTAGTGCCGTCTTGCATAATAAAAGATTCGGTGCTTCGTGACTTTGCTTCACTAGCAAGATATAGATTTCACAATGAGCGCCTTGGAGACCTGGTTCAATTAGGGATGGCGTTCCAGCTTGGCATGATTCCAGTTACTGTGGATGCAATTACTGTAGCAGTCGAGAAAGTAGAGAAGGACGGATATGCAAGAAGTATTGAAGCGTTTGACTTTGGTAGAAGAGTGGCTCTTGATCCAAATTCAGTATGGCAACCTATTAAGGAAGAGTCACAGGTTGATTTAGGTCGTTTAATCCGGAGGTGCATTCGCGATTTCAGGATTCAGGGTCGTCGTGGACTAGTTCTGTCTGAAATAGCAAGAAGATTAATTAGGCAATGTAGGCAATCGCTCCCAGAACTTGAAGAATCTGCAGATGGCAGGCAGTCAATGATTGATATAGTCAATGGAATTACTAGATGTTTGATTTGGGGAGACGAAGATTTGGCGAATAGGTTTGTCGGTTTAATTTGTCAACTTTACGTTATCGATAAGCCAGAGACAGGAAGAGAGTTAACTAGAAAAGCGATCCTTCCACTTGCTGAGGCACTTTTGATTAGAGACCCTATTTATCTTGCAAAATTAGCGAGAAGCCCAGAAGTTTTAAGACGTATTAGAAGCAGATTAAATGTTAGGATTTCAAGAGGTGATGTTTTGTCACGTAGATTTTTGTCTAGATTGCGAATTCGAATATGGAATTTGTCATTAAGAATTGATATGCGAACGAGCGATTGGTCATCCATTCTTGTTTCAACTTTGGGGCGTTATGTCCCGAAGAAGTGGAGGGGTCACAAACGAGATAGGGCAGTACGGGACTCTTTATTAGATGCTATGGGGCAAGCTATCAATACTCCGAATCAATATGATAATTGGTTGTTTAGATTTGACCAACTTCATGGATTAGCCCTTTCAGATGAATTGCATGCTACTTCATCTGACGAAATTAATAGAATTATTCAATCGCAAGTTGATGTTCCCGTTTGAGTTGCCCGCAAGCGGCTGAGATATCTCTTCCACGACTTTTTCTTATATGAGCGTTTACTCCTAGATTTCTAAGTGTTTCTTGAAATCTTTTTACTTGTGCATTTTCCGGTCGTTTGAATTGCAGTTCTGGCACTTCGTTGTAGCGTATTAAGTTCACATTGCATCTTAGCGTTTTGCAAAGTGCTGCTAATTCTTTTGCCTCTTTAACTCTGTCGTTTACTTTTCTTAATAGTAAATACTCAAGGGTAATTTCTCTTCCAGTTGCAGAAAAATATTTTTGACATGCTTTAAAGATGTCTTTAATCGGCGAAAACTTTGCCCATGGTATGAGTTCTTCTCGCAGATCATCATTAGGTGCATGTAAACTTAATGCAAGAGTGACTGGTATGTCAAATGTAGCAAGACGTTCAATAGCTGTAGGTAAACCAACAGTGGAGATTGTGATTTTTCGTGCACCAATTCCCAATCCCCAAGGTGCATTGATAATTCTAATTGCCCTTGTGACTGCGTTGTAATTGGCAAGTGGTTCGCCCATACCCATAAAGACAACGTTTGTTATTTCTTTCGCTCCAAGCGATATGACTTGTTCAATAATTTGCCCTACATCTAAGTTGCCATCCAATCCCTCAAGACCTGATGCACAAAAAGTGCAGCCAACAGGGCAGCCAATTTGACTAGAAACGCACGCAGTTCGACGTTCTTTTGAAGGAATCATGACTACTTCAGTTTGTTTTAATCCTTCGTCCCATGCAAGTAGTTTTTTAATAGTTCCGTCTGATGCTATTTGCGTTTTAATACTTGCTGATCTTCGGAAACATAATTTTTGTGCTAAAAGGGTTCGTTTTTCTTTTGCGATATTTGTCATTACATCGACAGATTCAACTTGTTTATCGTAAATCCAGTCGAGTAGTTGCTTTCCTGCGAATTGCGGTAGCCCAATCTCAGCCGTAACTGCTTCAATATCGCGTGGAAATAATTCTAATACATGTTCTTGTGTAGTATTCAAAGATTCTTTCCTTTGGAGGTGACATCTCTTACGTTCAAAAATGAAGTCAGAGAAATAGGCATAGAGAATGTCATCCCTTCATCAAACGTTGACTCGCCTTCAAGTTTTCCACCATAGTGCGTCGTAAGGTGTTCAATGAGCTCAAGGACGAGATGTTCTGGAGCGCTCGCACCAGCAGTGATGAGGATGGAATTTACATTTGTTAGCCAAGAAGGATCAAGTTTTGAAACGTCATCAAGTAAGAAAGCAGGTGTGCCGACAGTTTCAGCAATCTCCGTTAAACGAAGAGAGTTTGAACTGTTTTGACTTCCGACGACGAGGACAAGGTCTGCATCAGAGGCGTCTTCTCGGACAGCGTGTTGTCTATTTGTTGTGGCATAACAGATGTCGTCTGTTGGAGGTGCATGTATTTCAGGAAATCTTGCCCTGAGTGCAGAGATAATAATTTCAGCGTCGTCCGTACTTAAAGTTGTTTGCGTGAGGTAGACGAGTTTCTTCTTGTCATCAATTTGTAAATTCGGAATGTCGCCAGTTGTTTCAACTATTTGAATTGCATTTGGGGCTTCGCCTTGTGTTCCAACCACTTCTTGGTGATTCTTATGCCCAATGAGTAGTATTTGCCAACCGCGTTTTGAGTAACGAATTGCTTCAGCGTGTACTTTTGTTACAAGTGGACATGTTGCATCGATACAGGTTAGATTTCTGTTTGCTGCGAGTTTCTTTACCCTGGGACTTACTCCATGAGCGCTGAAAACTACGATTGCATTTTCTGGAATGTCTTCAATATGTTCAACGAAGGTTGCTCCACGTTCTCGAAGGCGTTTAACGACGTGTTTGTTGTGGACAATTTCATGATAAACGTAAAGTGGTTCTTCTTGGTTAATGACATCAAGCATTTGATCAACGATGTCAACTGCCATGCGAACACCTGCGCAAAACCCACGTGGATTTGAAAGTTTGATTCGCATTTAGGCATTGTACTGCAGCGTAAGAAATGTACTTGCTGTGGGGACATCCATACAATTCCGCCGCTTGCGATGGAATCATGGGTGTCCCCCTTATCGAGTTGTTGAGCATGTATGCACTGTGACAGTCACGTCGAAATCACATATCGAGTGATTGCCAGAGAAAGGCGTAGACGTCGGCTGCTTCTTCGATGCGGAGTCGTGTAGGTTTTCCTGCACCATGTCCTGCGCGGGTTTCGATTCGGATGAGCACTGGGTTCTCGCATGACTGTGCAAACTGAAGTTCAGCTGCAAACTTAAAACTATGTGCTGGAACAACGCGGTCATCTGTGTCACCCGTGGTGATTAAGGTCGGTGGGTAGCATGTTCCCTTTTTGACATTGTGATATGGAGAATACTTTAATAGGTAAATGAACATCTCAGGATCCTTCGGGTCACCGTAATCACTTGTCCACGCCCAGCCAACAGTGAAGAGAGGAAATCGCAACATGTCGAGCACGCCAACGGCAGGTAAACACGCACCGTACAAATCAGGGCGTTGGGTCATACACGCTCCAACAAGCAAACCACCATTACTTCCCCCTTGAATTGCTAACTTCTTTGGGTTTGTCCAGTTGTTTTCAATGAGCCACTCGCTGCATGCAATGAAATCGTCGAAGCATTGTTGTTTATTTGCAAGCATGCCGCCCTCATGCCACGATTTGCCGTACTCGCTTCCTCCTCGAATACATGCAACAACAAGGACTCCTCCCAGTTGTACCCACGTTGCCCTCGAAGCAGAAAAGTACGGGAGAATAGGAATATCGAATCCACCATACCCATATTGGAGCACTGGATTATTGCCATTACGTTTGGCGTCTTTGTTTGAAACAATAAATATTGGGACCTTTGCTCCATCTGTGCTCGTGACGAACTCTCGTCGAACAATAATGTTGGATACATCTACTGGAACATTAGATTTCCAGTACATGGAAGTTTCTTGTGTAAGTAAATCAAGCGAATAAATAGATGGAGGTTGATTGTAACTGGAATACGACCAGTAAACAGTTATATCCTCGTTGTCGCCGTTAAAGCCAGAGGAGGTTCCGATGCCCGGCATTTTTACACTGTAGAGTTCTGTTCCGTTCGGTGAATGAACTGTAACTTTTGTTGAAGCGTCCTCAAGCCACGTTGCAGTTATTTTCCCACCAACGATGTCGGCACTTCTAAGTATATCTTTTTGTTCAGGAATGATTTCTGACCATAATGGAGTGTTGTTCGCAAGGTCAACTGAAATAATTTTTCCATTTGGCGCATCACGGTCAGTTTTGAACCATAGTTGATTACCTATCCCACCAATTAATGAGACCTCCGCCTCAAAGTCGGTAATGAGCCAATGCAGTTTGTCTTCTTGGGGACCTTTGATAAGCAGAGCATTGTTTGAAGATGTTCCCTCATTGACGTGGATAACAAGCCACCCACCATCTTTAGTTACTCTCGCTCCATAAAATCGGTCTGGATGTTCGGGGTCAGACCATACAAGTTGGTCCTCGGACTGTTCTGTTCCAATTTTGTGAAACCAAAGTTCTGAACCATCCGTTGTTTCGATATGCCCTTCGCTATCGCTGTGCGGATACCTAGAATAGTAATATCCACTCTCGTCAGGAAGCCAAGAGGGCGAGTTGTTTTTTATGTCAGTCAATATCTCAGATAGCATTTTGCCTGTTGTTAAATTTTTAGCGTGCCACGTCGCCCAATCAGAACCCGCATCAGATATGCCCCAGACAAGATATGTACCTTCTGGACTTGGAGAATACATGGAGAGTGCCTGTGTTCCATCTTCTGAAAATGTGTTTGGGTCAAGTAGAACTTCGTTGATATTCGTAGAGGAACCTCCAGTGTAAATAACACTGTGGTTTTGCAGACCCGAATTGCGTGACTGAAACCATCGATTGTTGCGATGAAAAGGTAACCCCCTTTTTTCGTAATTCCATGCATTGGTAAGTTTTTCTTTAAGCTTTGGCAAGATTGGAATCGAATCGAGATATGCACGAGTAACTTCGTTTTCTGCTGTAACCCAAGCACGGACTTCGTCACTCTCTCGAACATCTTGTTCGAGCCACCTATAGGGATCTGCTACGTCAACGTTGTGAATAGTGTCAACAATATTACCTCGCGTTGTATCAGGATAGTGAATAGGGTTAAGCGCTAGTGCGCTAAGTACTAGAGTAAACATGTATTAGTTCCCAACAAGATACGGGAGTTCGTGGAGTCCTTCGGTTAAATCAATTGGACCGTTGCTACTGATAAAAATATCAGCTTCATAATGAACACTCATAGAATGATCGGCAGAATAGATAGGCCAAGTGCCACGTTCATTCTCAATTTGACCAGTTCCAACCGCTAACATTGGTTCGACTGCTATCAGCATTCCTTCTTCAAATTTACGCCACCCATCCGGCCATTCAGAGGGGTGGTTCGGAACAACATTTGAAACAAATGGCGGAGTGTGAAGTGTTTTACCATAACCATGGCCACCGAGTCCACGAATGAGATGAAAACCATATTTATTTTCTGCTACTTCTTCGACCGCTCTTGCGAAGTCCATAAGAGGTCGATTTGGTTTCATTGCTTCAATTCCTGCAGTGAGTGATTCTCTTCCCGCTTGCATAAGTTGCATGTTTTCATCAGAGACAGATTCGATTCCCCAAGTCCAAGCTGCATCACCAATCCAACCTTGGTGAGTTACGCCAATGTCGATTGAAACTAAGTCACCTGCTGCAAGTGGGGCTTGATTCATAATGTGCGTACCATGGACAACACATTCATTCACTGAAAGGCATGATTGACTTGGAAAAGGTGGTTGACCAGGAATTCGGTATTTGTAAAAGGCGCTTTTGCAGTTCAGAACACGCAAATTTTCTGCAATGAAAGAATCAATCTCTGGAAGTGTGAGACCCGCTCTTAAATAATCCGTTAATGATCTATGAATATCAACAACAAACTGCGCAGAAATTCTAGCAGCATCAATTTCCTTGCCTTGGATGAGTGGAACTGTTTTCACGATTCTTCCTCTACTTCCATTTCGCCATCAGTTAGGAGATGGACAATCTCTCCATTTATAGAAACGAGGAGTGGACCTCCTGCAGCAATATGCCATGCAAGATCTCTTTCATCATCGCAATCAAGAAGTTGTATGTCAGCTTGTTTTCCTACTTCTAAACTTCCAACTCGGTCTTGAAGATTCAGAACACATGCAGCATTGATAGTAGCTGCGGTTATCGCTTCATTAGGAGTTAAGCCAAGTTTTCTACATGCTAGAGAAATCGCAAAAGGCATTGAAGGGGTTGGTGCTGATCCGGGGTTGTAATTAGTTGCAATGGCAACTGGACAGCCAAAGTCAATTATTGCTCTTCCCCTTGCATATTCATCGTTTAAGCAGAATCCGCTTGCAGGAAGTAACACCGCAATCGTATTGCTACCAGCAAGTTTTGATAATTCATCATCCGTTGAATGTTCAAGGTGATCAACGCTTACCGCACCAAGTTCAATTGCGCGACTTAGCATTCCAAGAGAATGGAATTGGTCAACATGCGCTCGGATTGGGCATCCTAAATCTATTGCTTTTTTAAAAAGTCGAGTTGTATCTTCAACGGACCACGAACCCACTTCACAGTATGCGTCGCAAGTAATTCCTGGGAATTCTTGGACGACTGCAGGAAGAGTTTCATTAATAATGAGGTCTACAAAATTTGCTTGATCTGGATCGATGGTGTGAGCGCCCAAAAAAGTACCTACTAAAAGTTGTGGAACATTTTGCGACGCATCATGTATTGACCGAAGCATTTTTAATTCGTCTTTTGTGGTTAATCCATACCCACTTTTTATTTCGAGTGTTGTTGTTCCAAGCGATGCCATTAATCCGATACGCCCAAGTACATCCATAGATAATTCTTCTTGAGTTGCTTCTCTGACTGCCCGAACTGTGGAAATAATTCCACCACCTTGTTCAAGTATTTCAAGATATGAGACACCCTTGAGTCCCATTTCAAACTCTGATAAACGGTTACCCGCCCAACAGGTATGTGTATGGCAGTCAACAAATGCGGGCATTACTACTCGTTGCCCAGCGTCAACGACAGGAATATCACCATTTTTGGAAATAAATTCGTCGTTTGGATTTCCTTTTTCAATTAGGTCGATGAGTCCATCTTTTACCACAAGAAAACCATGTTCAATTACACCAAGATCGTTCATTGACTCGCCCCTTCGTGGTAAATCACTACCCGCTAGTGTCAGAATGCGGGCATTGACAATCATAAAATTACTCATTGATGTCATCTCTCATTGGTATTTGGACATGTTGCTGTTTAGCACATTCGACTGCCTCAATGTAACCAGCATCGACGTGTCTGAAAATTCCCATTAGTGGATCGTTAGTAAGTACACGTTTTAAACGTGCAGCCGCCTCTTCGGTTCCGTCGGCAACAATAACTTGCCCAGCATGTTGAGCAAATCCAATTCCAACACCTCCACCGTGATGGAAACTCACCCAACTTGCACCGCTTGCAATATTTAATGCGAAATTAATTAATGGCCAGTCACTAACAGCGTCTGATCCATCTAGCATTCCTTCGGTTTCACGATTCGGGCTTGCAACACTCCCACAATCGAGGTGATCTCGGCCAATAACAATTGGGGCTGAAACATCACCGTTACGAACAAGTTCATTAAACGCAAGACCCGCCTTATCTCGCTCGCCAAGACCTAGCCAGCAAATACGACAGGGTAGTCCTTGAAACGCAACGCGGTCTTGCGCCATAGTTATCCATCTTCTTAGAGATTCATCTTCAGGGAATAATTCTAAAATGGCTTCGTCGGTTTTCTTTATGTCCTCAGGGTCACCAGATAAAGCGCACCATCTAAATGGTCCGCGTCCTCTACAGAATTGAGGTCTTATGTATTCAGGTACGAATCCTTTAAAATCGAATGCATCTTTGACGCCAGCATCGTAAGCCCGTTGGCGCAGATTGTTTCCGTAATCAAATGTCTTCGCTCCTTGATGCATAAACCATAGCATTTGTTCGACATGTTCTGACATCGAAGCAGTAGAGAGTTCTATATATTTGTTCGGGTTACTTTCACGAAGTGCATCCGCTTCTTCTCGGCTTATTTTATTTGGGTAATATCCAACTAGTGGATCATGAGCAGAGGTCTGGTCTGTTAGTACTTCAGGAATTATGTTTAGTTCTTTTAATTTGGAAAGCAAGTCAACGATGTTTCCGAGGTACCCAATTGAAACTGCTTCATTATTTTTTTTGGCTTCGATACTTCTATTGATTGCATCGAGGATATCTGAATGGATTTCATCAAGGTAACGATCGTGAACTCTCTTTTCCAATCGTTCAATACATACATCGGCAATTAAACATGTTCCGTTGTTCATTGTTACGGCAAGTGGTTGTGCTCCACCCATTCCACCGCATCCTCCAGTGACAGTGAGTGTTCCTTTAAGTGAACCGTTAAAATGCTGTCGTGCACATTCTGCAAACGTCTCATACGTTCCTTGCAAAATTCCTTGTGTGCCAATGTAGATCCAAGAGCCCGCTGTCATTTGTCCAAACATCATCAAATCCCGTGCTTCAAGATCATCAAAAATTTCTTGGGTTGCCCAGTGAGGAACTAGGTTACTGTTTGCGATTATGACACGTGGGGAATCGACGGTCGTGGTTGCAATTCCGACGGGCTTGCCTGATTGAACTAGTAATGTTTCATCTGGCTCTAGTAATTTAAGCGAGTTAATAATTGCATCGTATGATTTCCAGTTTCGTGCTGCTTTACCGCGACCTCCGTATACGACAAGTTCTTCTGGACGTTCAGCAACCTCGGGATCTAGGTTATTCATCAGCATTCTCATTGCTGCTTCTGCCTGCCATGTCTTACAAGATATATTTGAGCCACGGGGTGCTCGGATATCATGTTTTTGATCTGTTATTGGGGTTGCCATATTTTACCGATGGTATCCGCAAGCGAGAGTCCTTGCTTGTGTTAAATTGAAATCTGGCCCTAGAAAAAGGAGAAAAACAATGGCAATGCAAGCAGAATTAACTATGGAGCCAATCACAGCAGGTACGTTTTGTTGGAACGAACTAGCGACAAGAGCAACTGAAAAATCAGCAGAATTTTACTGTAAGGTTTTTGGTTGGACCACTGAATCATCAGATTGTGGGGGAATGGAATATACAGTTTTTAAGAAAGATGATTGTCCAGTTGGTGGCATGTTGAAAATGGACGAGAATTGGCCAGATGATGTTCCTTCATATTGGGGTTGTTACATTTCAACTGATGATGTAGATTCAATGGCACGTAAGTCAACAGAAATCGGTGGGACTCTTTGTTGTGAACCACAAGAAGCAGGGGACGAAGGAAGATTTGCTGTAATTACTGACCCAACTGGTGCTACATTTTCTATTTTTAAAGGAGGAGATGGCAAAAATCCTAAAGGTCATGGATCATTTTGTTGGAACGAATTGCTCACTAACGATATGGACGCAGCAAGTTCTTTTTACACAGAACTATTTGGTTGGACTGCCGAAGCAAGTCACACTAGCCAAGAACCATACACTGTCTTTATGAATGGTGAAGTTTGGGCTGGTGGAATGATGAAAATGAGTTGGGAAGGGCAACCCGCGTGGCTTTCGTATATCAGTGTTGCAAATGTAGATGAAACAACCGCAAAAGCAGTTGAGCTCGGTGCAAATATCTGTTTTGAACCTAGCGATATTCCCAGTATAGGACGGTTCTCTGTATTCACAGATCCCGTTGGAGCAACAATTGCTTGCTTTACCGGACTATCTGAGTGTTGTTCTGATGACTGAGGCTGTTCCTGAAGGTTTTTGACTAGATAACTCTTGACAATCGTATCGAAAACCACATACTTTCGTTTATGAGGTTTTGTCTTTTTGGATTCTTATGTATTCTTGGTTTTTCAGGAATTGCATTAGGTGATTTACGGTTTGAGGAAGTTATTCAATACCAAACAGGTGGTGGTTCAACTGGGGTTTTTGCTGCTGATTTTGATGGCGATCTTGATATTGACTATGCTGTTGCTAACAGAACATCCGACTCTATAACAGTCATGTACAACAATGGATTTGGGATGTTTGAGAATATTGTTGATTTTCCCACTGGTGAAAATCCAAGATATGTTGAAGGTCATGATTTTGATGGTGATGGGGATGTTGATCTTTGCACCCCTGACTATTATGGAATGACAACAACTATTCTTGAGAATGACGGCAAAGGAGCTTTTTCGATTAGCCAACAATTTCAAATGCTGACTCCAACATTCTTGTGGATAGATGACTTGGATTTAGACGGACATAAAGATATCATCACACTACATTGGGATTCAGACGCTGAAAATCCAGAAACAAGTCCCGGAATAATGGAGCCGCTTTACAGTAATGGCGATGGAACTTTTGAAAAAGGCGAGACCGCATTTGTTGGAGTGCATCCAAGAGGTGCTGCATCTGCCGACATAAATGGCGATGGTTTGTTAGATATCGTTTCAGCAGACATATACTCGCACACTATTTCAGTTATTTTGTCAAGTGGTTCTAGGTCTTGGGAAGAGAGTTTTCAGATATTCACAGACGATAGAACTCCACGATATATTCTTCTTGTTGACATTGATGGTGATGGTGATAATGACATCGCATCATTAGATAAGCAGGGGGGACATTTTACAACTTACCTTAATGATGGAAATGCTAGTTTTACTTTGGAAGAATCGTTGGTTGTAAATGACGCACCTCACTCAATGGTTTCAACTGATGTTGACAACGATGGTGATTTAGATTTCATAGTTACTCATGTTGCTTCTCCAACTCAACTGATTTTATACAACGATGGCTCTGGGATATTTGATAATTGGCAAGCACTAGAAATTACAGGAGGGGCTGCTGAAGTTGAGATTGCCGACTTCGATTCAGATGGTTTGTTTGATATTGTTGTAGCAGCTACTTCCAATCCTGGTGCCAGTGTTCTGTTGCAGAAGGATTGCTTAGTTTGCAAGGGTGGAGAAGCATGTCCCCCGATTTCTTATGACATCAATTTGGGTGAAGTTTCGTTTCCATCAGTTGAGATTGAGTTACTTGGGGAATCTGTTTCTGGAAATACGCTTGATTACATACTCACTTCTCTTCCCAATGATGGTTTTGTGAAGGACTCAAACGACACTTACATTTATACAACCCCGTATTATTTGCCAAGTAGCACGCTTACATATCTCCCTAAAAATGGCCTTTTTGGTATTCAATTTTTTTATTATCAAGTTAATGACTGTTTGCCTTCAAATCAATCAATAGTAAGCATGCAAATAGATCCACCATTTCCAGACGAATGTAATTCATCGTTGCAAATAATTAACGGATATACAGAAATCTCAACTATCTCAGCAACTAACTCAACTGACAGTTACGATTCAACTCAGTGCGATGGAACAAATCTGGGTGACATGAGTAAGGATATTTGGCTTAGTTATTACGCTTGTCAAAGTGGTGAATTACTTATCGATACTTGTGGTTTAGTTGACTTTGACACCGACATAGTTGTTTATAAAGGTGGTTGTTGCAACTTGGAACAAATTGACTGCAACGGAGATACTGTTGGTTGTAGTGGAAATACTGTTCTAACTATTAGCCCAATTGAAGAGGGTGTGGAATATTTTATTCGCATAGGAGGGGTGAATGAAATGTCTTTTGGTACGGGTTCTGTGTATGTAGAAGGACCATCGCAGGGGTGTATTAATTATTGCTTTGGTGATGCTGATTACAACGGTCAGGTAAACGTTGGTGATTTACTCTATGTGATCGGTTATTGGGGAAGTGATTGTGGAGATGGTGATATTAATGCCGACGGGATGGTTGATGTAGTTGATTTATTAGCAGTTATCGGGTCTTGGGGGTCGTGTGAGAATTGAGATCCACATATTTACAAGGTTATTAGTAGGTTTTAACCAAAATATGGTTAATATGCAATAAAGAGAAGTTGTCTTTTTACAGATGTAATTGATGTACAAACAATGATATACAAGACACAGATAATCATATGTGCCATGTTTGGTTCACTATTTAATGTCCATTATTATGTAGGTGCTACCTCAAAGATATCTACTTATGGAACTTCATCTTCCAGCAAGCAGCGGAGCCATCTGGAGACCAGTACCTCAGAAAGTCAGTCAGGCGAAAATCGAAATGTTGGATCTACATCTTGGGAAGACGTTACTACAGTAGAAACTTCAGGCGAAGGTCACGAAAATCATCGCGGTTCAGCTTGGTGTGATTTTGATAATGATGGGCTGATTGATTTGTACAGCTCTCATTTTGGTGTGTTTTACAGTGGTAATTATTTTGGTTCCCCAAACCAATTGCTAAGGAACATTGGGGATGGGCAGTTTGAGGACGTTACTACTGCAGAATCATCTGCTGGTTCAGGATTGTCTCATCATCCAGCATGGGCTGATATTGATAACGATGGACTACCTGACATATTTGTTTCCCAGAGTTCAAATAGTGGCACTGGGAACAGCGTTCTATTACATCACGACTCAGTAGGTGTGTTTACAGATATTACAAATGGAGACCCTACTGCAATGGAAGGGATACTTCCTCGCGGGATTGGATGGCAAGATATAAATGGTGATGGTTTTGTAGATTTACTTGTTTCAGTGTCAAGCGGTGATGATAAAAAGAACAGGATGTTGATTAATCAGGGTGATGGAAGTTTTACTTGGGACGAGTCGTTGTTTTCAGATGAGATGGTTGAAGGGCGCAGTGTTGGCTGGTGTGATTACAATAACGACAACCTTCCAGACGTTTACATAGCAAACGGTGCTGAAGATAATAGCGATGTACCTCAAAGAACCAATCAGTTATTTAAAAATTTAGGAAATGGAGAGTGGGTTGATGTTGCTTCATCTGCTGGAGTTGATGATGTTGGTCACGGTCGTGGTCACGTATGGGGTGACATAAATAATGATGGGTATCTTGACTTGTTTGTTGGAAACCAAAAGGGGTCTGATACTGGTGGAGGGCACAATAAACTTTACAAAAATAATGGCAACGGAACGTTTTCAAATATAACAGTTAGTGCAGGCATGTATGCATCGTTTAGAACTAGATGTGTTTCAATGGCTGATTACAACAATGATGGCTTCTTAGATATTTACGTAGTTAATTTTGGAGGTGCTGCGCCACCTAATCATTTATTTAGGAATAATGGGAATAATACTTTTACTGAGGTGGGCGAAGGAACCCTCATTGCTGGCGCACTAGCAAACGGGGCGGCTGGGTCTTGGGCAGATTTTGATAATGATGGATGGATTGATATCTACATAGTTGGCGGCAGCACTTATTCTCCAGGTGTTGGCCAGAATCGTCTACTTCGCAATACAAACCAAAATGGAAATCACTGGTTTGAGATTGAGTTGTGTGGAACCACTACTAATCGTTCGGCGATTGGTTCTCGAGTGACAATTACTCACATGAACGAAGATGATGAAATGGTTTCTCAGATGAGAGAAATTCAAAGTGGTACTGGCTATAACTCTGGAAACATGTTTCGTGCACATTTTGGATTGGGTTCTAGCGATGAAATCATAGATCTGACAGTTCGTTGGCCTTCAGGAATCGTACAGATCATAAGTAATCTAGAAACTGATCAAATTATTCGTGTAGTAGAGGATGACATTTTTGCATTAGATTGCAATAGAAACTGCGTGCCTGACTATCAAGATATTCTTGATGGATACAGTTCGGACGATAATGAAAATGGAGTTCCAGATGAATGCGATTGCACTGGAGACATAGATGGCAACGGTACTCTTGACGTAAATGATCTCATTGAAATAATTCTTAACTGGGGCTCTACAACTTCACCACTTTGTGATTTAAACGGAGATGGAGTCGTTGAAGTCAACGATTTGATTATTATTGTTCAGATTTGGAATTCGTGCCAATAGTATTACTTAAGTAATTCTTCAATTGCATTAATGTCTTCGGTTGGTGATCTATCGCAATTGCGTTCTGGAACAACTTCACGAACTTTAGAGTGCATGTGTTCGACTGCATCACCACTTCTAAGTGGGCGGTGGTGATCGATGGCATCGCAACCAACAAGAAGTTCAATTGCAATGACACTTTTGCATAGTTCTATCGATTTTCTAAGAAGAAGTGCTGAGGTTGCTCCCATTGAGTTATAGTCCTCGATTCCTGCTGAAGTTGAAATATTAGAGACACTTGC
>JASMLG010000095.1 GCA_030748805.1 Phycisphaerales bacterium | reverse complement strand
GCCAATTAATACGTCCATGGGGCGGACAACTAACATTTGTTGTCATTCTTGTAGGTCTGCTTGCACTTGCAGATATGGCTTTACCATGTGCTCTGGCATTATTAATAGATGATGCCTTCCCCGCACTTGCTGATGGTAGTGGATGGGAGTTACTGTGGATTATCCTAGGTTCGTTATGTGCAATTTACGTTCTTCGTAATTTCCTTTTCTATATAAGCAGGATGATATCTGTCAGAGTAAGTGAAGAAGTTTGCTTTGATTTAAGGCAACGTTTATTTAACCACATGCAAAAACTTGGGCTTGGCTTCTATAAATCAAAAAAACCGGGTGAAGTAAGTTCGCGTGTGATGGATGATACATTTCGAATTCAAGTATTTATTCAAGACAAACTACCAATACTTCTTAGGTACATAATTGAATTTCAGGTATTAATAATTCTTTTGTATTTAGTAAACTGGAAACTCGCTTTAGCCAGCACAGTAGTTTTACCGTTTCATCTTTGGATTTACAAAAAGTTTTACTTACCTATTCGGCAAAGCCACCTTCGTGCACAAGAACATATTGCTGAAGCACATGGAAATTTGGTAGAATCATTTCTCGGAGCACAAGTTGTAAAGGGTTTTTCAGCAGAAAAACGTGAGACCGAAACATTTATACAATCAATCCGAGCAGGACGTGATGATCAAATTACAACTCAAAAATTCCAATTTGCTCAAAAAGTAGTTGCAGACCTTCTCGTTGGTTTAGGAACAGTGATGCTACTTGGTTATGGTGCGTGGGAGGTTTACACAGGAAGCATGACTATTGGTTTGTTCCTAATGTTTTTCTGGTATGTAAGAATGCTTTACCCAGCGGTAATTGAAGTAATTAGCGGGACAGGGCATTTCTCTAGAACATCTGCAAGTGTCGACAGAGTTCTGGAAATGTTAGATGAACCTATCGATGATATTACGTTTGATATGAGAACCCGATCGCATGAAATTAGTATCATTGGTCCAATTGAATTTAACGATGTTTCGTTTGAATATGAAGCCAATACGCCTGTACTTAAAAACATCAATTTGCAAATTGACCCGGGCGAACACCTGGCAATTACGGGACCAAGCGGAAGTGGAAAAAGCACCCTTATTAGTTTACTTCCAAGGTTTAATAATCCAACTAGTGGCGAAATAACTGTTAGCGGCCACAACATTACAGATATGAGAATGCAAGACATCCGCGGAATGTTCGGATTTGCCTTTCAAGAGGTTTTCTTGTTCAAGGCATCGATACTTGATAACCTTTTATACGCAAAACCAACCGCTTCGATACAAACTATTATCAAAGCATGTAAGTTAACTGGGGCTCATTCATTCATCGAGAGATTGCCAGATGGATACGAAACAGAAATCGGTGGGCATGGTGTTGAATTATCCCACGGCCAGAAACAGAGAATCAATCTTGCTAGAGCACTAATACGAGATACTCAGGCCTTGGTTATCGATGAGACAACCGCTTCAATCGACTCAGAAACATCTCAAAAAATCATTCGCAGTGTACTAGAGCAAATGTTGGGAAGAACCGTCATAATAGTAACTCATGATCCAACGATTCTTAACCTTGTACAACGAGTTGTCACACTTGGCAACAAAACCATTATTAATGATGAAAACAATAACCCTCGCTACATGAAACATCCTGCAGTCAAACTTGGTGCCTTACTTGTTTCCGCTTCTATGTTCCTAGGTTGCTCTACAACTTCAACTACTCGAATGATTGAAATGGAAGAGCCAAAGAGTACAGGGATTGTATTTGAGTCAAAGGCAGAAACCAGTTTCGCAGATCTTGCAAAAGCTATAGACGAAGTCGTTGGCGAGCCAAGCATAATCACATATTCTCAAGAAGCCATCCAACCTCTTCCACCAAACGAAATATCTCCAGAAGAAATTGCAGAATTAATACCAGAGCAAGAAGTTGGAACAAATAATTCAAACCATGTTTACTTGCCACTTGAATCGATGAATCAAACGGAGATTGAGGAGTTAATCGAATTAATTGCCCAAAAATATGAATCTCAGGGGTATTCAAATTCTAGCAACGTATTAGATGGGGTTCTAGAAATCCCACCAGATGGTGTTGTTGAACATCTATCTATCGCAAAGAAACAATTAGATACAACACACATCATTCGTATTGGTTACAAAATGTATCTATCCCAACCGCCACATTTGTGGTGTGATTCATTTCTAATTACAGGGTCAGTAGTATCAGCAAACTCCGATGTTGAATTACTTCAACAATTTGTAACTGAAACACTTGAATCACTAAACTCAAAACGTGATAGCTTAACTCTAGGTGATTTGGGAAGCGAGGTTATACAACTTAGTTATATAGATGCTCCAACAGCCATTGAACTGCTTCGTGGTTATGGGGTGACTATTTATCCAATTCCATCTGCAATTCCACTTGAGATAGATTGGAATCTTTTACCATATGTTGTACTGATTCCTGAACCAGCAACCGAACATACTGGGTTAGTAGGAGGTTCTGTTACTGGTGGAGCATTTGGCATGTCAATGACACCGAACGCAGCAAGTTCCCTGTCTACTAACATGATTTCTTCTCCAACAACTCAACTCATAGTGTTTTTTGATGAATCAAATCCTGAACATTTCAGTGAAATTAGCCGATTGCTTGAACTATACATTGATAGACCTGCTCGTCAGATATTTGTAGAAGGTATGGTTTTGGAAATCAACGAAGATGGTCTTAAGGACCTCGGAATTGATTGGAATTTAACTAATACACCAAACGGAATTACAACCATAAACGCTGGGCAGTTAAATGCTGGAACTGATAATGACACCTTTGGTGCAACCCTCGCTGGAATAGACCTCAGCAGACCGTTTAGCAATGCCAGTGATTGGTTATTGGGTTTGCAATTACGGGCTCTTCTTCAAGATGGAAAAGCAGAGATTCTTTCAAGACCAAGTGTTTTAACTCTTAATAATAGACAATCAACCATTAGAGTAGGTCAAGATATACCAATCGCAACAAGTACTTCTGGAATCACAAACGCAGATACGCTAGCGTTTAGTTTCACTTATTTACCGACGGGAATCATGCTTAATATACGACCTCGCATTTCAGCTGATGGGAGCGAGGTTAGCATGTTGATTGATACTGTTGTCTCTTCTACAGTTCCAGGAGCTGATCTTGAAATTCGTGATTTAAACGATCAGTTGCTTGCATCTGCTCCTACTATTTCAAGCAGGCGGGTTCAAACATATGGGAGAATACCAAACAACACTCCATTTATAATCGGTGGACTTGTAAACAAAGAACATCACACAATACTTGATAGGGTTCCTTTACTTTCTGACATCCCATTGATCGGTGGGTTATTTCAATCAGAACGAACTACATCTTCAAAAACAGAAGTGATTATCGTCTTAATTCCACATGTACTTCCAGAAAACGACAGCGTTATGAGTGCAATGCCAAAAGATGATCCTAGATTTGATAATGCCGAATCAGAACTCTTTCGAGACTCCTACAGAATTAGGCAGGATGACGTCTTTGACCTTGCTTTCTTAGAGAAAAACGAACCACTTCAAATGTATCGAAAGATAGCAAGAGATATTATCGCTCAAAATTACACATACAAAAACAATCCTGCATTTGCTAAATTTGCAAAAGGACATTTTCCAGGAGAATCAATTTTAGTAACCAGGATGGTTTATGAAATCATTAAGCGACTGAATTTAGCCGACCCAATTCCCACAAGCCGACTTGCTTTCTTTAGATCAGAGAACGGCGAAGGAATGGGTGTAGAATTCCTCGACCAAGCTATTGCACGTTCTGCTGGTGTTTCAGACCCAAACGACTTTTTTGCAGATGATCTACAGAAAGCATTCATAATCACCTTTGAAGAAGGAAGAGCGGTTCCGTTCATACAGACAGTTCACTGTTCAAGCGAGAATGAATGGAAGGAAATACTGACTGCTACTAATCAGGAAACGTCTTCAGGCGCAAAACGTCATTCAATTGTTATCCACAACGCAAAGGATTTAATGCGATTGAGAAGATCTGTTGCTTTAAAGGATTTAGTTGTATTAAACAATGGCTCTGATTCGCTTGCTTTAGATCAATTTCATGTTGGACAATACATCCTGGTTCCTGAGGAAGACCCAAAACAAGTACATATTATTGATGCGGATGTCGCAAAGTATTTCTACCACACAGAGCATTATTACGCTGCAACGTTGAAGGAAATACAAAAAGCGATTAATGATTTGGAATTAGAACTTAGCAAGATTAAACCTTCAAATTGATAAATGCATTCCAAGTAAATACAGAACCAATAATAAGAGCTACTCCAACTGCAGAGTAAATCGCACCCAGAATGTCATCTGATAAACCGCTCATTCGTAATATATTCCCTAGAGCTATCATCATTACTACAAATAGCCAAGACCATATTGAAAAAACGCCAAAGATGCACGTTCCATCACCTCGACTTTGCACACGGTTGATTGTTCGCATTGCAGTTTTGTTTAAAATAAATTTTCCCTTGATGCCACCAACGATTACTGAGCCAAGCAACAGCAACAATATCCACTTTGATTCCGATCCAATGAGCCACTTCAATCCAAAACCAAGTAAGCCAAAACCAACAAGCGTCCACATAGATGCAGCGAGCAACAACTGCATTTTGCTTGTGGAAGAGGGTTTAATTTTACATGTTGGAATTGGCATTTAAGGCAAGAGTAAGTCGAATTGGGCAGTGTAATAATCTTTTGGGTCGCGCAGAGTTTTTTGAATGATATTCCTGTCACGAACTACTTTCTGAGAACCAAAAAATCTATCCTTGTATATAAACGTTATTTGTTTATCTAAATCAAGCATGGAATCATTCAAGTACACAGTCAATTTGCCTACATCTGATTCATGTATCGTGATGGCCTGATCTTCTATGGACGCGACGATTTTTGTACGAGCTTGTGGTTCATCAACACCAAGCCAGTAATATTGATTGTGCAAAACGTCATCTTGTACCCACACAACTTTGTCTGGGTAAGGATTTCGAATAAAGTTAGCCATCCAGTCAAGAGCAACCGATTCTTCCTTATCCATCCAGTGACCCTTGTCCTTATGTATTACTGCTTGGTGAGCGTAGCCATCGGGGTCTGCTTCTTGCAATTCAGAAAGTTTTTCTTTCCACTGCTTGCCTATTTTGTTGCGATCGTATGCATTGTCTTCAGCCCCGACGTGCAGAGCGAAACCTATGTTTCTTAGCCCATCAGGAACTGTTTCGTTGGGATGTCCCGCCATCATGCCTGCTGCTGCAAGTCGGTCTGCCATACGCGGTGCAAGCTGATATGCACCATCACCGCCTGCGCTATACCCAATGATGTACACCTTGTTTGGGTCAACACCTTGGGTTTTAATCATGTATGCAATCAATTTTTCAAACATCGGGTCGATGTGGGATTGATGCCAAAGGTCGTACGTATTCGTAGGAGCACGGGGCGCAACATAGACACCTTCTTCTGGTGCATATAACTGCTTTTGATTTTGCCACTGCGAATCGTTGACTTCTGGAGTAGTTCCACCACCGCCATGCATAGAAATCCAAAGTGATTTCTCACCAAATGGTGCATCACCGTACGTTGTAAACCAAAATGGCATTGCCTTTCCATCGTATTCAATAATGTTATCTTCAATAACAACTTTCCTTTGGTTCCAAAGTTGAGAAGCAAAAAGTTCAGCAGCTCGCCTTGTCAACGAACCCGATGGCAAATCAATAATTTGCTCCGAGTCAACTTTTAACAAAACCGCATCATCTTTTGATTGAATGATGACCGTCTCACCTTTTGGCAACGTAAATGTGAGATGTTCATTCGCGTCAGCACTCTCATCTTTCGTACTACCTTCAACTAACAACTTTCCTTGTTTGTTAGAAACAATTATTTTGTTAATTACCCTTTTTCCATCTATATCCAACGCACGTACTCGAATTGGTACCAGTTCCACTTCTTGTTCTTTAGCATATCTATCTGTTACGTCTATAGCGCCGTATGTTTTTACTTCTGGAAGCCACACAAGAGGAAAATGTTTGTCACTTTGATTCCAAGTCACTGCGAAAATAGCGTGTTGCGGGTGGTCTTTGGTTGCTTTTGCTGCTGAACCGTCGAACCAAGCAGAATCAACAACCCCTGTATCAGCTTCGGTGTAATGCCAACCGTTATCCCAAAACTCAATCCAAGTATGATTACCGCTTTCGTTATACCAAAGAGGAGTACCAGTAAATCGAGCGGGTACGCCAACGCTTC